>NZ_JBEXLA010000039.1:0-106774 GCF_040609715.1 Streptomyces sp. NPDC004610 | reverse complement strand
GACGGAGGAACTCCCACTCCTCATCAGACAGCTCATGACGACGTATCACCCGACCATGATCCACCACGCAAGATCAATTGAAGACACGCCCTAGCCCAGCGCCCCATCCCCCGGCAAGCGAGAAGCTCCCTTAACTCCCTTTTACCACCGTACGGGTGAACCTGGCGCATTCAGCGATCTTTTGAAGCATACGATCCGCTGCTGTGATGGACAGTCAGAGAGCGGGCGCCGTGCAGGGCACGGCAGAGGTGATCATCCTTGGGGCGGGCCCGGCGGGGCTGGTGCTGGGCAATATCCTCCGGGCGGCCGGAATCGACTGCGTGGTCCTGGAGCGGGCCGCTCGCGCGGAGCTGCGGACCCGGGCACGGGCCGGTTTCCTCGCCGCGAACACCGTGCGCATCCTGGACCGCCACGGCCTCGCCGACGGACTCCGGCGGCACGGCAAGGAGCACAGCACCTGCGAATTCCGCACCGACGGCGGCCGGTTCCGGCTCGACTACGGCAGCCTCGGCCGGGGCGAGCGGCACACCCTCTACCCGCAGCAGTACCTGGTGGCCGATCTGCTGGCGCGGTACGAGAAGGCGGGCGGCCGGATCCGCTTCGCGGCGGAGGCCCTCGCCGTGACCGACGCCGACGCCGGCCGCACCCGGCCCTCCGTGACGGTCCGGGCCGAGGACGGCCGCCCCGGCCGCTGGCAGGGCCGGTACATCGCCGGATGCGACGGCCGCCATGGCGCGGCCCGCCGCTCGCTCCCGCCGGGCACGGTCCGGCGCCACCACCTCGACCTCGGGGTCTCCTGGCTCGGGCTGCTCGCCGAGGCGCCCCCGAGCCTCGACGCGATCGGCTACGCGGTGCACGCGAGGGGATTCGCCGGGCACATGCCGCGGACCGCCGAGGTCACCCGGTACTACCTCCAGTGCGCCCGGGGCACGCCCGTCGACCACGGGTCCGACGCATGGATCTGGGGCGAGCTGGACCTGCGGATGCGCGCCGCCGAGCACGGTCCGCTGCACCGGGGCCGTTTCCTCCAGCGCATGGTGATCGACCTGGAGTCCGATGTGCTGGAGCCCCTGCGCCACGGCTCCCTCCTCCTCGCGGGCGACGCCGCCAGTCTGCTCAGCCCGTCCGCCGCCAAGGGCGCCAATCTCGCGGTGCTGGAGGCGGAACTCCTCGCCGACGCGCTGATCGCGGCGCTGAGGCGCGGCTCCACCGAGGAACTGGACGGCTACTCGGCGCGCTGTCTCACCCATGTCCGTCAGGCGCAACGATTCTCCCAGTGGATGACCCGTCTGCTGCACGACCTTCCCCACCCTCCGGGCCGGGCCGAGACCTCGCCGTACCACGAGCCGCTCCAGAAACGTCCCTGCTTGGACACCCTGCGCACGTCGCGCGCGGAACAGGACTGGTTCGCCGAGCAGTACGTCGGCATCTGAGATCCACCCCCGCCCTTCCTCTCCGCACCCCCTCCCCCCTGAAATCCGAGGACGCCACTGCGATGACGCCCACCACGACACCGTCGACGACCGCCCCCGGCGACCCGGCCCGCCTGCGCGCGGCAGCCGAGTTCGTCCGGGCGCAGGACACCGCCACCCTGCTCCCCTTGCTCCTGCCCGGCCTCGACGGTGCGGAGACGAGGGCGCTGGTGGACCACTGCCGCTTCTCGCACGCCGGCCTGCTGGTCTTCCCGCCCGACCTGCCCGCGCTCCACGCCCGACTGGCCGCCTGCGGACTGGCCGTGGACCCGGCGACTCCCCCGGTACCCAGCGTCGTCGTCCGCGATCGGCTCGCCGTGCGCCACCGGCTCGACGCCGCCGGGCTGGACGTCCGGATCCTGCGCCCACCGGTCCCCGGACCGCACGGCGGGCACCGTACGGTCGAGGTGTTTCTGCTGGCGGTGGACGCCGAGTGCGCGCCGGACGGCGTCGCGGCCATCGCCGAGCGGGAGCGCGCCGAGGAGCACGAGGCGCATGTGGCGTTCGAGGTGGGGCGGCCGGATCCGCTGGTGCTGCGCGGGATCTGCGCGATCCTCGCCCGTCGGGGCGCGCGCCCGGACGGCGGCGGCTACAACCCGCACGAGGACGGCACGGTGTTCTACTTCACCGCCCCCGACGACGCGAAGTCGGGGTACCGGCGGGTGGAGCTGTACGCTCCCGGCGACCACCGGGAGGTGCTCACCGGCCACCTCGGCGCCGAGCAGGGGACGGCGGCATCACCGGCCCCGCAGCCCCCGGCGGAAACGCTCCTGCACCTGCTGACCGGGGCCTGGACGACCCAGGCCCTGGCCACCTTCGCCCAGCTCGGCATCCCCGACGCGATGAGCACGGAGACCGCCGTCGCCGCCGGGCCGCTCGCGCGGCGGACCGGCACCGACCCGGGCAGCCTCACCCGACTGCTGCGCTACCTCACCATGCTCGGCGTCGTCACCGGCACCCCCGACGGCCACCGCCTCACCCCCTCGGGCGCCCTGCTGCGCACCGACGCCCCGGGCTCCCTGCGCCCCCTGGCCCTTCTCTACGGGGGTCCCTTCTACGAGTCCTTCGCCGCGCTCGGCCATACGGTCCGCACCGGCCGGACCGCCTTCGACCACCACTTCGGCGCCCATCACTTCGACCACTTCGCCCGCCGTCCCGACCTCGCCGATCTCTTCGACCGGTCGATGGCCGCGAGCACCCCCATGTTCGCCCCACTGGCGGCCCACCCGGTCATCACCGCGGCGGCCGGGGCGTCCACCCCGGCGACGGTCGTCGACATCGCGGGCGGCAACGGCGCGCTCCTCGCTCACCTTCTGCCCGCGCACCCCCGTCTCCACGGGGTCCTGCTCGAACGCCCCCATGCCATCGAGGCGGCCCGCCGCACCCTCGCCGCCGCTCGCTGTGCCGACCGGTGCGTCTATCTGGCCGGTGACTTCCGGGACGTACCGCCGGGCGGCGATGTGTATGTGCTGTCCCGGGTTCTTCACGACTGGGACGACAACCGGTGCCGGGAGATCCTCGGGCAGTGCGCCCGCGCGATGCCGGCCGAGGCCGATCTGCTCATCGTCGAACGTCTGCTGCCCGCCGACGGCGGGCCCTCCCTCGCCGTCGCCTGGGACCTGCACATGATGTGCAACGTCGGCGGCCGGGAGCGGACCGCCGCCCACTACGCCGAGCTGCTGTCCGGCGCGGGCCTCGACCTCCTCTCCCACACCCCGCTCCCGCTGGACGCCCACGTGCTGCATGTGCGCAAGGCGGGGCGGGCGGGGCCGGGTGCGGGTGCCGGGCGATCGGCGGGTGGCATCGCCCCGGTGTCCGTGTCCTGACCGAGGAGCCCTCCCCCACTCGTCGTCTCTTGGGGTGTCCTTTGCTTACCGGAGGATCCTCCGGTAACGTCGTTAACAGGCGGAGAGGGCTCCGGTTCCCAGCGGAATGATTCTTGGTCTATGACCAAAACATTAGCTGACGCCAACTCACCGCGGACACCCACCCCGGCGACCGACAGGGAAGGCGACACGCCATGAACCACCTCGAACCCGGACCCGAACCCGAGCCCGAGCACGCGGGTTTCCGGCGGCGCGGCTTTCTGGCCACCACGGCGGGAGCGGCCGGGGCGATGGCCGTCACCGCCGGGGCGAAACCGCAGGAATCGGTGGCGGCCCCCGGACCACCCGAGGACGACGGGGACGACGGGGAGGACAGCGGGGTCGCGTTCACCGTCAACGGGCGGGCCGTCACGCTCGCCGTGGACGCGCGGGTAACCCTGCTCGACGCGCTGCGCGAGCGGCTGGGCCTGACCGGCACGAAGAAGGGCTGCGACCGGGGGCAGTGCGGGGCGTGCACCGTGCACATCGAGGGGCGCCGGGTCCTGGCCTGTCTCACCCTGGTCGGTTCGGTGCGCGGCCGGGAGGTCACCACCATCGAAGGGCTCGCCGACGGGGAGCGGCTGCATCCGATGCAGCAGGCGTTCATCGACTGCGATGGCCTTCAGTGCGGGTTCTGCACCCCCGGCCAGGTCATGTCGGCGGTGGCGCTGGTCCGGGAGGGCCGGGCCCGCTCCGACGACGAGATCCGCGAGCACATGTCCGGCAACATCTGCCGGTGCAGCGCCTACCCCAACATCGTCGACGCGGTACGGAAGGGGGCCCGCTGATGCGGCCCATCGAGTTCACCGTCCCGGCGAGTGTGACGGACGCGCTGCGCCGGTACGACTCCGGCACCGTCTATCTGGCCGGGGGCACCACCCTGGTCGATCTGCTGAAGCTCGACGTGATGACTCCGCGTCAGGTGCTGGACATCGACCGGCTGCCGCTGCGCGGCATCACCCGGCGCCGCGACGGACTGCACATCGCCGCCCTGGAGCGGATGAGCGATGTGGCCGCGCACCGCACGGTCGTCCAGGATTACCCGATGCTCTCCCAGGCCCTGCTGCTCAGCGCCTCCCCGCAGCTGCGGAACATGGCCAGCATCGGCGGCAATCTGCTCCAGCGCACCCGCTGCTCCTACTTCCGGGACATCACCGTCGCCTGCAACAAGCGGGAGCCGGGCAGCGGTTGCCCGGCGCGCGAGGGGGTCAACCGCTCGCACGCCGTCCTGGGCACCAGTGAGTCCTGTGTCGCCACCCACGCCAGCGATCTCGCGGTGGCGCTGGTGGCACTGGAGGCCAAGGTGGTGCTGACCGGCCCCGACGGTACGCGCGGCCTGCCCCTGGAGGACTTCTACCGGCTGCCCGGCGACACCCCCGAGGTGGAGAACGACCTGCGCCCCGGCGAGATCATCACCGAGGTCGTCGTACCCCCCTTGCACTGGGCCCGCCGCTCGGTCTACCTCAAGGTCCGCGACCGCCAGTCCTACGAGTTCGCCCTCACCTCCGCCGCCGTCGCCGCCGATCTGCGCGGCCGTACGGTCCGTGACGTCCGGATCGCGGTGGGCGGTGTGGCCACCCGGCCGTGGCGGCTGCGCCAGGTCGAACAGGCCCTCATCGGGCAGCCCCTGCGGGAGTCGGCCGTGGTCACGGCGGTGGAGCGGGCCGCCGACGGGGCACAGCCGCTCACCTACAACGCCTTCAAACCGGCTCTGCTGCGCAGCACGATCGCACGGGCCCTGATGGACCTCGTGAACTGAAGGATCCGGTGAACTGATATGGCACAGAACCTGATCGGCACCCCCGTCGACCGCGTCGACGGCCGCGACAAGGTGACCGGCACCGCCCGCTACGCCGCCGACCACGTCCTGCCCCGGATGGTGTACGGCCAGCTGCTGCTCAGCACCGTCAGCCGGGGCACGGTCCGCGCGATGGATGTCCGGGCCGCGCGCTCCGCCCCCGGTGTGGTGGCCGTCTACAGCCCCTTCGACCCGCTGGCTCTGGCCCCGCTGCCCGGGGGCGGCGCCGCCGAGGCGTTCGGCGAGCTGGACCCGCCGCTCCAGAGCACCGGCGTGCGCTACCGCGGCCAGATCATCGGCCTGGTCCTCGCCGGAACCGTCGAGGAGGCCCGCGACGCCGCCACCCTGATCGAAGTGGACTACGACGCCCAGCCCACCGACCTGACCTTCGAGGAGCGGCTCGACGAGGCCGAGGAACTCGGCTATCCCCCGTCGATCACACTGCCCTCCGCGGAGGCGGTCGCGCAGGCGTGGGATGCCAGCCCGGTCACCCTGGAGCGGACGTACCGTCAGCCCGCCGAGCATCACAACGCGATGGAGCCGCACGCGGCCGTCGCCCAGTGGGACGGCGACACCCTCACCCTGTACACCGGCACCCAGGGGCCCCGGCTGCACGCCATCGAGGTGGCCGCGGCGCTGGGGGTGGAGGTGGACCAGGTGCATGTGGTGAGCCCGCATGTGGGGGGCGGGTTCGGCGGCAAGGCCACCACCTGGTCGCCCACCCTGCTGGCCGCCGCCGCGGCCCGCGCGCTGCGCCGCCCGGTCAAGGTCGTGGTCACCCGCGAGCAGCTCTACACGGTGACCGGGCACCGGGCAGCGGCGGTGCAGACCGTGGGGCTGGGCAGTGACCGGCAGGGGCGGCTCTCGGTGATCCGGCACGACGGGTACTGCCGCGGCTCGGTCACCGGCAACGGCTTCGAGGCGCCCGCCATGGCCGCCCTGCGCTCCTACAAGGTGGCGAACGTCCGGGCCCGCAACTTCGGGCTGAAGCTGAACATCCCGCCCGTCACCATCATGCGGGCGCCCGCCGAGCAGCCGGGCTCCTTCGGACTGGAGTGCGCGCTCGACGAGTTGGCGGAGGAACTGGGCATCGACCCGCTGGAGATCCGGCGCCGCAACTTCGCCGATGTCCATCCCGCCGAGGGCCTGCCCTGGTCCAGCAACCATCTGGAGGAGTGCTACCGCATCGGCGCCGAGCGCATCGGCTGGCACCGGCGGGCCGCCGCGCCCGGCACCACCGAGGACGGCGACTGGCTGGTGGGCGTGGGTATGGCCACCTCGGGCCTGGGCTCGGCGCCCGCGTTCAGTGTGAGCGTGCGGGTGGCGTTCCGCCGGGACGGCACCGCGAGCGTGGCCAGCTCCACGGCCGACATCGGCACCGGGATGCGGACGGTCCTCGCCGTGATGGCGGCGGACGCGCTCGGGCTGCCGCTGTCCCGGATCCGGACCGAGGTGGGCGATTCGACGCTGCCCAGCACCGATTCCTCGGCCGCCGGGGCGATCGGTTCCGAGGCGACGGCGAGTGTGGCCCCGGCCGTCGGGCCCGCCGCCCAGGCCGCGGTCGCCGCGCTGATCGACCATGCGGTGACCCACCCGCGCTCCCCGTTCCGGGGCACGGCCGCCGGGGAGCTGGTCTACCGGGCGGGGGTGCTGTCGGGCGGCGGCCGGTCGATGCGATTCACCGAACTGCTGGCCCGGACCGGAGCACCGGCGGTGGAGGCGGTGGCGACCACGCCGGAGGCACCGGCCGAGAGCGAGGTCTCCTTCCAGTCCTTCTCCGCGCACTTCTGCGAGGTCCGGGTCAATCGCTGGACGCGCGAGCCCCGGCTGTCGCGGTTCGTGAGCGTGGTCGACGCCGGGCGGATCATCAGCCACAAGACCGCGCGCAGCCAGATCGTCGGCGGGGTCATCTGGGGTCTGGGCCAGGCGTTTCTGGAGGACGCCCATCTGGAGGCGGGCACCGGCCGGATCTTCAACGCCAACCTCGCCGACTACATGGTCCCGGTGAACGCGGACGCCCCGCACATCGACGTCCATCTCCTCGACCACCCGGACACCGATGTCAGTCCCGTCGGCGCCCGGGGGCTCGGCGAACTCGGCAACATCGGCGCGGCGGCGGCCATCGCCAACGCGGTGCACCACGCGACCGGGATCCGCGTCAGGGATCTGCCGATCACCATCGAGAAACTGCTCTGAGGAGGCGTCCCGAAGGGCGACCGGACGATTGACTCGATAACACCGTTAACACTACCTTGAGGCCGCACACCGCCGACAACACTGTTACCGGCGGGCGAGGATCCATCGGGAGGCCACCTCCCGGGAATCGAGACCCCTCATGCCCCTCAAGGTCCTGGTGTCCGGAGCGAGTATCGCGGGTCCCGCGCTCGCCCTGTGGCTCTCCCGCTACGGCGCGGAGGTCACCGTCGTGGAGCGCGCCCCCGCACTGCGCCGCGGGGGCCAGCTCGTCGATCTGCGCGGAGTGTCCCGGGAGTCGATCCGGCGGCTCGGGGTGGACGCCGAGGTGCGCGCCGCCCGCGAGGCCAACTACGGCATGTCGTTCGTGGACCAGCGGGGCCGCCGCCGGGGCGATCTGCGCGCCGAGCACTTCGGCGGTGACGGCCCGGTCGCGGAGATCGAGATCCTCCGCGGCAGGCTCTCCGACGTCCTCCACCGGAGCTCCCTCGCCCAGGGGGTGACCTATCGCTTCGGCGACAGCATCGCCGCCGTGCACGACACCGGGAAACAGGTCAGGGTGGATTTCCGCTCCGGCCGTCCGGAGAGCTACGACGTGGTGGTCGGCGCGGACGGTCTGCACTCCGAGCTGCGCGGAATGCTGTTCGGCCCCGGCGAGGACTTCCTCCACCACCTCGGGACGTATGTGTCCTTCTGGACGGCCGACAACCATCTCGGCCTCAAGGACTGGACCGTCGCCTACAGCGAACCGGGCCGCACCGTCGGTATGCGCTCGATCCTCGGCAACACCAAGGTGATGGCCTTCCTCAGCTTCCGCGCGGCCCTGCCCTCCTACGACCACCGCGACCTGGAGGCGCAGCGGCGCATCGTCCGGGCGCACGCCGCGGGCATGGGCTGGGAGGCGTCGACACTGCTGGCGCAGATGGAGACCGCCGACGACTTCTTCTTCGACACCTGTAGCCAGGTACGGCTGCCGTCCTGGTCGAAGGGGCGGGTCGGACTCGTCGGCGACGCCGCGTACTGCGCCTCCCCGCTGTCCGGGCACGGCGCCACCGTCGCCGTGGTCGGCGCCCATGTCCTCGCGGGTGAGCTGGCCCGGACCCCCGGCGACCCGGCCGGCGCCTTCGCCCGGTACGAGGACAAGCTGCGTCCCTGGCTCGACTGGATCCAGCGCTCCGCGCCCGGCCAGGGACGCCTGATGACCCCGGAGACACCCCTCGGCATCCAGTTCCGCGATCAGCTGGTACGGCTGCTCGCCCTGGTCCCCGCGAAGGACCGGCTGCTCGGCGGACCCGACAAGATGTCCAACGCCTTCGAGCTGGACGACTACTCCGATCACCTGGTGGCCGACTGAGGCATCCGGGCGCGCCCGGATGCCCCCTCCCCCTCCCCCCTCCTCCCTCCGCCTTGCATGCCGGAGGACCCTCCGGTAACGTCGTTAACAACCGGAGGGTCCTCCGGTTTCGGCATCGGACGCCCTTGGTGTCCGCGCCCGCCGTCCACCATCCGCCTTGGCCGGGACGGCCGCCGGGGACCCTCCGGGACCACATCCCGAACGCATCGTGATCGACCACATCGTGATCGAACGCACGCTGATCGAACGCCTTTTGATCGGAGACAGTCCATGAACAGGGTTTCCTTCGGTGACCTCACCACCTCGGCCCAGGGCCTCGGCTGCATGGGCATGAGCGAGGGCTACCCGCCCTACGGCCCCGGGAGCTGGGACGAGGCGGTCACCACCGTCCACCGCGCCATCGACCTCGGGATCACCATGATCGACACCGCCGACGCCTATGGCCTCGGCCACAACGAGGTGCTCGTCGGACGCGCCATCGCGGGCCGCCGGGACGAGATCCAGCTCGCCTCCAAGGCCGGCATCGAGCGCATGAGCGGCGACACCTGGGCCCTGCGCGGAAACGCCACCTACCTCAAGCGCGCCTGTGACGCCTCCCTGCTGCGCCTGGGCGTCGACCACATCGACCTCTACTACCTGCACCGGGTCGCCCCGGACGCCGAGATCGAGGAGTCGGTCGGGGCGCTGGCCGACCTGGTCAAGGAAGGCAAGATCGGCCACATCGGCCTGTCCGAGGTGGACGGCACGCAGCTGCGCCGCGCGCACGCGGTGCACCCGATCACGGCGGTGCAGTCCGAGTACTCGATCTGGTCCCGTGACCTGGAGCAGACGGTCGCGGACGCCCTGCGCGAGCTGGGTGTGGGCCTGGTCGCCTACTCGCCGCTCGGACGCGGCTTCCTCACCGGCGCCGTCGATGTCACCGCGCTGCCGGCCGGTGACGCCCGCAGGCGGCTGCCGCGCTTCCAGACCACGGACAACCAGACCATCGCCGACGGTGTGCGCGCCCTGGCCGAGACCCGGGGTGTCACCCCGGCGCAGATCGCGCTGGCCTGGGTGCACGCCCGGGGCGAGCAGCTCGGCGTGCCGGTGGTGCCGATCCCGGGGACCCGGCGGGTCAAGTGGCTGGAGCAGAACGCCGCCGCCGCGTCCATCGCCCTGACGCCGGAGGATGTCACGACGCTGGACGCGCTGGCGGAGAAGGTGGTCGGCGGCCGGTACTGAACGGCTGCGGGCGAGCGGGGCGGATGCTCAGGAGGCCATCCGCCCTCACCGTGGCGCTCTCGCCGGGACCGGCCGGAAGGGGTCAGCCCTCGGCAGCGGCCCGGGGACCGGCAGCGCCCTCGCCGCGACCCGCCGGAAGGCGTCAGCCCTCGGCGGCGGCCCGGGGACCGGCAGCCCTCTCGCCGGAACCGGCCGGAAGGCGTCAGCCCTCGGCGGCGGCTCGGGGACCGGCAGCGCCCTCGCCGCGACCCGCCGGAAGGCGTCAGCCCGCACCGACGACCCAGGGACCGGCAGCGCTCTCACCGGGACCCGCAGGGAAGAGGTCAGCCCGCACCGGCGGCCCGGGGACCGGCAGCGCTCTCGCCGGCCGCCCGTTCCCGAAGGCCCGCCAGGAACAACCCCAGGCCGAACTCGAAGCGGCCGTCGAAGTCGGCGATCTCTTCGACGGGCGTGGCGAAGAGGTGCGGATACGTCCCGGCACTGACGGTGGCGTCGAGCTTGCCGATCTCGCCCTCGGCGTGGCCCTGCTGCTCCAGGGCCTCACCGAGGACATAGCTGAAGAGCGAGGAGGTCGCCCACAGCGCCGCGACACCCTGGAGACCGGCCCGCTGCATGGCCGCGATCAGCCGGTCCGCGAAGGCCAGGCTGTAGTGCTGGGCGGCGTAACTGCCCCCGACGATCCGGGCGCCGTCGCGCTGGGCCAGCAGGGCTCGCCGCAACTGCCGGGCGAGCAGGGCGACATCGGCCTCCCAGGGTTCGTCCCGGCGCTCGACGAGGGCGCCGGAGAGGATCTTCTCCGCCATCTCGTCCAGCAGGGCGCCCTTGTTGCTGAACACCCGGTAGATGGCGGGGAGCTGGAGCTTGCAGATGTCCGCCAGGCGCCGCATGGTGAGCCCCTCCAGACCGCCCTCGTCCACGAGGCGCAGGGCGGCGACCACCAGGGCCTGGGCGCGGGTCGCGGGGGGTGGGGCGCCGGTTCGTCCGGTGGGGGTGACTTCTCGATCGGTCGGCATGTTAACGATGTTAACGCCCCGCACCCGGCACCGGGTCCGACAGTACCCGGCGGGCGGCGCATCGCCGAGCCCGCCGGGCGGTTGCGGACGAGACGGGGCGCGGCGACCGAGGCCGGGGCCCTGGAGCGGGCGCCGGATGAGGCGGCGCGACAAGACCCGTACGGCGCCGCACTCGCCCCGCCTTCAGAGCGTCGCCACCACCTCGATCTCCACCAGGAACTCCTCCCGGAACAGACCGGCGACACTCACCCCCGTGCTGGCCGGTGGCGTGGGGTGTCCCTTGCGGGCCGCGACCAGCAGTCCGGCGAGCTGGTCCGACTGCTCGGGCGTGTAACCGGCGAGATAGATCGTCTCCTTGATGATCTTCTCGCGGGAGGACCCGGCCGCACGGAGCGCCAGCTCGACATTGTCGTACGCCTTCTCGAACTGGGTGGCGAGATCATCGCCCACCACCTCGCCCTTCACATCCCAGGCGACCTGTCCCGAGGTGTAGACGAGTCCGGCCGAGTGCAGCACGACGGCATGGGAGAGAACCCCCGGCAGCGGCGGGAGTTCGGGGGCATTGATGTAACTGACCGACATTCCTGGTCCTTTCGGCAGCCAACGAGCCGATAACGGCGTTACCATGCCAGGCGAAGGTAATGACAACACCGTTAACACGTCAAGGACCCGGCGGAACCAGCGCACGCCGGCCCCTTCCCCCGCACGGCCGACGGCCGCCCCCTCGATGACCGACCTGACCTGACCTGAATCCACCTGATGACACAGGGAGCAGCAGCGATGCAGTACATGAAACTCGGTTCGACCGGCCTGGATGTGTCCCGGATCTGTCTGGGCACCATGAGCTACGGGGTACCCGACCGCGGCACCCATGAGTGGACGCTCGACGAGGAGCGCACCCGCCCGCTGATCAAGCAGGCGCTCGACGCCGGGATCAACTTCATCGACACCGCCAACATCTACTCCGACGGCACCAGCGAGGAGATCGTCGGCCGGGCGCTGCGCGACTTCGCCGACCGCGACGAGATCGTGCTCGCCACCAAGGTGCACGGCCGGATGCGGCCCGGACCGAACGGCGGCGGACTGTCCCGTAAGGCGATCATGACGGAGATCGACCGCAGCCTGACCCGCCTCGGCACCGACTACGTCGACCTGTACTACGTCCACCGCTGGGACCCGGTCACCCCCATCGAGGAGACCCTGGAGGCGCTGCACGATCTGGTGCGGGCGGGCAAGGTGCGCTATCTCGGGGCGAGTTCGATGTACGCCTGGCAGTTCTCGAAGGCGCAGTACACCGCCGCGGCCCATGGCTGGACACGGTTCGTGGTCATGCAGAACCACTACAACCTGATCTACCGCGAGGAGGAGCGCGAGATGCTCCCGCTCTGCGCGGACCTGGGGGTGGGGGTCCTGCCCTGGAGCCCG
Source organism: Streptomyces sp. NPDC004610 (assembly GCF_040609715.1). NCBI lineage: Bacteria > Bacillati > Actinomycetota > Actinomycetes > Kitasatosporales > Streptomycetaceae > Streptomyces > Streptomyces sp. NPDC004610. The sequence goes on along the minus strand of NZ_JBEXLA010000039.1, from coordinate 94,433 downwards.
CTCGCCCGGGGGCGGCTGACCCGCGACTGGGGCACGGTCACCGAACGCAGCACCGGGGACGCCTACGGCAACACGCTCTACCAGGAGGGCTACCGCGGGGTCGTGGAGGCGGTCGCCCGGATCGCCGCCGAGCGGGGTGTCCCGCGCGCCCAGATCGCATTGGCCTGGCTGCTCCACCAGGACACGGTGACCGCGCCCGTCATCGGCGCGTCGAAGCCCGGCCATCTGGAGGACGCGGTCGCCGCCATCGAACTCACCCTCTCCGACAAGGAGTTGGAGGAACTGGAGCTGCCGTACATCCCGCACCCGGTGTCCGGTCACTGACCCCCGGCCCCCGGCGACCGACCTCCCGGGCCGCCCCGGACACCCTCCCCACGGCTCCTCCGATGGCGCACGACCTCTTGACGGCAGATCCCGCGTCGCTTCTACTGGGGAAAATTTTTGGTCCCTGACCAAGAATCTATCGGGCGGCGCAGGGCCCCGGCATCGTCCGGCTGCCCTGTTCCCCCGCCTCGAACCGCCGGAGGAATCACCGTGCAGAAGCTCTCAGGCTCCGGAAAAACCCTCACCCGGGGCGCGGTCGGCGTACCGGGAATGCTGTTCATGGTCCTGGCCGCGACCGCGCCCCTCACCGCGCTGTCCGCCAACTTCACCCTGACCTTCGCCCTCGGTGCGGGCGTCGGCACGGTCGGGGTGATCATCGTCGTCGCGGCACTGCTCGCGATCTACACCGTCGGCTATCTGGCGATGGCCCGCACGGTCGTCAACAGCGGCGCCTACTACGCCTATATCGAGCACGGCCTCGGCAAAGTGGCCGGGGCGGCCTCGGCCATGGTGGCGACGGTCCAGTACAACGCGGGCGCGGTCGGCATGGCGGTGCTCTCGGGGTACTTCACCGACGGGTTCATGGAGTCGACCTTCGGGGTGGATCTGCCCTGGTGGCTCTACGCGGCCGTGGCCGTCGCCGCCACCGCGGTGCTGGGCCATCTCGGGGTCTCGATCGCCTCGAAGGTCACCGCGGCGGTCTGTCTGCTCCAGTTCGCCATCGTGCTCGCGCTGATGATGGCCGTACTGGTCGACTCCCGCGCCTCCTACAGCACCGCCGTCTTCTCCCCTGACCATGTCTTCGGGAGTCATATCGGTCTGTCGATCCTGTTCATCCTGCTGGCCTTCGCCGGTTACGAGGCCAGCGCCTGTTACTCGGAGGAGGCGGGCGACGCCGCCAAGCAGGTGGCCTGGGCGACCTATCTGGCGCTCGGCGGACTGACCGTGCTCTTCGTCGCCGCCGCGTGGACCATCGTCGCCTCCGTCGGCGATGTCGCCACCGCCGCCCAGACCGATCCCGCCGGGCTGATCGCGGGCGTGGCCACCACCCACCTCGGCGACTGGGTGGGACCGGTGCTCACCGGCAGCATCGCGGTGAGCTTCTTCGGCGCCACGGTCTCCGTCCACACCATCGCCTCCCGCTACCTCTTCTCCCTCGGCCGTGCCGGACTGCTGCCGCGCGCCCTCTCGTCCGTCCACCCGCGCCGGGGCACCCCGCACCACGCCCACACCACCCAGGTGGTCGTGGTGGTCGCCTTCCTCATCCCGTTCGCCGTCGGCGGTCTCGACCCGCTCCTCAGCCTGCTCCCGGCGCTCGGTGGCGTCACCGCGCTCGGCCTGCTCACCCTGATGATCCTGTGCAGCGCGAGCGTCGTCGTCTCGGCGGCACGGGGCACCCTCTCCGGCTCGCTCTGGTCCACCCGTATCGCCCCGGGCCTCTCCTTCCTCGCCCTCAGTGCCTGCACGGTGGTGATCGTCGCCAACTACCCGACCGTCACCGGCAGTGACTCGGCCCTCATCAACTCCATGCCGGTCGTCCTGGTCCTCGGCGCGGTGACCGGCGCCGCCCTGGCCTGGCGCCGCCAGCACCCGGCACGCCCGGTCACCCTGCCGACGCCGGACGGCCCGGAAGCGGTGGCCGGCCCCTGACACCCACCGGCTGCCCGCCGCCGCCGACGGCCCTGGTGACGGGGCTGTGGGCGGCGGCGGACGGTGGAGCAGGGCGGCCTACTCGCAGCCCACCACACCCGCCAGAAGCTGTGCCGTGCCTTCGGGTGCCTCCACCTGGAAGTGGTGGCTGCCGAGGTCGATGAGCACGATGTCGACCCGGTCGCCGTAGCGCTCGACCGCCTTCCGATCCATGAGGTCCCGTACCGCGAAGACGGTGATCGGCTGCTTGGTCTCGCTCAGTGCCGCGTCCATGTCCCAGCGGACCAGGCCGCAGATGGCATGCAGGCCGGCGGGCTGCCGCACCGCGACCATCCTCGCGAAGTAGGCGTCCTTGAGGGCCTGGTCGGTTCCAGCGGGCGAACCTCCCTCCACCAGCCCCCGCACCCCTCCTTCGAAGTCCTGGCGGAAGAGGTTCTCCGTCGCCTCGATCCGCTCCGCACTCTGCGCGGGAAACAGGCCCAGATAGTGCAGCGCGTCGAGGGCGACGATGTGCGACACCTGGTCGGGCACCTGCCGGCCCACTTCGACGGCGACCGCCCCGCCAAGGGAGTGCCCCGCGACCACCGCCATGTCGACCGACTCCGCCGCCAGGACAGCGGCCACATCACGACCGAACTCCTCGATCGTCCAGACGTCCCGCGTCGATCGCGACTCACCGTGCTCGGCGAGGTCGACGGCGATGACCCGAACACTGTCAGGCAGGTGGTCGGTGACCGCGTCGAAATCGGTCCGATCCACACCCCAGCCATGGATGAGCGCCAGCGTCGTTCCCGAGTCGGGACCACTGACCGTGTACCGGATGGTCGTGTGGTCTTCCCGCTGAACCTCACGATGCTTCCTTGCCCTGGTCGTCATGATGTCTCCTTTTCGAAGGTGGTGAAAAGCCATGCCGGTCGGTGGTGTGGAGGGGGATACGGCTGGGCCGCTCATCTGCACGGGACGATCTCGGCGGTCACAGCCGAGTGGCGCTCCGCGCGTAGCTGGTTGAGGCGCAGTGCCAGCGCGGAGAAGGTGATCGCGGTGACGGCGAGCGCGTAGATCACCGCTGCCGTTCTCAGTCCGAGGCTGGTGACGGCGATTCCCCCGAGTACGGCGGGAACGCTGTTTCCCAGGTAGTTGACGGTGTTCGCCAAGGCGAAGACCGCGCTGCGCTCATGCGGCTCGGCCACGCGTGCCAACGTCCCGAAGGCGGCCAGTACCGAGGCGCCGAAGCCGATACCGGAGACGACGGTCCCGACGGCGGCCGGCCAGGCGAGGCCCTGCGCCACCCCGGTGAGGGAGATCAACGTGCCGATCCCGAGCAGTGCAGACGAGGGAGCCAGCAGTACTGACGCCGGCTTGGAGCGGAGCAGGGTGATGGCGACCGCTCCGGTGCCCGCCAGGAGCGTCACGACCACGCCGCCGATCAGATGGCTGTGCAGCCCCAGCAACTCGGCCGCGACGGACGGGCCGAGGGAGAGGTACATGCCGGCGAGGGCCCAGGCGGCGATTCCCGCAGGCACGAGCGGCACCAGGTCGGCGCGCAGATGGGCGGGCATCGCGACCCTCGGGCGCAACGAGGCGACGGCACCCGGGCGACGCGGCGAGGTCTCGGGGGTCCGCGCGACCACCACCGCCGCCGCTGCCATCGCGGCGAGCAGCAGTGCGTAGATCAACCGGGTCGGTGCCGGGGCGAGTTCCACGAGGATGCCACTGCCCAGAGCACCGGCCGCGAGTCCGCTCAGCGGCGCGATGGAGGTGACGACCCCGGCCCGCCCGCGCACGGGTTCGAGGTCGACGAGCAGGGCGCTCAGCGTCGTTGTCGCGGCCCCGGTCGCCATGCCCTGCACCACGCGGGCGGCGGACAGGACATACACGTTCTCCGCGACCAGGAAGAGGACCAGCGCGACCGCTTCCAGTGCCAGCGCGGCAGCGAGCACCGGCCGACGACCGAGATGATCCGACAGCCCTCCCACGGTCAGCAGCGAGGCCAGCAGACCGAAGACATAGAGAGCGAAGACGACGGTCAGCGCCCACGCCTCGAACTGCCACTGCTCCTGATAGATCACATAGAGCGGGGAGGGCGCGCTGGAAGCGGCCAGAAAGAGAATGAACACCGCGGCCACGGCGGCAAAGGCGCCCTTGCCCGGCCCGCGATGCGAAGCGCCGCTGTCGGACGCCCCACCGGGGTCCTCGGCAGCGCGTTTGATGGATGTCATCGGATTTTCCCTTCGCCCCTCCGCCTGCGGCTCCGCTCTCACACAGGGGGCTCACCTCCTGAGGCACACAGAACCCTGCGGTGAAATCTCGCAGTGATCATTGCGTTAGCGGCTTGAGGCTAACACAAACGCAGCGATCGATGCGCTACAAAGGCAGTGATCAATGCAATACTGGTCATATGCCTGCTTCGACATCCCCGCGCCGCACCGAAACTCGGCCCGGTGGCCGCTCTGCCAGGGTCCGGGCGGCCGTCCACCAGGCCGTCAAGGACCTCCTCACCGACGAAGCCGGTGAACTGACCATCCCGGTCGTGGCCTCTCGCGCCGGAGTGCACGCCACCACGGTCTATCGACGCTGGGGCTCCATCGGCGAACTGCTCGCCGACGTGGCCACGAGCCGCTTCTCCGGCGACATCGTGGTTCCGGACACCGGGACCCTCCGCGGCGACCTGGAGCGGTACGCGTCCGACCTGGCGAAAGACCTCTGCGACCCGGACACCCTCGCTCTGGTGCGAGCCACCATCGGCATCGGCGGAGAACAGGGCGCTGCCGCCTGCCGGGGCGAACGCCAGCAGCAACTCGAAGCGATCCTGGAACGCGAGCAGGCCAGAGGCCAGGGGCACCCGACTCTGGAGCGGACCACCGACGCCGTACTCGCCCCCCTCTACTACCGGGCCGTCTTCACCAACGAGCCCCTCACCTCCGAGTGGGCACACGGCCTGGTGTCCCACCTGCTGCCCGCCGAGAGCGGCCCCGCCGAGGCACCTGACTCCGCGTCGGACACCCAGCTCGCGAAATGACGAACCCTGCATCGACACGGCCTTCGTTGCAAGGACCTCTGAGGCGCAGTCCGGTCGCATGATTCGCCGGTCAGCCCCTCGCAGCCCGTCCCGAATCACCGCATCCGGAACGAAGACCCCTGCTCAGCGACCGGTCGGTGCCGACCCGGAGAACACCGCGACCTCCCCGCCGGACCCCACCACCAACCGGCCCCCCGCAGCGACATTCACCGCGTCCACCGCCGACGGGAACTCCAGCGGCGGCCCGATCTGCTCTCTGGCGGCGAGGTCCCACACCCGCACCGACTGATCCTCACCTCCACTGACCACGAACGCGCGGTCGCCCACCACCCCCGCGGCCACGCCGCACACCCGCCCGCCATGACCGATCAAGGCACGACCGACCTGCTCACCGGCAGCCAGGTCCCACACCCGCACCATCTCGTCGTCGCCCCCGGTGACGGCTATCGGGCGACCGTCCACCACCAGCGTCGCCACCGCCCACACCGCGTCGGCGTGCCCGGTGAGCGCCTCGCCGATCCGCCGCCCGGAGGCCAGGTCCCAGCGCCGGACCGTCGCGTCCTCACCTGCCGTGACGGCGACGGCGGAACCGTCCACCAACGTCGTCGCCACGGCCCTGACGGCGCCCTCATGCCCACCGGTAGGTGACTCATGGGCCTGCCGGCCGGTGGTGAGGTCCCACAGCCGTACCGCCCCATCCTGGCCGCCCGTGACCGCGTGGGCGCGACCGTCCAGTACCGTCGCCGCCAGCGCGCTCACCGAGCCGGAGCCGCCGGTGCGGAGCAGTTGCCCGGACGCCAGATCCCAGACCCTCAGTGCACGGTCGTCGGCGACCACCGCGCACGCGCTGCCCTCCACCGTCGCCAGCGCGACCACCCCGCCGTGCTCCCCCGCGACCGTCCGGCCGACCGGCTCCCCGGTGGCCAGGTCCCACCCCCGTACGGTGCCGTCCTCACCGCCGGTGACCACCGCGTCCCGCCCCGCCACCACCGCGAGGGCCAGGGCACGCACCCGAGCGCCGCAGGCCAGGGCGTGCCGGGACAGCTGAGTGCCCCCGGCCCACGCCAACCGGGCTCCGGGTGTGGGCGGTTCTGGCGGCGGGATGCGGTCGGACATGATCGCTACCGTACGCCTCGGCGGTGACATCGGCGTCGGGATCGCCCGCCGGTGGCACGGGCCCGGCCCGTCGCTTCGGGGGATGTGCGACGGGCCGGACAGCAACAGCATCCCGCACGCGCGGCGGGAGCGCACGGTGGCCCGGTGAGAACGCCGCGTTCTGTTCGGTCGGGTGCCGGGCGTCCGACGTGAGGGCCGGGGACGGGCGTCCTGACGCGGCTCGTTCCCGTGCCCGTGCCGCTACGGGAGCAGGACGCCGGTCGACGCGCGGTGCGCGTCCCCGCTCACGCCCCCGTGAAGAACCTCCGTCCGCCCGGCGTCCCGAGCTGTGAGCGGGCGGCGAGGTCCATGCCCGCCTCGGCGAGGGTGAGCAGTTCGATCAGACGGTTCTCCTCCCACTGGGCCAGGCGCTCGGCGGGCAGCGGCCGGGACGGGGTCCAGTCCCGCAGCGCCGTCGCGAGTCCCGCCGCGTCGCCGAACGCCTTGGAGGTGCCGGACGCGGTGTGCGGCCGTACCGTTCCCGCCGCGTCGCCGATGAGTGCCGCGTGGTCGGCGACCATCCGGAACGGCGGGAGGTCGTACACCGGCTGCATGAAGACCTCCGACGCCTCGATGAGCGCCGTGAGCTGCGCGGGCAGTGTCACTTCCGCCGTGGCCAGCAGTTCCTTGTCCGTCTCCGGCAGGATCTCGCCGGGCGGGAGGAAGGTCGAGTGCGTCCGGCCCGAGCGGCCGGTCAGGAGTCTGGGCAGACTCCGCTCGGAAACATTCGTGTACCAGACCCAGTTGACCCGCCGCGCCCCTTCGCTCAGCTCGCCGTCGGCGCCGGGCACGAGGTAGCACAGCAGCTGCTGGCCCTCCGTACCGAAGACGGTGAACCGGCCCGACAGCAGGTCCCGCAGGTCGCCCGGCAGTGCCGACTCCGGTTCCAGTCCGCGCCAGGCCACATAGCCGGAGTACGAGGGCCGCGTCGCCGGGTCGAGCAGTCGGCGCGTCGCCGAGCCGATGCCGTCGGCGCCGACCAGGAAGTTGCCCTGGGTCGTGTAGCCGTCCCCGAACTCCGCGGTGACCGCCGCGCCCTCCACCGTGACCCGCCGCAGTGCGCTGTCCCGGCGGTGGCAGACACCCTCCAGGGGTGCGCGCAGGGTCCGGTAGAGGGTGTCCCAGGAGGTCATCTGCTGGGGCATCGCGTAGCGGTCGGGCTCTCCGTGCAGGTGGAGCTGCTGACGCTCCCACAGTTCCACGGACACCTGGCGTGCCGTGACACCCATCCGCCCGAGCAGGTCTTCGACCTCGGGCTGCATCACGATGCCCGCGCCCCGCGCCCGCGTGTTCCCCGCCGACCGCTCGTACACGGCGACCTCGGCACCCACCGACGCCAGTTCATGCGCCGCCGCGAGCCCGCCCAGGGACCCTCCGACGATCACGGTTCTGGCTGTCCTGCTCGGCTCCATCGCACGCCTTCCCGAACCTGTTCCGCCCGCACCCGCCACCCGGCGGCGCGGTCCACCCCCATCCTGCCTGGTCGCACCGGTCTCGTCGGGGAGGCGGCCGGTGGTCTTCGCGTGCTGGCGGAGGGCGGCTGCGACGACGGGTGCGGGAGGGGACGCGCGAGGGGCAGGGGAGGGGCAGGGGAGGGGCAGGGGAGGGGCGCGGAGTCGCCGCCGATGGCGACGGCGCGGCGGGATGCCCCGTCATACACCATCACCCCTTTCATTCACCAGGAGTTCACCTAAAATACCCATCACCGGATCGGCTCCCTTCATATGGCTCAGCGGCCGGAATGGGCATCGGCCCACGTCAGGGGCGATGGGCGAGGGTCATCGCGAGGTCGTGAGCGCCGGAATGTACGTCATATGACGGATGCCTGGGCACATGTGGTCTTCATAAAGTCCGTGACATGCCACACCGCGTGAAATCAGCCATGCGCGACTGAGCCCATCGGCCGAGCCCCACTCCTGAGGGCAGGCCCGTTCAGCCGGCGCTCGCCGCCCCTTCGGCCGCACAGGTACGCCAGACCAAGGCTCGCCAGCCCACCCGTACCGACGGACCGGACCACCCACCGACCGCCACTCGCACCCCGCACCCCGCGGCTCGGCGACTCGGCGGCTCACTGGCGAGCTCTCCGCCGGACCCACCACTTCCCCAAGCCACTTGTACGAGGAGTGCCCATGAGTACTGACATGTCCCGCCGCAATGTCCTGGCGGCCGGAGCCGCGCTGGCCGGGTCGGCGGCCGTGATCGCCGGCTCCACCGGAACCGCCGGCGCCGCACCGGCCACAGCCCGCACGGATGAGGAGAAGTCGAAGGTGAAGCCCACGATCGTCCTGGTGCACGGCGGCTACGCCGACTCCTCCTGCTGGAACGCCACCATCGAGAGGTTGCAGCGCAAGGGCTACACCACGATCGCCGCGGCGAACCCGCTGCGGGGCATCCCGACCGACGCCCCGTATGTCGCGAGTCTGCTGGACTCCATCAGCGGACCCGTCGTCCTGGTCGCGCACTCCATGGGTGGCACGGTCATCACCAACGCCGCCGCCGGGAAGAGCAATGTCAAGGCGCTGGTCTACATCGCGGCGTTCGCACCCGAGGTGGGCGAGACGCAAGGGGAGCTGATCACCAAGTTCCCGGGCAGCGAGGTCGAGCCGGTGAGCGTGCCGGTCCCGTACACGAAGGCCGACGGTACGACGGGCATCGATCTGTATCTGAGCAAGGACGGCCAGGCCGCCTTCGCCGCCGATATCTCCACCTCCGAGTTCCGCGTCCTCCAGGCCACGCAGCGGCCCTTCGACGCGGACTCCTTCATCTACCCGACCACGGCCGCCGCCTGGAAGACCATCCCGTCGTGGGGGCTGGTCGCCGGCCGCGACAAGGCGATTCCGCCGGCCTGCGCGCGCTGGATGTACGACCGGGCCGACGCCCGCAAGGTGGTCGAGGTGCCGCAGTCGTCGCACGTCGTGATGCTCAGCCACCCGCGGGTGGTCGCGGACCTCATCCACGACGCCGCCAAGGCAGTCAGCTGACCCGCCGGGCAGAGGTGCCTCGGCCGGGAACCACCGGCCGCTGAGGCGCGGCGACCGGGACGGGTGACCTCCCGTGCCGGTCGCCGCACCGCGTGTGCGGGGGTGGGCGTGACGGTGGCCGCGGTCCGGGAGCGGTTCCGTGCGAAGACCACGAGGCGCAGGACCATGAACCGAGCGACACCGGCGACGGCGGACGCGGTCAGATAGACGACCTGCTCCAGCAGCGCACCGGGTGTCGCCATGAACTGATGCAGCGCCAGCATCGCCCCGCTGGTCACGGCGTACGCCGCCGCCGCGGACCCGGCCGACTGGGTGTGCTGGCGCCAGGTCGCCCGTCCACCCGCGCCGAAGGTGAAGCGGGCGTGCAGCTCGGTGGCGAGGAGCGTGGAGACCACGGTGATCAGGGCGTTGGCCAGGATCCAGGGGACCAGGGAGGCGAGGGCCGCCACGGCGACGCTGGAGACGAGCCCCAGTCCCCCGCCGCAGAGCACGAAGCGGACGAAGGCGGTGAAGGCGCCGGGCTCCGCCTGCTGTCGGCTCTGTGCTGTCTTCATGATCCGCCCCCTTGTTGACCGGCTCACCGGCTGACCGCTCCGCCCCCGGACCGACGGCATCGCGTTGCGCCATCATGGCACATTCATGGCGCCATTGCGAGCCGATAGAGGCGTTATGGCGCCAGCCATGGCGTCACGACATGCGCGGGAGCTGGCGTATCAGCAGGTCAGCCACTCGGCGCGGCCGGGAACGCGGGCGGGGGCGGCGTACACCGACATGGCGTCGGAGGGCGCCACCCCCGGGGAGAGGGATAGGGGCGATACCGATCAGGACGGGTTCAGCTTGATGCCGAAGGTGTTGAAGATGGACCACACATCGACCCAGCCCAGTCCGGTCGTGCATCCGTTGACGCCGCAGCCCCAGCCGACGCTGACGATGCCGTTGAGCTGCCGGCTGTTGGGGTCGTTGAGGTAGATCACCGGACCACCGCTGTCACCGCCCCGGCCGACGATTCCGCCGCCGTGCGGAACACCGTAACTGCCCCACACCGTGGTGCCGTTGACGGTCCAGGCGGAGTTGCCCGCGTACACGGTGCGGATGTTGCAGACGACCTTGGAGTTGTAGCCGAGCTGGCAGGTGAAGTCGCCCACGGCGACATTGCGGACGCCGTTGAGATAGCGGGTGTACCCGGCGGCGTCGATGCCGTCCCAGGTGTTGCGGTAGGTGGGCGTCTCGATGAAGAGCGCGTCGATCGCGGGCAGATCGTACTTGACCTGGCCGATGTAGTTGCCGCCGGCCGTGTAGACGTAGTCGTTGACGTTGTAGCAGTGGCCGGCCGTGACGAGCCACTGGCGGCCGTCCCAGGTACTGACGGCGGGAATGCCGCTGGTGCAGTAGGACTGCGCGCCGGACGCCGGCCCGAGAGCCGCCCCCGCGTAGAACGGCGAGCTGTCGTTCCAGCGGCTCAGGGGGCGTGCGGGCGCGGCCTGGGTGACGCGAACGGAGGTGCCGCCGGCGGCGGAGCGCGCGGCGGCCACGGCCGGCTGTGCCAGATACGTTCTCGCCGCCGCCGGGTCGTCCACGGCCAGTTCGATCGAGCCGCCGTCGACCGACGTACCCGCCAGTCCCACATCGAAGGGCAGCGCGGGGTCGGCGACGATCGCGTCGATCTCCTTCTTGAGCTGCTGACGGGACTTCTTGCCCTGGAGGACGTTGACGAGCCCGGTGTCCGCCTTGGGGTTGGCGCGGCGGACCGAGGCCAGGAAGCTCCGTGCCTGGCTCACATCGGTCAGATAGACATTGACCGAGCGGTAGTCGGAGGCCATCTCGACCTGGGTGTAGATATCGGCGCGGTCCCCCTGTCCGACCTGGGCGACGGCGTCGGCCACCACCCTCAGCGGACGCAGGACCTCGCCCTGCCGCGCCGGTGACATCGCCGCGACCTCTTCGACGGACAGCGGCCTCGGTGTGTCCGGGGCGGCGGACGCCGCAGTCATCGGCAGCAGCGCGAAGGCCGCCGCGGCGGCGAGGGTGCAGCGGATCATGTTCTTCATGAGCCCCCCAATCGGCACCGCCTGTGCGGCGCCTGTGTCGGCACAGGGGACGGTATTCAGGGACATGTCAATCGACTAGTCCTGTTTACGGACATCGTGGGTGGCCACGTGACGCTGGGTGCGGGTGCCGGTACGGGTGCCGGTGCGGGTGCCTGTACGGTGTGACGCCATGTCCGGGACGGCGGCGGTGGCGGTGGCGGTGTTGCCCGGGACGATAGTGGCGGTGTTGCCCGGGAGGGAATGGGGTGCTGCTCGGCAGCGCACGGGAGAGGGTGCCCCGCGAGGGGCCCGGCCCGTCCGTCGCCCCCCCTCCGCTGCCGGTCAGGAACCCGTCCCACCGCCCGATCCACCCACCGGTCCGGTCAACACGACCCCATTCACCAGCGAGGTCGATCCCGTACAGTTCGCGTGGTGAACACCCCCGGCAGCAGAACGAGGCGCGGCTCCCCATCCGTCGGGGAGCTGGTGGGCCGGCGGACGGAGATCGCCGAGGTTCTGGACATCGTCGCGGAGGGACCCGGCGGGCCGCGGCTGCTGCTTCTGCTCGGTGAGGCGGGCACGGGGAAGTCCGGGCTGCTGGCGGTAGCCGTCGCACAGGCCCGGGACACGGCGATGCTCGTGCTGACGTCCCAGGGCAGTGAGGCGGAGTCGCGGCAGTCGTTCGCGTCCCTGCACCAGTTGCTGTTCCCGCTGCTGCCCGAACTCGCCGAGCTGCCCGGTCATCTGCGCGCGGCGCTGGAGACCGCGTTCGGGCTGGCGCCCGCCGAGGGGCCGCACGACCCGATGCGGCTGTGTGTCGCCGTGCAGACACTCCTCGCCCGGGTCGCGCGGCGGCAGCGCGTCCTGCTGGCCATCGACGACCTCCAGCACTTCGACCGGGACTCCCTGGACGTACTGGGCTTCGTGCTGCGCCGGATCACGACGGACACCCTGCCGGTGCTGCTGACGGCCCGCGGACAGCACGCCCCCCACGGATTCCCCGCGAATCTGCCCACACTGCTGCTGGGCCCGCTGGCCGACGACGCGGCGGCCGAGCTGGTCGACGCCCAGCCGCACGTTCCCACCGGCCGGACCCGGCTGGAACTGCTGCGGCAGGCGCGCGGGAATCCGCTGGCCCTCATCGAGCTGTGCCGCGCGGCCGGGAACGGCGGCTCGGTGGCCCTGCCCGGCGGACTGCTCCTCCACTCGGCCCGGATCGAGGAGCTGTACGCGGCCCGGCTGCGCGAACTCCCGCCCACGACCCAGCTGCTGGTGCTCCACGCCGCGGCCTCGGAACGCGACGACCTCGCCCTGATCATGGCCGCCGCGGGCACGGGGCAGGATCTCGAAGCATGGGCCCCGGCGGAGCGAGCGGGCCTGGTGACCATCGTGGAAGGACGGGTGGTCTTCCGGCATCCACTGGCCCGCGCCGGCTCCTATCACGGCGCCCCGGCCCATCTCCGGCACCGCGCGCACCAGCAGCTGGCGGCGGCCTTCACCGCGGATCCGGCCCGCCGCGCCTGGCACCTGGCCGCCGCCTGCCTCGGCCCGGACGAGTCGGTGGCGGCGGCCCTGGAGGAGACCGCCGGACTCGCCGAGCGGCGCGGTGGCTTCTTCGCCGCCGCGCGGGCACTGGAACGGTCGGCGGAGTGCACCCCCGACCTCACCGACCGGGCCCGCCGCTACGCCAGGGCGCTGCACGCCGCCGCCAACGCCGGGGACCCCACCTGGGTGCAGGAGCTGTACGAGAAGGTCGTCGCCCTCCCCCAGGACCGGCACGCGCTGGGTTCGGCGGCCTGTGGCGCGGGGCTGGCCCTGTCGCTGCTGGGCCGCCAGCGGCAGGCGGCGCAGGTGCTGCTGAGCGCACTGGAGCCGCGACCGCCCGAGGACGGGAAGCTCACGGTCGCCCTGACCTCGGTGCTCCAGGGGGTCGCCTTCCAGTCGGGGTTGGCGGAGGTCAGACGCCCGATCGCGGGTCTGGTCGAGCACATCGAGGCCGATGGCCGGGGCAGTCGCTACGCCGAGCTGGCCACGGCCGAAGCCTTCGCCGCGGTGCGGGCGGTGGCCCTGGCCGGAAGCGACCCGGCCGCCGCGCTCGACCTGCTGCACCCCCTGCGCCGGGGTCAGCGCGGCCCGAAGGCGGCGGCCGAGGTCGCGGAGATGACCCGGGTCCACGCCCTCGCCGGTGTCGCCTGGTTCGCCGACGAGTCCGACCTGAGCGTGGAGTCCTTCCGCCAGGCCTACGTGATGCTCAAGTCCTACGGGTACATCGGCGCCGCCGCGACCACGTTCGCCGTGCTGGGTTCGGCGCTGATCGACACCGGACGCTGGGCGGAGGCCGACGAGCACCTCCGGGAGACCGCCACCCTGGCCACCGTCCACAAGCTGAGGCACCTCCAGATCGATGTCGAGGCGCTGCGGGCCACCCTGCGCGCCCTGCGCGGGGACCCCGCCGACCTGCCGACCGACCCCGCCTGGGCGGCCGTCGGCCTGGACGAGAACCGGGCCACCCACGCGCGTCTGCTGCACGCCGCCGGGACCGCCGCCGCGGCGACCGGTGACTTCGACAGCGCGTACCGGCACTTCCGGCAGCTGTTCGGCGCGGACGGCAGCCCCCTGCACTACTTCCTCTCACCCCGGTCGATCACCGAACTCGCCGCCGCCGCGCACCGCACGGGGCGACGGCAGGAAGGGGCCCTCGTCCTCGCCGCGGTGCGCGCCGCGGTGGGGCCGCGCCCGACGACCCGGATGACGCTGCTGCTGCACCACGCCGCCGCGCTGACCGGCGAACCGAAGGACACCGAGCACCACTTCCGGCTCGCCACGGTCAACCCCGCCGGGGACCAGTGGCCGCTCTCCCGGGCGCAGGCGCGGCTGCGCTACGCCCAGTGGCTACGGCGTCGGCGGCGCCCGCTGGACGCGCGCCCCCTGCTGGCGGCGGCCGAGGAGTCGTTCACCCGGCTCGGCGCGTCCGGGCTGGCCGGGGAGGCGCTCGCCGAGCTGCGGGCCAGCGGCGTGGGCACCGCGCCCACCAGCGCCGACCCGCTCGCGGAACTCACCGCCCAGCAGCGCCAGATCGTCCGGCTGGCGGCCCAGGGGCTGCGCAACCGGGAGATCGCCGAGCAGCTGATGCTGTCGCCCCGGACGGTGAGTTCCCATCTCTACCAGGTGTATCCGAAGCTCGGTGTCAGCAGCCGCAATCAGCTGCGCGCGCTCCTCGACGACCTGTGACCTTTTCGTGGGCTGTCGCCGATGACCGTGGGTGCGTGCGACGCGGTCCGGGACCCGAACCCTTGGGCGCCGCCCGGACCCGGCGGACCCGGCGGGCTCGGCGGACGCTGAGATCGCTTCGAGCGCCTAGATCGCTTCGACCACTTAGATCGGTTCGACCACTTAGATCGCTTAGATCGCTCGATCGCTTCGACAAGAAGGAACGTGAGCAGTGTGAGTTTCGAGGCCAGCAGGCGACCGGGCGGCGGGCCGGACCGCAGCGCCGTCGTCCTCGATCCCCTCGTGCGGCGGCTCGTCGACGCCTCCGCGGCACCGCCGTATCTGCATCAACTGGGTCCGGTCGACGCGCGGCAGGCGCTGGTGGAGATCCAGGGCGGCACGCGCGGCGACTTCGGAGTGGAGTCCGTGTTCAGGGTGGCGCCGGTCGGCCCTTCCGGGCTCGTCGGCTTCTGGGTGTTCCGGCCCTCCCGGCCGCCCGGTCCGCTGCCCATGGTCATGTATCTGCACGGCGGCCGGTGGATGCTGGGCGACGCCTGCACGCACGCGGGCATCATCAGCGAGTTGGCGGACCGGAGCGGCGCGGCCCTGGTCGTGCCCGAGTACACCCGCACACCCGAGGCCCGCTATCCGGTCGCGCTGGAGGAGTCGTACGCGGTGCTGACCTGGCTGGCCGAGCACGCCGCCGGGCTGGGGCTGGACGGCGGGAGGCTCGCGGTGGCCGGGGACTGTGCCGGGGCGACCATGGCCACGGCGCTGACCATGATGGCGAAGCAGCGCGGCGGCCCGCGTGTCCGGGCGCAGTTGCTCTACACACCGATGACCGACCCCGACTGCGACACACCCTCGCGGGAGCAGTTCGCGTCGGGCTATCTCCTCACCCGCGCGGCGCTTGAGTGGTACTGGCGCCAGTACGCCGACGACGAGCACGAGCTGGCCGAGCCCACGGCCTCGCCGCTGCGGGCGGCCCGGGAGGACCTCGCGGGTCTGCCTCCGGCGCTGGTCGTGACGGCGGAGGCGGATGTCGTACGGGACGAGGGGGAGCAGTACGCGCGTCTGCTGCGAGAGGCGGGCGTGCCGGTGACCGCCGTGCGCTACCTCGGGACGGTGCACGACTTCGCCTCGCTGTGCGCCCTGCGGAACAGTCCGCCGACGGGGGCCGCGCTCCGGCAGGGCGGCGCCTTCCTCCGGGAGGCCCTGGCCGGACGGCACTGAGGGGCGGCTCGGCGGAGGGGGTAGTTCCGGTTGCTGCTCCCGGAAAGGGACCGTCAACATACTGATGCCTGGGCGGCGGGCCGCTTGCAGGGTGGGGTGCGAGGCCGCCGACGGCGGCGCATCCGGCCCACGGAAGAGACAGCATGGCCACCGTCCCACCCTCCCTCGAAGCAGCCGCGCAGGCGTTCGCCGCCGCGATGTCCACCCTTCCCTCCCTCCACGAACTCGGCCCGGCCGAGCTGCGGAAGGTCCTCGGCAGACTCCAGCGGACCGATGTCCCGGTGCCCGACGCCGAGGTGACGGATCTGGTCGTGGCGACAGGTCCGTCGGGCGGGTCGGGCGGGGTGCCGGTCCGGGTCATCCGCCCGGCCGGTGTCCGGGGGCCACTGCCCGTGGTGCTGTACCTGCACGGCCTCGGCTGGGTGTTCGGCACACCTGGCACACCCGGCACCACCGGCGCCACCGGCGCTCCCAATACTCTCGGCGCTCCCGGCACACCCGGCACACCCGGTCGCCTCGCCCGCGAGCTCGCCGTACGCACCCGGGCCGCGACGGTCCTGGTCGACCACAGTCCCGCACCACACACTCGCTATCCCAAGGCCGTCGAGGAGATCTACGCCGTACTGCTCTGGATCGCGCGGCGGGGCACCGCGTACGGGCTCGACCCGGACCGGGTCGCGGTGGCCGGGGACTCGGCCGGCGGCAACCTCGCCGCCGCCGTCACCCTCCTGGCCAAGCGGCGCAAGGGCCCGGACCTCGCGGCGCAGCTGCTGCTGTCCCCGGTGACCGACGCGAACTTCGACACCTGTTCCTATCAACAGTTCGCCGAGGGCTACTTCCTCAGCCGTGACGCGATGAAGTGGTTCTGGGACCGGTACACGACCGATCCGGCCGAGCGCGCGCAGATCACCGCCTCGCCGCTGCGGGCATCCCCGGACGATCTGGCCGGGCTGCCGCAGACGCTGGTCGTCGTCGCCGAGGCGGAGGTCCTGCGCGACGAGGGCGAGGCGTACGCGGCGAAGCTGCGCGCCGCCGGGGTGCCCACCACGGCCGTGCGCTACCAGGGCGTCATCCATGGCTTCGCCGTGCTCGATCCGATGCGGGACACCGTCGCGGCGAGGGCCGCGATCGGGCAGGGCTGCGAGTTCCTCGGCGAGGCGCTGCACGGCTGCTGACGCGGTGAGGGGCGCAACCCCCTCCCATCCCTGATCCCCGCACTCACTCCCCACGCTCCCCGAAATCCCCCCGTAATCCCCGTAATCCGCGGCGAGGGCGCCCCGAGCGCACGCCTCACGCGACGACGAACGACGACCCAGGCACGGAGTTCCCCATGACCAAGCCGGTGATGTGTCACGCCCCGAAGAACGGTGTCGAGCGGGTACTGACCCTCTCTCCGATCGGCGATCCCGAGGACCAGGACCTGGAGTTCCTGCATCTGGGCATGCAGGTGGACGGCTCCTCGGTGATCTCCCCCCGGGGCGCACAGGTCGTCCTCCAGCCGGGCGACCTCGTCCTCAGCGAGCCGGACCGACTGCATTTCCTGCCCCTCGGGGGTGACTGCCGGGTGACGGTGTTCCGGATGTCCCTGCGCCATCTCGCGATCCCCGAGCCGGAACTCCGGGGTGTCCTCGGGGTGCGGGTGCCGGGCGGTGAGGGTATGGGCGCGATGGTGTCGGTGTTCCTGTCGGCGCTCGCCGCCGGGACGGACGCCCAGGGGACACGGGTCGGCGACCGGCTCGTCCACGGTGTCCTCGACCTCGTCCCCACCCTCGTCGAGGAACTGCACGCCCAGGAGGGCGGCGGACGGCGGAGGGACGCCGTGTCGCCCGTGCGGGACGAGATGCTGGCGCGCATCAAGGAGTACATCGACGGCCATCTCGCGGACCGCGATCTGTCCCCGACGGCCATCGCCCAGGCCCACCACATCTCCGTCCGGTATCTGCACAAGCTGTTCCAGAACACCGGTGTGACGGTGAATCAGTGGGTACGGCAGCGCAGGCTCCATCTCAGCCGGCGGGAACTGGGGCGGATGTCGAACCGCAGACTGACCGTGGCCGCCGTGGCCCGCAGATCGGGTTTCATCAGCCACGCGCACTTCAGCCGGGTGTTCCGCAACGCCTATGGCATGTCGCCCAGTGAGTGGCAGACCCGCAGGTGGTCGGTGCTGCACTCACCGGACACGGAGGCGGGGACCGAGGGACGCCGGGCCGGTGTTCCGGAGATCGGGGCGCTCGACCCGGTGCCCTCGCCCGACCCGGTGGTCACTCGCTTCCGGCCATGAGTTCGGCCACCACGCGGTCGAGGTCGATGTGCCGCTGCTCCGTGCCCGACGGCACGAGCGTCTCCGTCTCCGCCAGGAACGCGACGACCGCGGGGGCGGCGATGTCCAGCTGGGCCGTGCCCCTGCGGGACCTGACGACGATCCGCACCGCGTCGCGGTGGCAGCCGTGCCGTGGGATCACGAGCACGTCCCCGGCACCCGCCGGGCGGCGCATCCCCTGCGCCAGCAGACTGCGGGCGAAGACCCAGTCGACCGGATCGCCCGACGGCCCGCCGACCGAGACGCACACCGCATAGGGGTCGGCCCTGCGGTACCGCAGTTCGGCGGGCAGCGGCACCGGCGGATCCGCTCTGACGACGACACGCACCACGACCTCATGGGTGATCGAAGCGCCAGGTGCGGCACCGGAAGACGGCTGCGTCATTTCTTACCCCGATCAGCGTCCTTATGGGAGAACAGATATGCAAATGACCCTAAAGTCCGTGGGAATCATGGCTTGCCGACCTGCGTACCGGGTGTTGTCCGGAAGGGCCCGCCGCGACCGGGTTCGGACCCTGCCGTCCCTCAAGGGCGGGCGACGGTCTGCGGGTTGGCTGCGGCCGGGACTCCGCCCGGCCGACGATCGGGAAGTCCGTGCGGCAGCCGGAGCGGCGGCGCCCCTGCCCGGCGCCGGATCCCGCCCGGCCGCGCGGCGCGTCGGCGAAGCCGTCCGCCCCAAGTGCCGTCCCCCTCCGGGCCGGTGGTCGGTGCGCTGAGGGAACGGTCCCGATGCGGGCACCGGCAAAGGCCACCCGCCGATCTCCTCAAGGATTCGGCGTGGGACTCCCGGCGGTGACGGAGGAAGGATGCCGGTGACGCCGGAGACGAACAGGTCAGCGTTCTGGAGGGGATCGGCGAACTGTGGCAACCGTTCACCGTCCGACCTCGGCGCCGCTCCCCCGGCCGTGGTACGTCCGGCCGGTCACCTGCCACCTGCCACCTGCCACCTGCCACCTGCCACCCGTCACCTCTCGCCCCTCACCTGACGACCACGCACAGATAGGCAACACATATGTCACTCATCTCTCCGCCCAGGCGAACCGGACTGCTCGCCACAGCCGTCACGGTGGCGCTGGTCACCGCGCTCTCGGGCCCCGCGAACGCCGCCGAGGCCCCGATATCCCACGTCCGGGTCGTGGCGCATCTGAACATGGCGGACGGGCAGCGTCCCGAGAACATCACCCTGGAACCCGACGGCAGCGCGGTGGTCACCTTCGCCTTCAGCCGCCAGATCGCCCGGATCGACCGCGCCGGAGAGGTCGATGTCCTGGCCACCCTGCCGGCCCCGCCGGCCGATGCGAGCACCCCCGTGCTGGCCTCGCCCTTCCTCGGCGGCATCGTCCGCACCCACGACGGGACCCTGTACTTCCTCTACGCCACCGGCACCAGCGACCTGACCGGGCTGTGGCGGCTGCGGCCGGGCGGGGCACCGGAGCGGATCGCCGCGCTGCCCGCCGACGGCCTGCCCAACGGCCTGGCCCTGGACCAGCGGCAGCGCCAGTTGTACGCCACCGACTCGGTCCTGGGCACGGTCTGGCGGATCCCCGTCGGCGGAGGCACCCCCACCCGCTGGGCCACGGCCCCCGAGCTGGAGGCGAGGGGCTTCCTGGGAGCCAACGGGATCAAGGTGCACAACGGCGCGGTCTGGGTGTCCAACCTCGACCAGGGCACCGTGCTGCGCATCCCGGTCACCCCTCAGGGCACCGCCGGGCGCGTCGGGGTCCGGGCCACCGGTCTGGTCAACATCGACGACATCGCCTTCACCGGCTCCGGAAACACCCTGCTGGCCGCGATCAACGTGGACAACGAGGTAGCGCTCGTCCGGTCCGACGGCAGTCACCGGGTGGTGCTGACCGGCGCCGACGGGCTCCAGAACCCCACCTCGCTCGCCGTCCGCGGCACCAGGACCTTCGTCGCCAGCGCGGCCTACTTCACCAACGAAGACCCCAACCTGCTCACCGCCCGGATCACGCGCGGCAAGTAGCGCATGCCGTCGCGCAGGTCAGCCAGCCCATGACCTGCGCGACGCCCCACTCCCACTGAGCCGCCCGCACAGGGCCGGTCGGCTTGACCCGCCCGCTCAGAACAGCCCGTTGGAGTGCGGCAGTTCCTCCGGAACCGGGACGATGATGTCCCAGTGCTCGACGATCTTGCCGTCGGCGACCCGGAACAGGTCCCAGTAGGCGACCGCCACCCCGAACTCACCCTCGGACTGCACCAGGACGAAGTCACCCTCGGCGACCACCCGGTGAATGGTCTTGTAGACCAGGCTCTTGCCCTGCTCGGCCCACTGCGCGGCGGCGGCCCCGAAACCGGCCAGCCCGTCGGCGGCCTCCGGGTTGTGCTGGTGGTAGGTCTCGGTGGAGATGTACCGGGTCAGCACCGAGTAGTCGGCACCCTTGAGGACCTGCTCCGCGAACTCCGTCACCAGTGCCCGGTTGGACTCGGTCCGGTCCAGGTCGCCGGGGGTGGCCGGACCGTCGGTCTGCGAGCGGCCGGAGGCCGTGTAGGTCACGACCGGGGTCAGCGCGTCCCAGTGCTCCGCCAGCTTGCCGTCCACATCGACGCGGAACAGATCGAAGGCCACCAGGGGCTGCGGCCCGAACCCGTGATACGTCCCGTGCAGCGCCACCAGATCACCATCGGCGATCACCCGGGCACCCTCGTAACGGAAGCCCTCCGGCAGACCCGCCACCAGCCCCCGCAGCGCCTCCGGACCGTCCGCCGCCAGGCTGCTGTGCTGACGGTAGTCAGCGGCCACCCAGCGATCCACCGCGCCCGGGTCCTTGTCCCCGAAAAGCTCCCCGGCCGCCTTGACGACGATTTCCCTGCTGCCCATCGCACTGCTCCTGTCTGCGCATTCCCGGTGACACCTTGCTCACCGGCCGCGGTCCACTCTCGTCGCGCGGGCCTCCGGGCGCACGGTAGGGTCAGGCATGCTTATGGTCGAAATGGGACAGCCTCCGTTGATCAAGCGCGGCTACCGCAATCCGACCCGGCCGGGCCTGGGGCTGGAGGTGCTCACCTTCGCCGACCTGCGGCAGCGCCTGTCGGGCGGGGAGTTCCGGCGGGGGCACCGGCTGGACTTCCATCACCTCACGCTGGTTCACGCGGGTGAGGGCGTCGGCACCGTCGACTTCGTCGACCGCCCCTGCCGACCGGGCACGCTGCTGCACATCCGCCCTGGGCAGGTGCAGCGCCTGCCCATGACGCCGGACGGCGACCCGGCCGACCTGGATGCCACGATCGTGCTGTTCACCCCGGATTTCCCACCTCGGCTCCCGGCGACCGCCCAGGTCACCGACGATCCTTTCGGCCCGGCCTCCTGGCAGCTCGGGCCGGACGACCACGGCCGCTTCCGCCACGCCCTGGCCGATCTGGCCGCCGAGTACGCCGACCTCCGGTACCAGGACCAGGACCCGGACGACCTCACCAGGGAACTCCTGCGCCAGCTCCTCGCCGGGGTCCTGCTCCGCATCGCCCGGCTCCCGGCCCCGGACGACAGCGCCCGGCCCCGCTCCGCGGCGGAGCCGTACCGCCTCTTCCAGCACGAACTGGAACGCTCCTTCGGCACACTGCGCCAGGCCCACGACCACGCCGCGCGTCTGGGTTACTCGCTCAAGACCCTCAACCGCGCCTGCCGCCGGGCCACCGGCCACACCGCCAAGCAGCTGATCGACGCCCGCGTCACCCTGGAGGCCAAGCGCCTGCTGGCCCACACCGATCTCCCGGTGGCCGCCATCAGCCACCGCCTCGGCTTCAGCGAACCCACCAACTTCAGCAAGTTCTTCACCCGCGCGACCGGCCGGACCCCGGGCAGCTTCCGTGCCGGGCAGCGGTGACCGGCAGACCCTCACCCGGCCCGGACCATCAGCAGGCGTAGCGGTGCGCGTACGGCCTCTCCGGGCGGCTGGCACGCACCCCCCTTCCCGACCCACTTGCCCGACCAGGTATCTTGCATCGCATGGAACCAGGTGATTCGACCAAGCAGGCTCGGGCTGCCGCCCAGCTGCGCAAGGGGGTCCTGGAGTACTGCGTACTCGCCCTGATGCGGGACCGCCCTCGCTACGGCGTGGAGCTGCTGCACGCGCTGGAGGACTCCGGCGCCCTGGCCACCAGCCAGGGCACGGTCTATCCGCTGCTCTCCCGGCTCCGCCGCGACGACCTGGTCACCACCACCTGGCAGGAGTCCGCCTCCGGACCACCCCGTCGCTACTACGCGCTCACCGACAGCGGCCGGGCCGCGCTGGATGAGTTCACCCGCGTCTGGCCCGGCTTCCGCGACACCGTCGACGCCTTTCTGACCGACCCGCACACCTCCACCGGAGACCCCGAATGAAGACCGCTGCCGATCCCGTCCGTGACTACCTCGCCGCCGTCGAGCGCGAGGCCACCGCGCTGCCCGCCGACCGTCGGCAGGAACTCCTCGCCGATCTCGCCGAACACATCGAGGTGACCGCCGCCGAACGCCCCGGCACCACCGTCGGCGCGATACTCGCGGAGCTGGGCGACCCCCGTACGATCGCGGCGACCGCGCTGACCGAGGCGGGGAACGGGGCCGCGGGCGCCCCGGGGAGCGCACCCGTCCGGCGCGGCAAGGTGCACCCCCTGGTGCCGCTCCTGATGCTCACGCTCTCGCTGCCCTTCACGATGCTCTTCTCCATGGGCCCGGAGGCGGCGTTCGACCCCGGCCCGGTGTTCGGTGTGCTGTTCCGGATCACCGGTGCGGTGCTGCTCTGCACCTCGGTGCACTGGACGGCCGTCCAGAAGACCACGGGCGTCCTGCTCACCTTCGTCGTGCCGACCACCGTCATCGTCACCGGGAACCTGATCTCGGGCCATGCCGCCACAGAGATCCAGGCCCTGCTGGGCAACCTGGGAAGCCTCGCCCTGATCATCGGCACGGCGGTCTGGCTGTGGCGGTCCCGCCGCGCCTGAGACGGCGCGGCGAGCGGTCCGTCAGCGTCCGGCGCGTGGCAGGACCCGCAGCGCGACCAGGCCCAGGATCAGATGGAGCAGCCCGGCCGTCCCCGCGGCCACCCGCATCCCGGTGACGAACGCCGACTTGGCCTCGTCGGCCGCCCGCTCGGCCAGACCGGGGAGGTGGAGTGTCTCGTCCAGGGTGGGGGCGAGGTCGGGGCCCTGGAGCCGGAACAGCAGCGCGGCGAGCGAGCCGAGCAGGGCGATGCCGAGCGCGTTGCCGATCTCGTTGCTGGTCTCGGCGAGAGCGCCCGCCGAACCCGCCCGCTCCGGCGGGACCGCCGCCACGGCGGTGTCGGCGACGACGGCGAACGAGATGCCGTACCCGAGACCCGCGACGGCCGTGGAGGCGAGGTACCAGCCGATCCCGCCGGTGACAGCGGCGGGCAGGAGCAGCAGCATCCCGGCGGCGATGGAGAAGTGGCAGCCGAGCAGGGCGGCCCGCTTGCCGACGCGTTCGACCAGCGCCGGTGTCACGATGCAGGTCACGGTGAGGACGACGGCTCCCGGCAGGGCCAGCGCGGCGGCCCGCAGGACCGGGATGTCGTGCACGGACTGGAGGTAGATGCCGGCCAGATAGGCGGTGGCCGACCAGGCGGCGAGCGGCAGCAGCCCGGTGATCACGGCGACCGTGAAGACGCGGTCGCGGAAGAGGGAGAAGTCGATCAGCGGATGCTCCAGCCGCCGCTGCCGGGCGCCGAACCAGCCCAGTACGGCGATTCCCGCGAGCCCGGTGGCGAGCGCCGCCGCCGTCACGCCCTCGGTCGCCGTGTGCTTGAGTCCGTAGATGGTGAGCAGCAGGCCGACCGCCGAGGTGATCACACTGGGCAGGTCGATCCGGCCGGGGCGGTCGGCCGCCCGCACCTCGCCGAGCAGCACGGGCGCCAAGCACAGGAACAGGGCGATGACGGGGAGGTTGACCAGGAACACCGATCCCCACCAGAAGCGCTCCAGCAGGACCCCGCCGATGACCGGCCCGATCGCGAACCCGGCCGCGAAGGCGGCGGCGAAGACTCCGATGGCTCGGGCCCGCCGCCTCGGGTCGGTGAACAGTTCGCTCAGCACCGCCAGGGCGGACGGCAGCAGGGTGGCTCCCGCGACGCCCATCACGGCACGGGCCGCGATCAGCAGCTCCGGTGTCGGGGCGAACGCGGCGCCCACCGAGCCGAGGCCGAAGAAGACCGCGCCGGTCATGAGGAGCCGGAGGCGGCCGTACCGGTCGCCGAGGTTGCCGAACGCGATGAGCAGGGAGCCGACGGCGAAGCCGTAGATGTCCAGCACCCAGAGCGCCTGATCGGCGCTGGGGGCCAGTGCCTGACTGACCCGGGGCATGGCGAGAAACAGGATCGAGCCGTCCATCGCGACCAGCAGCACGGGCCCGAGGACGACCACCAGCCCGAGCCAGGCCCGGACATCGGTGGTGCGTGAGGTGGTGGTGGGGTACGTCATGCCGCCCACCCTCCGGCTCGCGGCACCGCGCAGCCAGCCACCTGCCATGGGTACACCTCGTGGGTACACCCGGCATGGGCCGGTGCTTGTCTAGGCTCGCCCTCATGGAGAACCTCGGAGCGTTCCTGAAGAGCCGCCGCGACCGGATCACCCCCGACCGGATCGGGCTCCGCACCTATGGCACGGTCCGCCGCGTTCCGGGGCTGCGCCGTGAGGAACTCGCCCATCTCGCGGGAGTCAGCGCCGGTTACTACACCCGGCTCGAACAGGGCATCGCCGAGAGCGCGTCGGACCAGGTCCTCGGCGCACTGGCGCGGGTACTGGAGCTGGACGAGGTGGAGACCGCCCACCTGCACAATCTGGCCCGCCAGCCGGCCCGCCCCGGTCTGACCGAACCGCCCCGCGAGGAACCCCACCCCCGTGTCCTCGCCCTGCTCGCCTCACTGGCCGAGACGACCCCGGCGATCCTGCTGGGCAGGCGCGGAGATGTCCTCGCCTGGAACCGCGCCGGTCACGCACTGCTCGCCGAGCACCTCGACTTCACGGCACCCCACGACCCGGACACCCGCCCCTCGATCCCGAGGATGTTCTTCCTCGACCCCCTGACCCAGCATCTGCACAGCAACTGGGAGGACCTGGCCCGCATCCATGTCGCCTACCTCCGCCTCACCGCCGGCCGCTTCCCGACGGACGCCCGACTGGCCAACCTCATCGGCGAACTCAGCATGGGCAGCGACCGGTTCGCCTCGATGTGGGCCAGCGGCGAGGTCGCCGACTGCACCACCGGCGACATGCGGCTGCGCCACCCCACCATCGGAGCGCTGGACATCGCCTACCAGGTCTGGCTCCAGCCGGACAGCCCCGATCACCGCCTGGAGATCTACACCCCCAACGACCCGTCGTCGGCGGACGCGTTGAGGATCCTGGCGCAGCGGGTGACAGGGCCCGCCTCTGCCGTCCGCCCATCCACCGGTGCGCACCGGTCCAGCGGCGGTGAGCGGTGCGATTGCGGCGCCTGAAGCGGGGGTTTACCGTGGAATTGAGTATGAATCCCCGGCAGTGAGCCATCTCCCCATCTCACCCGCACTGTTTCGTTCCCCGACGGCACCCTCTGTCGCCGTCGGGAGATATCGACGACCGGAATCCGCATTCGGCGACCGGAACAGGCAGAGAAAGCAGCAACGCAGGGAGACCGAGAAAATGACGTACCTGGTCTATGTCTACAACGCCGTGGGCGGCGCCAACATCCCCCTCAACAATGCCACCTTTCCCAACTACGCATCTCAACTGCAGCAGGGATATCCGGGGTGGTACCTGGTGGGCGTGGGGGAGAATCAGAACTTCCACGCCGAAGCGTCCGGTTATCACCCTGGTCTTGTCTACAACACCGACCAGGTGAACCCGGAAGCCTTCTATTTCTACTTCGCGCTCCAGCCGGTCGGCTACAACCAGGCCGCCCCGGCGACGGAGTTGCTCGCGAGGGCGGCCAAGCACCACGCCAACCCCGAGGAGCGGCTCCCCGAGTGATGCTCCGGTGAGGAACCGTCACCATGAGTGAGCGAGACCGAGGCGAACGCGACATCGCCGTACCGCCCGACCTGCCCCCCGAAGGCACCCCGGGCGACGAACCGGACGGCTTCCGGGTCCCTGCGCGTGAACCGTCGGCGGAGAGCCGCGCGGAACTGGAGCGGGCCTCCGGCCTGACCGATCACCGCATCCGCAGCACGAGGGACGACGTCCTGGCCGCCCTGATCACCGACGCGGCACGCAGACATCACGGGGACCGGCCACGCGACGCCGACGCATTCGTGGGGCCGGGGAACATCCAGGGGGTCGGCTGGGGGCCGGGCGACGGCCCCGATACGGTCCCCGGGACCGAGGTGCTGCGGGTCTATGTGGCGGAGCCTCAAGGGGCGGAGCCCGTACGGGAGATCGTGGTCGACGCCCTCGGCGTCCGCGCGGCCGGAGACCTTCCCCTCCAGGTCGTCCACTCCGGTGTGATCAGACTCCAGAACCTCACGCACCGGCAGCGCAAGGCGGCGGGCGGTGTCTCCATCGGGCACGAGACCGGACCCCAGGGCACCCTGGGCTTCCTCGCCCGGGGCCGCAGCGGGTCCGAGACGCAGAACCTCTATCTGGTCAGCGCCAACCATGTCATCGCGAAGAAGAACGCCGCGGCCTACGGTTCCTGCATCGTGCAGCCCGCTCCGGCGGACGGGGGCCGCTGCCCCGCCGACAGAATCGCCCTGCTCGACAAGATCCTGCCCCTGGATCTCACGTTCTCGAGCAACAACTACGCCGATTGCGCGAGGGCGTGGTGCTACCCCGATGAAGTGGTCCAGGAGCAACTCCAGGTCCATCAGGTACCGGGGGTCGGCCCCCAGTACTACGGCATCGGGCATGTGGGCCAATGGGCGACGCCCAATATGTGGGTGGGCAAGACGGGTTGCTTCACGCAGACCACGTTCGGACGCGTCCTGGAGACCAATTGGGGCGGTCTGGTCAGCGACCCGTACACCCTCACCACCCTCCCGTTCGACGGGCAGATCCTCATCCAGAATCCCGGCTACGCCTTTTCCACCGGAGGTGACTCGGGCGCGGTGGTCTGGGCGTCCGACGCGAATGTCAATCCCGTCGGCCTGGTCATCGGCGGAGCCCCCGGCACCGGCATCACGGTCGCTTCTCACCTCCTGTGGATCCTCGACTATCTGGACATCACCGTGATCTGACCCGGCCGCACCGGGCAGGCCCGCATCAGGAGCAACCCCTATGACCCGAGAGCACGACGAACACCGCGGACGCGACCGGCAGGCGCGTCACGACCTCCGTCTGCCGGGGTTCGTCCGCGAGGACGAGATCGGTCTCGGCGACCTGGTGGGCCGGGCGACGACCGCCATGGGCGTCCACCCGTGCGGCGGCTGCGGGCGCCGGGCCCGGCGGATGAACGCATGGGTCACCTTCTCCACACGACGCCGCTGACACCCGCGGCCGGCCGATGGGACACCGGGAGCCACTCATGAGCGACGACGCCCTCACTCCGGAGGCGGCGGCTCCGTCACCGGCCGCCGCAGAGCCGCACGAGCACCACACACCCCATGCCCACCATGAGCACCACCACCCCTATGTCTTCGCCATCGGGCAGATCCGCGCCCGGTCCCGCGACCCCGGGGTCGAGAAGGAGTTCACCCAGGCGGTGGGGGCGGCCGACACCAAGGGACTCACCACGGACGAGGTGCTGCGGGAGGTGCTCGCCCGCCCCGAGAACCGCTATCTCGCCCGGCAGATGCAGTACGTCCTCACGATCCAGGGCGTGGAGACCTATGACGTCGTACCGCGCTACCCCGAGGACTTCGACAAGCTGATCGCGGCCGTGCGTCCCGCGCCCACCTCCCTCGATCTCGATGTCGTCGTAGGGCTCCGCGACCCCCACCCGGCGGCCGACTCCTGCTCCGGACTCGCCCTTCCGGTCCTGGAGTTCCAGCAGCTGTACTCCTTCGACCGCCCCTCGCTCTTCACGGCGATCGAGAAGCCGGACGGCATGTCGGCCAAGCGATTCCGGTCGACCGCCGACGAAGTGCTGACGAAGATCCTCCAGATCACGGAGAACGCGGGCGCCACGCCCGAGGACCGTGCCGCGAACTTCGTGGCCTGCCGGTACGCGGCCGTGTATCTCAAGACCTTCGAGGCGTTCACCGACGACTACGCGCTGACCTCGATCGAGGTCCGCCCGGCGACGGTCGGCGCCGACCAGGGCGTCATGAGCTTCACCGTCTCCTACACCAGCCGCACCACCGACCTCACGGAGAACTACTCCGTACTGGTCTCCACCCGCTATCTGAACCCCTATCTGCTGACCCGTCTCGGGCCGAGCCTGTGAAGTGAGGTGATCGCGGTGACCCTGCCCGGATTCACCGCCGAATCGAGTGTGCGCGGCGCCTACGGTGTCTTCCCGGCCCAGGTCTCCTACGGCACCTGCTCGGACGAGTGCGGCCACGAGTGCACCCAGACCTGCAAGAACTCCTGGAACCCGGCACAGTGCCGGCAGAAGTGCCGGGACCGCTGTATGACCACCTGCCTCTGCACGCCGCTGTGCTCCACGACGACCTACTGCGACGACTACGGGACCACCATGTCGGTCGAGACCTGCGTGGACTGCGACGGGAACGAGACCTCATCGATACCCGTGCGGATCAAACCCACATGCGACTGACCGGCTCCCCCGAGCCGGGCCCGCTGTCCGCCCTCACGGCCCGCACGACCGGCCGCCCCGAGGTCGTCGTCGCTGTGGTGGACGGAGCCGCCGACCCCGGCGATCCGGCCCTGGCGCCGCTCCAGTCCGTACGGTTCGCCGGTCCCCCGCTCCCGGCGCGGGACGCGGGCACCGCCCCGGGGCACGGGACGCGGGTGCTCGCGGCGCTGGCCGCCCGGCCCGGCGCACCGGCGCCCGGTCTCTGTCCGGGCTGCTCCTTCGTCGTCCGCCCCGTCCCCGGGGTCGACATCCCGCCCGCCGCACCCGCCGTCCTGGCCGACGCGCTGACGGATGTCATCGGCGCCGGTGCCCGCGTCATCAACCTGAGCCTGACACTCGAACGCCTCCCGGAGACGGCACCCACCCACGACCCCGGTGTCACCGCACTGCTCGACGCCGTCGAACTCGCCCGCCGTCACGGGGTCCTCGTGGTCGCCGCGGCCGGCAACGACGGCGACCTCGGCGGGCCTGCGCTGGTCCGCCACCCCTGGGTGATCCCGGTGGTGGCCTGCGACCCGGACGGCTCGCCCCTGCCCACATCGACGCTGGGCCGGGCGATCGGCCGCCACGGTCTGACGGCACCGGCGCTCCCCCGCGGGCTCTCCGGCACCAGCGCCGCCGCGCCCGTCGTCACCGGGGCGGTGGCGCTGCTGTGGTCCCTCTTCCCGCACGCCTGCGCGCCGGCGGTACGCGACGCCGTCACCACGCCCCGGCCCCCGGCCCGCCGCCCCTCCGTGGTCCCCCCGCACCTCGACGCGGCCCACGCCTATGAGGTGCTGCGCACCGCATCGGTGTAGCCGGGGTCACAGGGGGATCGTGTCGAGGTAGGAGATCCGGCGGGTGGTCCGGCCCGGTTCGGGGCTGTCGGGGAGGACGTCGTACTCGCGTACCACCACGCGCATCGGGCGGGATCCCATGGCGGCCGGGAGCGCGACCTGCTGGGTCCATACGCCGACCGGGCCGGTGCCCGACTGGCGGTCCATCAGGGCGGGGGACACATTGTCGACCTCCAGCCAGCCGGCGTCGTCGGGCAGCAGCGGGGTGCGGAACTGCACGCTGACGGTGAACTCGGATGTCAGTCCGTCCGGTCCGGGCGGTGGCTCCGGTGCCACCACCGACACCTTCACCGGCGAGCCCGCCGCCGTCCCCCCGACGACGACCTTCGTGCGCCGGTAGGCGGGGAGCTGGACCCAGCCGGCGTCGACCACCGGGGAGGCCCGCAGGTCGTCGGGGGCCGTGAGCGAGTCGGGCTGGAGCCGGACCACCATCAGATGGACGAAGGGCTGGTAGAGGGTGTCCCCCTTGAACCGCACGTCCGCGTACCAGAGATGGCGCTGCTGGTCGTAGTCGACGGGGAAGCCCAGCGCGTGGCCCTGGTCGAGAGGTACGTCGACGGCCCGTTCGTCCAGGTGTGCGGGGGTGGGGTAGGCCATGACGGGCGCGTCCCCCGCGCCCCGGACCGGGTCGCGGCCCCAGGTGGTGGCCCAGCTCTGCGCCGAGGGGTCGGGGGAGGTCGCGGCGTCGACGACCCGGACGCCGAGGAGTTCGCCCTCCCCGGTGAGATACCAGGGCCGCTTGAGATGGACCCGGACCGTGCCCTCGGTGCGGATGCTGGTGGTGGCGTTGCCCGTGGTGGTCCGCTGCCAGGCGAAGGCGGGCACCACCGAGTGCACCACGGGCGCGGGAGGCCGCACGGTCGAGGGCACATGGAGGGTGACGGGCGGCCCGTCGCGGATGACGGGCGGCACGACGTACGAGACCTCCACCTGCGCGCCGTCCGGGACCGCCCCGCCGGCGACCCGGGTGACCTCGCCCTTGTCGTCGTTCACGGTCACGTCGGTACCCACGTGGTAGGTCGGGCCGGGCGCGGCCGGGGTGCCGTCGGCCGTGAGCTGCGGGGCGGCGGCCCGTACGACGGCCGTGCCCGGGACGAAGGCGGGGGCGACCTGGGCGGGCAGGCTGCCGGTGAGGACGACCGTGCGGCGCTGGGTGAAGTACGGCACGAAACGGGACGCGCCGACGGGTGTGAAGGTGATGAGCCGGTGGCGGGTGTCGCCGGGGTCGTGGCGGGTCCGGAACGGGATCTGGGTCAGGGCCGGGCCGCCGGGGGTGCCGAGGGAGTCGGTCTCCGGGCGGAGCACGGCGCAGGCCGGGGAGGTCGCCAGGCCGTCACCGGTCAGGTCGGAGTACTCCGTCCAGGACGCCCGGGTGTGCACGGTGAGGGTGGAGGCGCCGTGGACGGCCATCGCCGCCTCGTCGAGGGCGTACACGGTCTGCTCGGGCTCCCGCAGGATGCGCGGGCCGGTGAAGGCGGGCGGGGTGACGGGGCAGCGGACGGCGTGGACCAGGGTGAGGCCGGTCGGCGGGGTGAGCTGTCCGATGCGGCCCGCGAGAAGGGCCTGGAGGGCGGCTTCGTAGTCGGCGGCGGACAGGGCGGGGATCTCGTCGTCGCGCTCGCTGCTCCCGGTGGGCCCGAACCGCTCGGGTGCGGTGGTCGTCGCGTCCGCGAGCAGGTCGTGGACCTCGGACGCGGCGCCTTCGGTGCTGGTGGCGATGGCGGGGCCGGTAGCGGTGTCCGGGGCTTCGTCCGGTACCTGGGCCGCTCGTACCCGGTCGGCGTACCAGCGCCACTGGCCCAGTAGGTCCTGGTCGCCCGGGGTCAGCATCGAGCTGAGGGCGGCGGGGAAGGAGGCGGCCGGATGCAGGGTCACGCGGATCGTCCGGGTGGCCGGGTCGGCGACGGCCGTGGACCGGGTGCTCCCGGTCGGTCCGGCCCCGACGACCAGCCGCATCGGCAGCCGCTGGTACCAGCCGGCGCCCCCGGCGGGCCAGGCGGTGAGCAGTTCGGGGGTGCCCGGGACGCCGTGCAGGGCCACGCCCCGGCACAGCGGGTCGGGCAGCCAGGGCAGTTCGACGGTGTCGGTGTCCCGGTACGGGCTGCCGCCCGCGCCCGGGTCCGGGGTGCCGGTGATCTCCCCGCCGTCGTACCGGGTGAGCAGGGCGTGGACGGCGGGGTCGGGGCGGTGTCCGGCCGGGAGGTCCAGCATCCCGTGGCGTTCCGCGAGTTCCACGGAGGCTTTCGGCGGGAGCAGATGCCGTTCGCAGGCGGGGCCGGTGACGGGGGCGGCGGGGTCGGCGTTGTCGGTGCGGACGACGAGGTCGGCCGGGGACTCGCCGGCGGCGACGGGGCGGCGCAGCTCCAGGACGGGAGCGGGCACCGGGTCGTAGCGGGAGAAGGGCAGGGGGACGGTGGTCGGCTCGTCCGGGGCGGGGGTGGAGGTGAAGGGGGTGCTGCGGCCCGCGAGGTCGACCAGGCGGGCGCGGAAGCGGTAGGTGCGGCCGAAGCGGAGGCCCGGGAGGGTGTTGTCGGGGCAGTCGACGGCGGCGGTGAAGGGCAGGGCGGGGTCCGTCTCGGGGCCGGGGTCGGTGACCTCGCTGTCGACGCCGAGGGTCCTGCCGTGGGGTTCGGTGACCAGGCTCCAGTTGTTCCAGCGGAAGACGGCCTGGGTGAGGCGCCCGGTGGCGTCGCCGCTCTCGTCGGTGCCATGGGTGAGGGCGTCGGCGACACAGCCCTCGTCGTCCACGGGCAGGGTGCCGTAGTGGTCGACGGTGTACGCCCCCTGGCGTCGGCAGAGGGGGTACCAGCGGTCGGAGCCCGCGTCGTGGACGTCCACCCGGATGCCCTGCTGGAGGGTGGAGGCGTCCAGGGTCTTCGCGTCGCCCTCGCCGCCGTTCTTGAGGTCGTCGTCGATGGAGGCGATCACATCGAGGATGTTCTGGAAGGCGATCTGGCGGTTCGTCTCGGCGACGAAGATGCCCGCGGAGCGCAGCGCGGGTGGCTCGATCCCGGGTGGGGCCTCGTCGCGGGGCAGGGATGTCAGGGCCTGGGCGTAGTTCTGGAGGGCGAGTCCGCCGGCGTCGAGATCGACGTCGATCGGGAGGTAGACGCCGCTGTCGTCGAGCGGCAGACAGGGGGAGCCCGGGGTGCCGTCGGGGCGGGCGAGGGTGAGTTTCCCGTTCCGGGCGAAGCACCGGGTCCGGGGCCGGTAGTTCTGGATGAACTGGAGCTGGTGCGGGACGGCCTGGAGGGTGACGGGTTCGTCGAGGTCCGTGGGGAGGGTGACGGTGAGACGGCGGACCAGACCGAGGGGCACCATCAGCGCCGGATGGTCGGCGAGCGCGGCCAGCAGGGCGTGGAACTCGTACGGGCTCGGTGTGCCGGGGCCCATGCGGGTGAGGGCGCGGGTCGTGGGCGCCAGGGGGCGGTGGAACTCCGCGAGCCGGGCCCAGCCCTCGGGGTCGCGTGCGTCGTCGTCCTCGACGGCTCCGGTGCGCAGCAGTTCCCGGCGGAGGGCTGTGATGCCGGGGTCCGAGCGGTCGGGGGCGCCGACGCGCCGGACGAACCGTTCCACGGTCTCCCAGTCCGGGCCGTCGTCCCGGGGGCGGTCGGCGGAGGAGTCGTAGGGCCCCTGGACGGCGGTGTCGACGGCAGCGGCGAGGAAGCGGGTGTAGAGGTCGGACAGGGCGGCGCCGACCTTCGCGGCGGGATAGGAGCCGAGGGGTTCCCGCGCCGTGTGCTGGGCGAAGACGAAGGGTTCGACCAGCAGCGATCCGGGGAAGAGCGCCTGCCAGAGCGCGGTGTCGGGGGGTTGGTCGACGAGGGTGGCGACGGGGGTGATGGAGGTGTTGTCGGCCTTCTTGACGATCACGGTCAGCGGCTGGAAGCCGAGGGTGGGGAAGGCGGCGATCTGGGGGTAGCGGGAGAGGGGGAGGACGGCGGTGCCGGGTGGGCTGCCCTCGTCGTTCGAGAGCCGGATGCTGAGGACGAGGGAGAGCTGGGTCGTCCCGGCGCTGGTCGGGGGCGCCGCCGGATCGGGCAGCAGGGTCCAGACGAGGGTCTGCTTGATCACGGCGCGTCCTCCAGAGCTGCGAAGGCGGCGCACCTCTTGCTCCACGCGTTCTGGGTGGGGAAGGCGTCGCCGTACGAGGGGTCGCCCCCGCCGCCGAACCGGCGCTCCATCGACATGCTGACGGACTGGGAGAAGAAGGCGACACGGACGCGGACGGTCACCTGCGCGGAGCCGATGATCTCCGTGCGCCGGGGGCCGCTCGGGTGCGCGGGGTCCTTGGGGACCTCGGTCGTCCGCAGGGAGAGGTAGAACTCGACGGAGACGCTGATGATGCCGAGGACGTCCAGGGCGCCGACGGCCCGCAGAAAGCCCTCCAGCAGGCTCGCGCCATGGTCCAGCCGGATGTAGACACCGGCGGTGATGGAGACCGAGCCGCTGGCCACACCCAGGTCGAGGGCCGCGGCGGCACCGAACTCCAGTTGGGCCTCCAACACGGTGACCTCGCCGGATTCCACGGTGAGGGAGAGGAATCCGCCACCGCCGAGAAGGGAGACGGTCACGAGGAAGGGGTGGTCGCGGGCGGAGACCTGGAAGGTGGCGCGGACGGGCGAACCGTCGAACGGGAGCCGTACGGTGATGGACAGGGCCAGGTTCTGCAGCAGGAACACTCCGGCGCCGACGGTCGGTACGGCGAGTCCGTAGCCGACTTCGACTCCCTCGGGGTCCACGTCGATACGGGGGCCGCCTGCGGGGGACGGCAGATAGTCGCGGAGCTTGTCGAGGAAGCGGAGGTCGCCGTCGAAGCCGACGTCACCGATCGTGACATCGAGGTCGGGGCTGCTGCCCGGTCTGCTGGTGAACGCCAGCCGCCGGAACTCGATACGGAGGATCTTCGCGAAGCTGAGGGAGAAGTCCCGCAGTTCGCCATGGACCTCGCCGGTCGCCGGGGAACCGTCGAAGGGGACCAGGCTGGTGGACCGGATGTCGAGGCTGTCGGGGCGGGTGGTGGTGAGCGGGCCGAGGGTGGTGACCTTGGTCCTGGGGCGCCACATCATCTCGGTCCGGACGGCGGTCGGGGGCTTGCCCTGGGGGTGTTCGACGGTGGTGAGGATCTTCGGGGCGCCGTCGCCGTCGCCCGCGCCGACGGCCCCGCCCTCGACGAGCTGCGTCAGATCGATCACCCCGAGCAGCCGGGTGGGCAGCTCACCGGTGGTGGCGGGCGGCTTGAAGTAGGCGGTGGGGGTGAACTGCCCGGCGGCGAAGGCGTCCAGCTTCCCGCCGACGAGGCCCGTGGTGGTGGAGAGGCCGGTCACCGGCAGGGCGAGCGCGGCGACGGCACCCGAGGCGGCGGGCGGGGGCGCGAAGTCGGCGGCCTGCGGCAGACATGCGTAGACCTGACCGGCCGCGGCGAGGCCGCCGCTCACATACGCGTCGTACAGCTTGAGCTGGTGGACGGTG
Source organism: Streptomyces sp. NPDC004610 (assembly GCF_040609715.1). NCBI lineage: Bacteria > Bacillati > Actinomycetota > Actinomycetes > Kitasatosporales > Streptomycetaceae > Streptomyces > Streptomyces sp. NPDC004610. The sequence continues at coordinate 59,528 of NZ_JBEXLA010000039.1, read as the reverse complement.
CCGGTGACGGCGGGCGGCGCGGCGGCGCTGACCCCGGTGCCGGTGGGCGGGGGTGCGAGGGCGTCCAGGGCCGGGATCCGGGCGCCGACGGAGAGCAGCCGGGGGTGCGCGGCCAGCCGTCCGGCCGCCATGAGCTGGGCCGGGGTGGCCTGCGAGGGCTGGGCTCCGACCCACAGCTGGGCGATGTCGAGCGTGGACTTCTCGTCGCCCGTGCCGCCGGGGGCGAGTGCGAGCCGGCCGGTGGCGGGCAGCGGGAGGTTCCGGGTGATGTTCTCGTAGCTGGTGAGGGGGCCGCTGAGGCCGCCGTAGGCGAAGTCGCCCCGGATGAAGACGAGGGGCGCGGTGAAGTGGACGCGGTGGCCGAGCAGGTCGTCGGCGCTGAGCGAGAAGGGCAGGGGGGTGGCGGGCGCGTCGGCGCGGTGCACCCAGTAGCCGACCCGCTCCAGTGAGGTCCCGACGGCGATGTCCGTGTCGGTCGGCTGGTCGACCCGGACACGGGTGAAGGGAAAGGCCCGGCCGCCGTCGGGGAGGGTGGCGACGCCGTCGTAGGTGATCTCGGGCTTCAGCACCATCAGCCGGACGGCCTGGACGAGTCCGAGGTCGAGCCGCCGCTCGGTGCGGGTGGTGACCTGGACGGGGAATCCGAAGGGCAGCAGGTAGCCGCGTTCGTCGACCTGGACGACGATGTCCCGGCCGCCCGTCGAGTGGTGGCGGTAGCCGGTGATGCCGAGCGCGGGGCAGTCCTTCCAGTCCCCGGCGAGATCGGTGGAGGCGCCGAGCGCGGAGAGCACGACCCCGTTGGCGGTCACCGGCCGGGTGCCGGTGGCGTTGTGGATCTGCTGCCGGTGGGGCGCGGAGAGCGAGCTGGTGAAGGGCTGCGATGCCCGGGGTGACCCGACCCCCACCAGACCCACGGGGCCGCCCTCGTACAGGGGCGCGGACGCCGGGGCGATCCGGGTGTGCCAGATGCCGGTGGCACCGGAGCTGCCGGTGACGGGGGCGGTCACATGCCGCCACACCAGGTCGGCGGAGGCGGGCGCGAGGAAGAGGCCCCAGACGCATTCGAGGACGGTACCGGCCTGGACGGCCTGAAGCGCGGCCCAGGACAGCAGCCCGTCCGCGGTGAACGGCAGGGACGCGCCCGGCGGTACGCGCAGGGCGACGGTGCTCTCGCCGGAGTACCGCACCCGTTTGGTGCCGGTGGAGGCCGCCGCCAGGAGCGTGGCCTCCTCCAGGGCGGACTGCGGCGGGAAGTGAGCGGTGATCGTCCCCGCGGTACCGGGTGTACTGGGCCCGAGCACCACGGCACCCGCCGTACCGGACCGGGAGATGTTGGAGAAGGTGAAGTCCAGGACGAGCATGTCCTCACGACGGAGGATGGTGACGGTGGTTCCGTCCATGGGCGTCCCTGAGGGCGCGGCGCACATCGGCACCAGCTCCTGAGATCAATGGAATCCCTTTGGAACCCGGCCGGGCAGCACACTCCCCTTTCCAGGGTCTCACCATCACTGGGGGGCTGCCAGTGGACAATTGGGCGGGCGATGGGTGCCCTTGTCCGAATGGGTGGTGGGTGCTGGCGTCACCCTCACTCCGGCCCTTGCGCGAGCGGGAGGTGACGACTCGTCGATCCCGGTGCCCCGACCCGGCCGCCTCCCACGTCGGCGTCCGGGTCGGGGCCGATGTGGGAGGCGGGGCCGGACTCAGCCGGTGAACGCTTCGATCAGGGTCCAGATCGCGAGACCGGCCATGCACAGCGCGCCGATCCGCTGCACCGTGCGCAGCGGGACCCGCTTGGCGATGAAGCGGCCCGCGAGCAGTGCCAGGGCGGAGACCGACATCAGGGCGGCGGCGGATCCGATGGCCGTCGGCAGCCAGCCATTGGTCGCGGCCAGGTTCGCGGTGGTGATCTGGGTCAGGTCACCCCACTCACTGATGAACACGGCCATGAACGCGGTCGTGTAGACGGGCCAGAAGCCGGTGATCGTCTTGGCTCCGGCCTCGTCATCGTCGTCGTCGCCCGCGCCCCTGAGCAGCACGAACGCGCCGAAGGCGAACAGGGCCGCCGAGACCAGCTTCACCGCCATGTTCGGCAGCATGCTGAGGAGGCTGCCGGCGCCCACGGCGATGGCGACATGCACGATGAAGGCGGTCGACGTCCCGAACCACACATACAACGGACGCATCCGCGTGCCCATGGCCAGGGACGCGAACATCGTCTTGTCGGGGAGTTCGGCGAGGAAGATCAGCCCGAAGGCGGTGACGATCGCCACTGGGTCGAGAGTCATCCCGGTGCTTTCTGCTGGGGCCGGGCCGAAGGGCTCGTACGACACCCGAGCGGGCGACGGGGAACCGATTCGGCCCGGCACGACGGATCGGGCCCCCACAGGTGTGAGGACACGGGTCATGCAAGACCGAAGGTCTCGTCCGCCGCAGCGCTGCGCGCCGGGCCCGATGGCCGGGAAAACGCCCTGGTGGGACGCCGTCCAGTATGTCGACCAGCGGTATTGCGGGACTACTCCCCTTCGCTGCCTCCAGTGTAAGCAGCCCTTAGGGAGGTGGTAAGGCGGGGGGTGGGTGGGACATGTCACTCGGGGGTGTCGTCGCCCTGCGCGTCTGTGCGGCCTGCGCGGCCCGTGTGTCCTGTGCTGGGGCGGGGTCAGACCGGGATGGGTCCGGGTCGGGTCCGGGAACGGGTCGGGTCCGGGAACGGCTGCCGATCATGGCAGGGCTGCGGGGAGACGGCCTCTCCGGTCGTCTCCCCGCTGTGGGACGCGGTTCCCCGCGCGCCTCTCGGCGCCAGCCCTTGGCGCCGGCTCTCAGCAATGGGCCGGGCGCAGCCCACTGGCTGTATGCGGGTGGCTGTGCTGCGTGCCCTCAGCCGTCACCCCGGTGGCGGTGGGGCGGGGGCCGCCGACACCCGGGGTGGCGTCCCCGAGAGCCCCCTCTCCGCTGCCCCGCGCGGTCCGCGCGGTCCGCGCCGAGACCGTCCGGGTCGGGGTGGTCCGGATCGAGGCCGTCCGGGTCGCGGCGACCCGCGTCGTAGCGGCCCGCGTGAGCGTGGCCCGTACCGGCCCGTTCGCCGTGACCGGCGTCGAACCGGCCCGTTCCGCCCCCTCGTCCGTCCGCCACAGCCGTACCGCGCCCAGCGATGCCACGAGGGCGATCGCGCCCAGGGTGATCGCGGCCGTCCGGAGCCCCGCCTCCGCTCCCAGCCAGCCCGCCAGCGGGTAGGTGACCAGCCAGGCGACGTGGGAGAGGGAGAACTGGGCGGCGAAGACCGACGCGCGCTGGTCGGCCGGTGCCGAGCGGCGGATCAGGCGTCCGGCCGGGGTCAGGACCATCGAGTTGGCGGCGCCGAACGCGGCCCAGACCGCCAGCAGGGCGGGCCAGCGCCAGCCGCCGCTGGTCGCGGAGGTGACGACCGTGAGCGCCGCGAAGACCAGCCCGAGGAGCAGGGCCCCGCGCAGCATCACCGTACGGTCCGGCACCCGGTCCAGGACCCGGGGGAGGATGAGCGCCACGATCATGGAGCCCGCCCCGTACGCGCCGAGCGCGAGCGGTACCGCGCCGGACGACAGGTCCAGGAAGTCCCGTACGTAGATGACCGAGTTGACGGTGACCATCGCGCTCGCGGCGGCGACGGCCAGGTTGAGGGCGAGCAGGGCGCGCAGGCGCGGGACGGTGAAGAAGAGGCGGGCGCCGGCCGTCGCCTTGGCGTAGGCACCGCCACCGGTCTTGGACGACGTGGACCGCTCCGCCGGTGCCGGTGTCCGCTTCGGCAGGACCACCGACAGCACCAGCACGCCCGAGGCGACGAAGCCGACCATGGTGCCGGTGAAGAGCCAGTTGTAGGTGATGACCGAGAGCAGGGCCGCCGCGAGCGCCGGGGAGAACAGGCTCTCCAGGTCGTAGGCGAGCCGGGACATGGAGAGCGCCTGGGTGTACTCGCGCTCCTCGGGCAGGACATCGGGGATGACGGCCTGGAAGGTCGGGGTGAAGGCGGCGGAGGCGGACTGGAGCAGGAAGACCAGCAGATACACCTGCCACACCTGGTCCACGAAGGGGAGGAACAGCGCGACCCCGGCCCGGGTGAGGTCGGCGGTGACCATCAGGGTCCGGCGCGGCAGCCGGTCGGCGAGGGCGCCGATCACCGGGGCGATGGTCACATAGGCCACCATCTTGATCGCGAGGGCGGTGCCGAGGACCGAGCCCGCGTCGGCGCCGGCCAGGTCGTAGGCGAGCAGGCCGAGGGCGACGGTGGCCAGGCCGGTGCCGATCAGGGCGATGACCTGGGCGGCGAAGAGGTTGCGGTAGATGCGGTTGCGGAGGATGGCGAACATACGGGCGGCTCCCGGGGTGTGGTTCCGGCGGCTGGCGCAAATATAACACTCATGTGCGCAGCTGCGCACATGATGGCCAATGTGATCCACCGCACACCCGCACCCCGCACCCCGCACCCCGCACCCGGCCGCGTTCCGGGCACCCGGGGCTCTACCCTTGCCGTATGTCCGAGAGCCAGTCCCTCCCAGCTGCGATCCATGAGCATGTGCTGACGCCCGACAGCGCCCGACTCGCGGAGGCGACGGGGGTGTTCGCGATGCTCGCCGACCCGACCCGGCTGCATCTGCTCTGGCTGCTCGCCCAGGGCGAGGCGGACGTCGGCACCCTCACCGAGCGCACCGACGCCTCCCGTACGGCCGTCAGCCAGCACCTCGGCAAGCTCCGGCTCGCCGGACTGGTCGACACCCGCCGCGAGGGCCGGCACATCTACTACCGCCTCCGGGACGGGCATCTGCGGCGCCTGGTCGTGGAGGCGCTCAGCCACGCCGACCACCGCATCAGCGGCGAGGCCCTGCACGACTGACGCCCGCCCCGCGTCCGCCGGTCGCCTCCACGCGTCGGGCGTACGGGATCAGGCGTACGGGGTCCGGAGCGGGCCTCCGCCGCCCTACGCTCGCGCGCCCGGCGTTTCGCCCGTCCCTGGCCGCGCCGGTCGTGCCCCTTCGATGGCACCGACCCCGCCCGCATAGGCTTCCCCGAGGACGGACGGGCGGGGACAGGGAAAGGGCGGTGCCCAGATGACCGACGAGCCGCACCCGCTCACCGGGGCGCCGGAGCGGATGCCGCCCGGCCAGCGCCATGTCCACGGCTGGCCCGTCTCGCACTACGGCCCGGTCCCCCGCTTCCGCCCCGAGCGCTGGAACCTCCGGGTCTTCGGTGCCACCGCCTCCGGCGCGGTGCGGGAGTGGACCTTCGACGACCTGTCCGCCCTCCCCCGCACCACCGTCGTCGCCGACCACCACTGCGCGAGCGGACCCACCTCCAGCGGGCACGAGTGGTACGGCATCCCCGCCACCACCGTCCTGGAACTGGTCCCGCCCGCGCCCGGGGTCACCCATGTCATGGCCTGGGCCGAGTACGGCTACTCCGCCAACCTGCGGCTGCGCGACTTCACGAGTCCGCACACCCTGATGGCGACCCACCACAACGGCGAGCCCCTCACCGCCGAGCACGGATTCCCGCTGCGGCTGGTGGTGCCCCAGCTGTTCGGCTACAAGGGCCCCAAGTGGCTGCGCGGCATCGAGTACATGACCGCCGACCGGCGCGGCTTCTGGGAGGAGCGCGGCTACCACAATCTCGCCGACCCCTGGAAGCAGCAGCGCCACTCCTACCAGGAGGACGACGAGGCGCCCGCCTCCCCCTGACCGGCGGTCACGGCCACAGCGGGTACCGCGCCCAGGGGCCCCGCCGGTCGGGGCGTTCGTAGCGCAGCCGCTCGTGGAGGCGGTCCTTGTCGGCCTGCCAGAACTCGATCTCGGTCGGTACGAGGGTGTAGAGGGTCCACTCGGGACTGACCAGGCCGGGGTCCGCCGCGATCCGGGCGCGTGCCTCGCGCAGGGCCGAGGCGCGTTCCTCGGGGCCGGTCAGATGCCGGCTCTGGCGGCCGATCAGCGCCTCGGCGCGGGCCGTGGTGGCGCGGGCGAGCAGGTCGGCGGCGCTCTGCTCGGCGGGCGCGGCCTCGACCGTGCCGCGCAGCCGGATCTGACGGCCCAGCGGGGGCCAGTAGAAGGTGAGGGCCGCGCCGGGCCGCCGGGCGAGCTGGCGTCCCTTGGGGCTGTCGCCGTGCACGGCGAACTGCCAGCCGTCGTCGTCCACGTTCTTGAGGATCAGCACCCGCGCGTCCGGGATGCCGTCCTCCCCCACCGTCGACAGTGTCATGGCGTGCGGGTCGGGCACCCCGGCCGCGACCGCCGCGCGCAGCCAGTCGAGGAACAGAGCGACCGGGTCGGCGGGCGCCGAGGCGGGGTCGAACTCGGCGAGGGGCCCGGCGAAGACCTCCAGACCTCGCAGCCACCGCCGTATGCCGTCCGGGTCGGTCGGCCGCTCCGTCCCGGCGGCCGGTCGCGGGCGCTCCAGGTAGACCCAGGCGCGTACGCCCGAGTCCAGGGTGACCAGGGCTCGGGCGTAGTCGTCGACCTCGTAGGAGTCGGCCAGGGCGAGATCGGCCGCGCCGACCGTGAAGACCTGGCCCTCGACCCCGTCCGCCGGATCGGCCGAGGCCACGACGAGCGGATGCCGGTCGGTGCCGCTGGCCTCGATCACGGCGGGGTCGGTGATCAGGATGCTGGTCGTCCGGTGGCCGGGCAACCGGTCCGGACGCCCCTCCAGCAGCCGCCCGAACTGGGAGAGCTGCACCTGCGGCAGTTGCAGCGTGCCGTAGGAGAACAGGTACTGGGGGCTCTCGCCGGGTTCGGGCTGCCCGTCGGAGGACGGCGTCTGGCTCACGGTGTCTCCTTGGCTCACGGTGGCGCGGGACGTACGGATCCCGCGTCGGCGTCCCGTCGATTCTCCCTGACGGGAGGCGTCCGGGGCCGGGATCAGGTCGCCGGGCGCTGGGGTCGAGGAGGACGGGCAGTCGGGTCACGCCGCCGATCAGGGAGCCGTTGCCGAAGGGGAGGCGCTCGGGGGGTTCGGCGAGCCGGAGGCGGGGGTGGCGGTGCAGAAGGGTGGTGAGGGCGGCACGGAGTTCCAGGAGGGCCAGCGGCGCGCCGACGCAGCGGTGCGGGCCGTGGCCGAAGGCCAGATGAGGACGGCGGGGGCGGGTGATGTCGAAGGTGCCGGAGCGGTCGAAGACCCGGGGGTCGCGGTCGGCCCCGCCGAAGAGCAGGGCGCTCCAGTGGGCGCGCAGGGCCTGGTGGCCGACGCGGGCCCGGTCGGGTGGGAGCGCGGTCAGGGCGAGCTTGCGGCGGGCTCCGTCGAGGAGCGGCTCACGGCCCGCCTCGGGGACGCCGAGCAGATCACACACCACGCCGATGGCCAGCGGCAGGGAGAACCCCGCGTGGAGGTCCACGGGTCCGGGCACGCCCGCGAGCGCGTCGAGGAGACCATCGGTCCGGGCCTGTACGGACGCGCGCAGACGGGCGAGAGCGGCGGGGCGGAACGACGGGGTGCACAGGCGGCGCAGCCGGGTGTGGTCGGGCGGATCGAGACCGAGGAGGCTGGGCTCGTCGAGATCGGCCAGGGTCATACGGGGACCGCCGGGCACGGTCAGCATGGCCCGTCTGCTCAGCCGGGGGTCGGTGAGCGCACGGACGACATCCGCGTGGCGCACGGCGAGATGGGCGGGGTCGCCACTGGACATCCGGACGCGGGTCAGCTCGTCGCGGTCGAGGAGGGCGGTGTGTGGGAGGGGGGCGAGGGCGTTGTCCGGGGGAACGGGTAGGCGAGGGGGGTCATGGGGCGGCGGGGGGTTGGGGGGAGGGCGTCGGTTCCAGGTCGGGGGTGGGGGTGGCCTCCGGCTCGGGAGCGGGGGGTTGGGATTCGGGGGCGGCGGGCTCGGGCCCCGGCTCGGGGGCAGCGGGGGCGGCCCCTGGTTCGAGGGGGGTGGGCTCAGCCTTGGGGTCAGGAGGCGGTTCGGCGGGGGCGGCAGGGGCTGGTCCGGCATCCGCCGCAGGGGCTGGTCCAGCACCCCCGTAGGAGCTGGCCCGGCACCCACCGCAGGGGCTGGCCCGGCATCCGTCACAAGGCCCGGTCCGGCGCCCACCGCGATGACCCCTCTGGTGGCGGGTTCGCGGTCGGGTACCGGTGGCGGGCCGCACGCGGCGCGCGGATGGTGGTGCGGGCTGCGCGGATGGCGGCGCAGATGGTCCGCCCAGCGGGAGCGCAGCGCGTCGGTGACGGGCAGGCCGAGCCAGGTCAGGACGCGTTCGGCGGTGGCCCCTGGAGCGGCGGCCAGTTCGGCGAACGGGACCCGGAGCACCTCCACCGAGGCGGGCGGGTCGGAGGTGAAGGCATGCAGCCGGGCCAGCGCGGTGCGGGTCGCGGCGGTCCATGACCAGACGGCCCAGCGCCTTCATGGCGTCCTCGGACATGGCCGTCGGCGCAGGCCAGGACACGGATCCGGATCCACGTCCGGCATGGATCCGGAACTGGCCCCGGACATGGCCCTGGCCTCGGATCCGGACATGGGCATGGAACTGGACCTGGACATGGACCGCTCCCCCACCCGGTTGCCTCCGCCCGACTATGACGTCACCGGGAGGGAGCGGACAACGGCGTCTGAAATGGGACGGGCGTTCTATGGGGTGACGATCGGGAAGTCCGGGTCCGGGGTGTCGAGGTGGCCGAGCAGCTCGGTGAGTCGGGTGGGGTCGCCGGTGACCTCGACGCCGTCGTGGGACGGCAGCTCGTCGGGTGGGAGCGTGCCGAGGAGTACGGCGCGCAGGGTGGCCTCGGCGAGGGTGAACTCGGCGTCGGCGTCGCCCGCGGCGGCGGGTCCGGTGCCGGTGACATGGGTGAGGACGCCGTAGCGCAGCCGCAGGGTGAGGGGGTCGCCGTCACCGTCGGTGAGCCGCCAGCGGACGGTGATGTCGGCGTCCCAGCTGCCGGGGCCGTCGATCCGGATGGCGAGCGAGTCGAGGAGCTGGCCGAGGGTGAGGGCGGCGAGGAGGTCGGGCGAGACCGTGGAGGTGGGGGTGGCGACGGGGCCGTGCCGGAGTTCATGGGCGCCCATGAGGTAGAAGTTGCGCCAGGTGCCGTTCTCGCTGCCGTAGCCGAGCTGTTCGAGGGCGTCGGCCTGGAGGGTCCGGGCCTCGGCGTTGTCCGGGTCGGCGAAGACGGCGTGGTGCACCACCTGGGCCACCCAGCGGTAGTCGCCGTCGGCGTAGGACTGGCGGGCGCGGCTCAGGAGTTCGGCGGTGCCGCCCATGAAGTCGACATAGCGGCGGGCGGCCTCCACGGGCGGGTGCTCCCACAGATGGGCGGGGTTGCCGTCGAACCAGCCCAGGTAACGCTGGTAGACGGCCTTGGTGTTGTGGCTGACCGAGCCGTAGTAGCCATGGGTGTGCCAGGCCCGTTCCAGGGCCGGGGGCAGGGTGACGCGTTCGGCGATCTCGGGGCCGGTGAGGCCCTGGTTGAGCAGGCGCAGCGTCTGGTCGTGGAGGTAGGCGTACAGGTCCCGCTGCCCGGTGAGGAACGCGATCACCCGCTCGCGGCCCCAGGTGGGCCAGTGGTGGGAGGCGAAGGCGACCTCGGTGCCGTCGGCGAAGAGGTCGACGGCCTCGGTGAGGTAGGCGGCCCAGACGCGCGGGTCGCGGACCTCGGCGCCGCGCAGGGTCAGGAGGTTGTGCAGATTGTGGGTGGCGTTCTCGGCCATGCACAGGGCGGAGTGGTCGGGGAAGTGCAGATTCAGCTCGGCGGGTGCCTCGGTGCCGGGGGTGAGCTGGAAGACCATCCGGATGCCGTCGACGGTCTCCGTCTGCCCGGTGCGGGTGATGTCCAGGGTGGGCGGGATCAGTCCGGCGGTGCCGGTCGAGGTGGTCTGCCCGAGCCCGGCGCCGATCTGCCCGCGGTCGCCCTTGGGGAGGGCGGCGCCGTACATATAGGCGGCGCGGCGGTTCATCGCCGTACCGGCGTAGACGTTCTCGCTGACCGCGTGCTCCAGGAAGCCGTGCGGGGCGAGGACGGGGACGCCGGCGGCGACCTCCGCGTCGGAGACGACGCCGTGCACCCCGCCGAAGTGGTCGATGTGGCTGTGGGTGTAGAGGACGCCGGTCACCGGGCGTGCCCCGCGGTGCTCGCGGTACAGGGCGAGGGCCGCGGCGGCGGTCTCGGCGCAGATCAGCGGGTCGATGACCAGGATGCCGCGCTCCCCCTCCACGAGCGTCATGTTGGAGAGGTCGAAGCCGCGCACCTGGTAGATGCCCCGGGTCACCTCGAAGAGGCCGTGGTCGGAGCAGAGGCGGCTCTGCCGCCACAGGCTGGGGTTGGCGGTGGCCGGGCAGTCCTGGGCGAGGAAACCGTAGGCGCCGAGGTCCCAGACGGTGTGCCCGGCGGCGTCCCGTACGACGCTCTCCCTGGCCGTGCCCATGAATCCGCGGCGGGCGTCCTGGAGGTCCTGGGTGTCGTCGAAGGGGAAGCGCCGCAGTACGTCCTCGTTGGCCTGGGCGACGGACGGTTCGGCGGGCCGGGGTTCGGCGTTCTGCGGCATGCGGCTCTCCTTCGCTCACTCCGGCGCGCTCTCCTCGCCCGGCGGCCCGGCGCGAACGGGCGGCCACTGCCACCCTGGCCCGCTCCGGGGGCGGCGGCGAACGGGTGAGGGCCGGGCGGGTGAGCGCGGGGGCGGGGCGGGTGAGCGCGGGGGCGGGGTGGTGGGGATTCCGAGGGGGGGCGGTGGGGGTCGCGTGGAGGGCGGGGCGAGTGCCGAGGGGGCCGGTGCGGGTCGCGTGGGGGGCGGGGCGGGGGCCGAAGGAACCGGTGAGGGTCGCTTGGGGGCCGGGGCGAGTGCCGAAGGGACCGGTGAGGGTCCGGATCGGCGGGCAACGATGCGGCTCCCGGGGTCCCCGGTCTCCGGTGCCGGTCACGCCCGGTCCATGGTGGCCAGCGTGATGTGCGGGGACAGTGCCCGCAGGAAGTCGGGGGCGTCGAAGATCTCGCCCGCGGAGGCGACACCCGTCGTCCTGGTCCGGCCGGTGAGGATGCGCTCGACGGCCTCCACGGCGAGGGGCGCGGTGACGGCGTAGATGTCCTGCCCGGTGGCGGTGGCACGCCGTTCGGTGTCACCGCGGCGGACGACGACATCGACGAGGAAGGTCTGCGCGGACCGGCCCTGCGGGTCGGCCGGGGCCGGTGCCGGGGTGTCGGGGGAGGCGAGGTCACCGGCCGCCTCGACCGTCATATAGGTGCGGACTTCGGGGACGGCCAGATGGCTGGGGATGGTGACGACATCGGCCATGGTGAACTCCCCGATGACGGCCCGCGTCCCCATCGTTCCGGGGAAGTGCCACTTCAGGGTCGGCGGGGCGTCATGACGGTGGGTCAGCTCCCCGCCGGTGTAGACGACCCGGGCGCCGTCCCGCCGCTCCCGGGAGACCGCCCCGGCCGCGCGGGTCCCGGCGGTGGGGTGCCAACTGCTCAGCCCGTATGCGATGTGTGCCTCGTCCGCCGCCGTCCAGTCGCCCATCGCGGAGGTGGCCAGCAGGTCGCCGAGTCCGCCGAAGAAGGCCATCGCGGGGACGACCACCACGTTCGCGGCGCGGGCGCGGTCGGCGAAGTGGGTGAAGGTGTCGACGTTGGCCTCGATCTCGGCGGCGACATCCACGTACGGGATGCCTGCGCGCAGGGCCGCCTCGATGAGGGGGGCGGCGGTCGTGGCGAAGGGTCCGGCGCAGTTGATGACGGCGGACGCGCCGGCCAGGGCGCGGTCGAGCGCGGCGGGGTCGTCGACGGAGGCGGGGCGGATGTCGAGCCCCGCCGCCCCGGCCTCGGATCCCCCCGGTTCCCGCAGATCACCCGGTTCACCCGGTTCCGCCGCTTCCCCCATTTCCGCCACGTCCACAAGTTCCGCCAGTTCCTTCAGCTTTCCGGCGTCGCGGCCGGAGAGGACCGGGACGAACCCGCGCTCCCGCAGCCGCGCCACCACGAAACGCCCGGTGTGCCCGTACGCGCCGAACACCGTCACCGTCTGCGCTGAACTCATGGCCGTTCTCCCTCAGTTGAGCCGACCGGCCGCGATCGAGCCCGATCCGCCGCCGTGATGTGCCGTTCCGTCATGACCATCCTGTCGAGTGCCCCACCCTCACTGCGAGTGTCCGAAACGACGGGCCTCGTACAATTACGGACATGGACTCTGTCGCCCTGGCCGTCACCGACGGGATGCTGCATTTCGAACTGGCCCTGGCGTGCGAGGTGTTCGGCTCACCCCCGGCGAGCGTGACCGGCCAGTGGTACGACTTCAGGGTCTGCGGGCCGGGCGCGGTGCGGGTCGGCCCGTTCCGTCTGGAGCCCGATCACGGGCTGGACCGGCTGCCGTACGCGGACACCGTGATCGTCCCGGGCTGGACCGACATCGACCGGGAGCCGCCCGCCGAACTGGTCGACGCGGTGCGCGCGGCCCATGAGGCGGGGGCGCGGGTGGCCTCCCTGTGCACGGGTGCCTTCATCCTGGCCGCCGCCGGTCTGCTGGACGGCAGGCGCGCGACCACACACTGGGCGCACGCCCGCGACCTGGCCGAGCGCCATCCCCGGGTGACGGTCGACCCGGATGTCCTCTATGTGGACAGCGGCAGCGTGCTCACCTCGGCGGGGAAGGCCGCCGCCATGGACCTGTGCCTCCATATCGTCCGCCTCGACCACGGCTCGGCGCTGGCCAACACCCTGGCCCGCCGCCTGGTCGTGCCACCGCACCGGGACGGCGGGCAGGCCCAGTACGTCACCACGCCCGTCCCGGCGCCGGACAACCACCCGCTCGCCGAGCTGCTCCCCTGGGTCATCGCCCGCCTGGACCAGCCGCTGACCGTCGAGGATCTCGCCCGCCAGGCCCGGATGAGCTCACGCCATCTGGGCCGCCACTTCAGATCCGTGACCGGAACAACCCCCCTGCAATGGCTCCTCACCCAGCGCATCCGGCACGCCCAGGAACTGCTGGAGACCACGGACGACGGCATCGACAGCATCGCGGCGGCCACGGGCATGGGGACGGCCACGACACTGCGCCGCAACTTCAACCGCACGGTGGGCGTCCCGCCGGACACCTACCGGCGTACGTTCCGCGCGCGGGCGGTGGGGCATGAGGGGATACGTCGAGAGGGGGTCTCGTCGGTGCTGGCGGACTCATGACGTGACTTCATGAGCACCCCCGCACCGCCGCACCCCCGCACCGCCGCACCCCCGCACCGCCGCTGCCCGCTGCCACCGGCGTCCGCGCACCCCCGCCGCCGGTCAGCGGCCCCGCCTCGGACGGCGGGTCCAGCGGCCGGGGCGTCTGCGGGGCTGGGGCCGACGGGGTTCCCGCTCGCCGGAGCCGCCTCTCCCCCAGGGGGCGTCCGGCGACAGAACCGGTGCCTTGCGGTCGGCCTGGGCCCGGATCTCGACATGGGACTCGTGAGCCGTGATCCGGAACGCCTCCTCGTACGAGGCCAGCGCCGCGCTCATCGCCCCGCCCGCGAGACCCCGGCGGCGGATACGCGATGCCAGCCAGGTGAAGAAGCCGAGGACCACGGCGAGAAGTCCGAGGACGATCACGAACGGCAGGAACGCGTCCATGGGCGGGAGTGTACGCGGCGCGTGGTCGGCCCCCTCAGGCGATCTCCTCCACCGTCCGCTCGAACGCCAGGGCCCCCTTGCCCTCGGCCAGGTACGGGGCAATCGCCGTCACCCAGGCTGCGGCGCGTTCGACGGGGACGACGGCCAGTACCGTCCATCGTCGCCGCGGTGTCGGCCCGTCCGCTTCCGCTGATCCCTTCCTGGGCGGGGGCGCTTCCTGGTTCGACTGCGACTTCGGCTGCGACTTCGGCTGCGACTTCGGCTGCGGCTGCGGCTGCGGCTGCGGCTGCGGCACGGTCTCGGTTCGGTGGCGCGCGTCAAAGGGGGCCGTCGGAGATCAGCCGGGGTGTCAGGAGCGGTTCTCCAGGTAGTGGCGGGTGAGACGGGCGAAGTTGCCGGTGCCGTGGCCCGCGTCGATGACCGCCTGGGCGAGGGGGCGGACGGCCCCGAGCGGACCGGGGTCCATGCCGCGGCTCTCGGCGGCGTGGATGATGTGGTTCATCGTGGCCACGTTCGACTCGATACTGGAGCCGTCGGCCGGGAACTCGCCGCGATCGAGCTTGCCCGCCATGTCGGCGACGGACTCGGGCAGCAGCCCGACGATCCCCAGGGCGAACGGGGCGAGATCCACGGCGTCGATGCCCTCGGCCTCCGCCAGGGCGAAGGCGTGGGTGAGACCGCTCATGGATGTCCAGAAGATGTTGAGCAGCGCCAGATCGAAGCCCGCGGCGCGACCGGGGTCGGCGCCCAGATGGGTGTGCGAGCCGCCCAGCGCGGCCAGGGTCTCGCGGTGGGCGCGGTACGTCCCCTCGGGGCCGCTGTAGAGCACGACGGCGGAGGGGGTGCCGATGGTGAAGGTGGGCGACATGATCGCACCGTCGATGTAGTCGATGCCGTGCCGCTCGGCCCAGGCGGCGGCGGTGCGGGAGCGCGCCGGGGTGTCGGCGGTGAGGTTGATCAGCGTACGGCCCTTCAGTGTGTCGGCGAGGGGCAGCAGGATCGCGTCCGAGGCGTCGTAGTCGAGCACGCAGACGATCACCAGCGGGCTGGCTTCGGCGGCCTCGGCGGGGGACGCGGCGAGTACGGCTCCGTCGGCGACGAGGGCGTCCGCCTTGGCCGCGGTGCGGTTCCACACGGTCGTGGGGTGGCCGGCGTTCACGAACGCGGCGGCGATGGCCGCTCCCATCGGGCCGAGACCGATGACGGTGACGGGGGCCTTGACGGGTGACTTGACAGGTGCCTGTGCCTTGTCGGGTGACTTCTCGGCGGTCATGTCCGCGGGCATGTCGTTTCGTTCCTCTCGTCGCTCGGTGTGTCCACCGGCGGGGTGATGGGTCGGGGGGGGAGCCGGGCGGAGCGCCGCTCCGGGCCCTTGCGCTAGCGAGGGGCGTTAGATAGAACGTTCTAACAACGGCGACGCTAACAGGGGCGCACCGCGACCCGCAACCTAAAATGAACGTTCTAACCAGTACGCTGGGCAGATGACTTCCACGACCGAACTGGGCACCCGGGACCGCATCGTGCGCGCCGCCTCACTGCTGATGCAGCAGCGGGGTTACGAGGGCACGGGCATCAAGCAGATCGCCGGTGAGGCCAGGGCCACGCTCGGCTCGGTCTACCACTTCTTCCCCGGCGGGAAGGAGCAACTGGCCGTGGCCGCGATCGAGCACGGCGATCAGGAGTTCGCCGAGATGCTGACGGCGTCCCTGGCCGGTGAGCCCGACCCGGCCAAGGCCGTCGACGGCTGCGCCCGCGCGCTCGCCGCCCATCTCAAGGCGTCCGACTGGATGAACGGCTGCCCGATCAGCGCCACCGCGCTGGAGACCACGGGCCGGGTCCCCGCGATCGAACGCGCGGTCGCCCAGGTCTTCCAGCACTGGCAGGACCTGGTCGCCGACACCCTGCGTACCGCCGGTTTCGACGAGGACGACGCGCGCGAGCTGGCGATGACGGTCATCAACACCCTCGAAGGCGCCGAACTCACCGCCCAGGTGTTCAGATCCGAGGCACCGCTGCTGGTCGCGGGCAGACATCTGGCTCTGCTCATCGACGCCAGCCGACCCTGAGGAGGGTCCGACGGATCTCCGCGCGGCGTCGGGCCGCCCGTCACTCCCGCGCGGGTTCGAGCAGCGCGGCGAGCCGCAGCAGCCGGGCGTCCTCGTGGGGACCGGCGATCAGATGGAGGCCGACGGAAAGGCCGTCCACCTGGCTGCGGGCAGTGATACGGCCGGAACGCCGGTGCTGTTGGCGGCGACGGTGAAGTGGTCGCCGATGTCGGGCCGGCGCAGGGTGCGCCCGTCGGACAGCGGCATCACGGTGGCGCCGATCGGCGGTGCGGTGACGGCGACGGTGGGGGTGGCGATCACATCGACCGAGCGCAGCGCGGTGTGCGGTTCGCACGCGATCCGCCGCCGCTGCCGGTGCGCGGCACGTACCTCGTCCCCGGTGAGGTGCGCGCCCGCCGAGATCAGCGCGAGCGCGCGGGGATCGGTGGACCCGTCCGACACCAGGGGCCCCAGCGCGGTCGCCGCCTCCGCCGCGAGCACGGCGACATGGGCGGTCACCGAGGTCCGGGCGGTCAACGGCAGATCCAGGGGGACGACCTCGATGGCGGCGGGCAGCGCCGCGAGTGCGGCACGGCAGACCGCGTTCACCACTGGGTCGGCGGGGGCCGTCCAGTCGCCGGGCCAGCCGACCCGGACGCGCCGTCGTACGGGCGGGGGGACGGTGCCCGCGCCCGGGGCGGCCACGAGACCAGGACCAAGCCCCCCCACCCCGAGTGACCGGCATCACACCCACCCCATGTCATGGACCGGGCCGCCCTCTCGTCCAAGTGGCATCCACACGAGACCGGAGGATTGTCATGAAGCACCGCATCGTCGTACTGGGCGCCGGATACGCGGGGACCTACACCGCCGGGAACCTGGCCCGTCGGCTCTCCCGGGAGGACATCGAGATCACTGTCGTCAACGCCGTACCCGACTTCGTCGAGCGGATGCGGCTCCACCAGCTCGCGACCGGTCGGGACCTCGGCTCCCGCAGGCTCGCCGACATCTTCGCGGGCACCGGCATACAGCTGCGCGTGGCGCGCGTCACCGGTATCGACCCCGGGCGCCGGACCGTCGCCCTGCGCGGCGAGGACGGCGACAGCGACCTCCCCTACGACACCCTGCTCCACACCCTCGGCAGCTCGGTGGCCGACCACGGCGTCCCCGGTGTCACCGACCATGCCTTCGATGTGGCCGGACGGCCCTCGGCGCTGCGGCTGCGCGAGCGGCTGGCGGCCCTGGGCGCGGGCGGCACCGTACTGATCGTCGGCGAGGGGCTGACCGGTATCGAGACCGCCACCGAGGTCGCCGAGTCCCGGCCCGACCTCGCGGTGGCCCTCGCCGCCCGTGGCGAACTCGGCGACCGGCTGTCCCCGAAGGCCCGCGCCCATCTGCGCCGCGCCTTCGACCGGCTGGGCATCGCCGTCCACGAGCACACCGCCGTCGAGGCCGTGGAGCCGAACCGGGCGGTCGCCGCCGACGGTACGTCCATCCCGGCCGAGGTGACGGTGTGGACGGCCGGGTTCGCCGCGCACCCCCTCGCGGCCGACGCCGGTCTGGAGGTCACCGGGACGGGGCGGATCGTCGTGGACGGCACCATGCGCTCGGTGTCCCACCCGGACATCTACGTCGCAGGCGACAGCGCCTACGCGATCGGTGAGAACGGGCTGCCGCTGCCGATGTCCTGCGCCTCGGCCGGGTTCACCGGCAAGCAGGCCATCGCCGCGATCGTCGCCCGGCTGACGGGCAGTCACGTCCCGTCCACCGGGCTCAAGTACCACGGCAACCACATCAGCCTCGGTCGGCGGGACGCGATCGTCCAGCTGGTGGACGGGGACGCCCGCCCGAAGTCCTGGTACCTGGGCGGCCGACCCGCCGCGCGGATCAAGTCGGGTGTGCTCCGGGGTGCCGCCTGGAGCATCGGCCACCCGACCTTCGGCAAACCCCTGCGCAGGCACCGCGTCAACACCGCCGGGCCGGACCGGGCGGGAGTGACGGCCACCACGGCATAGGTCGGGCCACCGCGGCGTAGGTGCGACGCCGCGGCATAGGTCGCGCCTCCGCGGCATGGGTCGGGCCGCCCGCGGCACAGGTCGCGTCTTCGCAGCCTAGGTCGCGCCGCCGCGGCATAGGTCGCGACGCCGCAGCCTAGGTCGCACTTCCGCGGCATGGGTCGGGCCACCCGCAGCACAGGTCGCGTCTTCGCAGCCCAGGTCGGGCCACCCGCAGCACGGGTCGCGCCCCCGCGCATCGACAGCGCCCCCTTCGCCCCCTTCGCCCTCTCGGCCCTCCCCCGCTCCCGCCAACCGGACATTTCGGTTACCGTACCGTTGATCATGTCCCCTCCCTCTCCCGCGCGGAGGTGCCCTCCGGTGACATCCGACCGCCGCCGCCCATGACCCTGCCACCGCCCCCCGGCGCCGCCGTGCGCACCCGGTATCCGCGCCGCGGCCGGGGCAGTCAGCGGCGGCGCCGGTTGCGCAGCCTCGGACTGGCGCTCTTCCTGGTGGTCGCGGGGGCGGTGCTCGGGTGGGCGCTGCCCCGGTGGGAGGGGCATCTGCCGGACGCCGAGCTGGATTTCGACGCGTCCACGGCGCAGGCGACCCTCGCGGCCATCGCGGGCGGCATGATCACCCTGGCCGGGTTCATCATCACGGCCATCACCCTCGTCATCCAGACCGTGCAGTCCATGTCCCCCCGGCTGGTCGCGGCGCTCGGTCACTTCAGCCGGTATCTGGTCCTCTTCGGCCTGCTGATCGGCACCGCCCTGTACGCGCTGGTCGCGCTCAGCGATGTGCGCGGCGACAACGTGCCCCGCACGAGTGTGACCCTCGCCGTCTGCCTGGTGCTGATCGACGCGGTGACCGTGCTCCTCCTGATCGGCGCGCTGCGGCACGCGGTGACCGGCGGCGGCCTGGCCCGCTCGGTCGGCGACCGGCTGCGCGTCGTCATCGAGGAGACCAGTCCGACGGCCCCGCCGGTCACCGCCGTACCCGGCCTCGCCCCGCCCGTCGGCGACAGCACCGTGCCCGTCCCGTACGGCGGCGGACCGGCCATCCTCCAGGCCGTGAAGGAACCCCGGCTGGCCCGGCTCGCCGCCCGGCACGATCTCCGGGTCCGGCTGCCCCACGCGGTCGGTGACTTCGTCGGCACGGGCACGGTCGTGGCGCGGGTGGAGGGGGCCGGGGACCGGCCGGTCAGCGCGCGGCTCGTCCGCCGGGTCGCCGCCTGTCTGCGGTACGGGCCCGGCCGTACCGTCGAGCAGGATCCCGGGTACGGGTTGCGGCTGCTCGCCGATATCGCCGTACGTGCCCTGTCCCCGGCCGTCAATGACCCCACGACCGCCGTCCAGGCCCTGGACCAGATCGAGGACGGGCTGCTCCGGTTCGCCGGGCGGCCCCTCGGTCCCGCCTGGCTGCTGGACCGGGCCGACCGGCCCCGGGTGCTGTGCCCGGCCTCCGACTGGCCCGGCCTGGTCTCCCTCGCCCTGGACGAGACCCTTCTGTACGGTGCGGGCAATCCTCAGGCCGCCCGGCGGCTGCACGCCCTCCTGGACCGGGTGCTCGCCGTCGCCCCGGCCGAGCGCCATGCCCCGCTCCTCGAACGCCGTGACGCGCTGCGCCGGCTGACCGCCGCCGCGCTCCCCGATCCCCTCCTGAACGAGGTGGCCGGCCGGTCCGACCATCAGGGGCTGGGTGGGAAGTAGGAGCCGCGGGACGGCGGTCGCGCTAGCGCCGGTCGAGACCCGTGAGTTCCGCCTCGACGGCACCCAGCATCAGCGTCCGGGCCCGGTCGACGCCGAGCCCGCCGCTGAGCCAGCGCATGCTGAGGCCCTCCAGCAGTGCCGTGAGCCGCTCGGCGGTGGCGGTCAGGGTCCCGGCCGGGGTCGCCGGACTCACCTGGCCCAGCAGCGCGGCCACTTCCCGCACCCACACCAGCGTCGCCCTCGCGAGGTCCTCCCGCAGGGCGGGTTCGAAGACGGCGCTCGACCGCAGCTCGCCCCAGGCGGCGCTGTTCTCCCGGACCTCTTCGGTGTCCTGCAACTCCAGGAGGAGGAGCTGTTCGAGTTCCTCGCGCGGGCTCGGCTGGAGGGCCTCCGGGTCGCGGGCCGTGGTGTAGCGCTCGGCCCGGTCGTTGATGAACTCCAGGGTGTGGCGCAGGATCCCGGTGCGGTCCTTGAAGTGGTAGTAGATCAGCCCCGTGGAGACACCCGCCTCGGCCGCGAGTTCCTCCACACGCAGGCCACGGACACCGCGCCGGGCGATCAGCCGGGCCGCCGCTTCGAGAATCTGGGTACTGCGAGTACTGCGGGACGCCATGACGCGTAACCCTACCCGGGTGGATCATCGCCACCACTCAGCTTGACTGAATTTTCAGTCAGTGTCAGAGTGCGGGCACAGACCGAGGTAGAAGCAAAAGCACAAACAAATGCAGAAGCAGCAGACGCAGCAACATTCGGAGCGCATCGTGTCCCACCCTCCCCCCACCCGCCGCACCACCCTGCGGACCCTCGCCGGATTCGGCGCGCTCGCCTTCGGCGCGGCGGCCTGCGGACCGGGCGCGGCCGGAGCGTCCAGCGCCTCCCGAGCCGCCTCCACAACCCCCTCCGCGATCCCGTCCCCGAACGCCTCCGCCGGGCGCCGCTTCGGTGCCGAGTGGGAGAGTCACGCCCGTACGTTCATGTCATGGCCCGCCCTGGAGTCGGTGTGGGGCGAGGATCTGCCGTACGTCCGGGAGGACATCGCCCGGATCGCGCGCGCGGTGGCGGACTACGAGTACGTCGTCATGATGGCCCGGCCCGAGCAGACCAAGGCCGCGCAGCGGGCGTGCGGGAGGCAGGTGGAGGTCGTTCCGATCGCGGTCGACGATCTGTGGGCCCGTGACACCGTGCCGGTGTTCGTGGAGGAGGACGGCGGGGTCGTCGGGGTCGACTTCCACTTCAACGGCTGGGGCCGCAAGCAGGAGCACACCCATGACGCCCGGGTCGCCGGGACCGTGCTGTCCGAGTACGGGCTCCCCCGTATGTCGGCGCCCCTGGTCTCGGAGGGCGGCTCCTTCGAGACCGATGGCGAGGGCACCCTGCTGATCACCGAGAGCTCGATCGTCAACGAGAACCGCAACCCCGGTCTGAGCAGGGACGACATCGAGGCGGACCTGATGGCCACCCTGGGGGTCGAGAAGGTGGTGTGGCTCAAGGGGGTGCGCGGCGAGGACATCACGGACGCCCATGTCGACAGTCTCGTACGGTTCACCGCGCCGGGGGTGGTGCTGCTGGACCAGGTGTTTCCCGGTACGCCGCCGGACTCCTGGTCACGGGCGGCCGATCAGGCGAGGTCGGTGCTGAGCGAGGCTGCCGATGCGCGGGGGCGGCGGTTCGAGGTGATCGACCTGCCGCAGCCCGACCTGGACCGGATCACGGGCGAGGGCGACGACTTCGTCTCGACGTACGCCAACTTCTATGTCGCCAATGACTCGGTGTTCCTGCCCCGGTTCGGTGACCGGAAGGCCGACGACCGGGCGCGGGGCATCCTCCAGGAACACTTCCCGGACCGCGACATCGTGCCGGTCGTGATCGACACGGTCGCCTCCGGGGGCGGCGGCATCCACTGCGCCACACACGACCAGCCGGGGGAACCGGTCGACTGACCCCGGCCCCATGGGGTGACTTGACGCGCGTCAAGGGGGTACGGGCGCCTGTGAGCACACTGCGCCGGGTGTCAACTCAGCCTGGATTTAGATCCTTTGAGGTGGGTGCTCCCGGTGGCTCAGCGGTCCGGCGGAATCTCCAGCGCGGCCCGGCACCGGTCGAAGAACTCCGCTCCGGCGTCCTTCATCCCCTGACGGGGAGCGGTCAGTTCCCGCCACCCCGGGAAGGCGGTGCCGGGCGGCGCGGAATCGAGCCGCCCGGCGAAGGCGCGGTGGGCGGCGAGTCCGGCGTGGGCCGCGTCCCGGAGCCGGACGGCGGCTGTCCAGACCGGCTCGGGCCCGAACAGGCGGGTGCGGCTGAGCGCCAGCGAGAGCGATGCCCACGCGGCGTCCAGTTCCTCGTCGATCGTGTCGCGCGGCTCCTGGTGCTCCAGCGCCGAGCGGAACGCGGCCAGGTGCCGTGCCAGCACTCCCTGGGCCCGGATGACCTCGTCGTAGGCGGTGCGGCGCTCCTGGCGGATCCAGTGGTGGAGTTCGTTGGCCCGTTGCTGGTCGACCTGCCGGGCGATGGCGTCGGCGGCCGTCCGGGCGCCGGTGATGGCTCCCGAGCGGGCGAAGTACCCACCGAGTGCGGCGCCGATGAGCCCGGCGAGTCCCGCGACGAGCGCCGGCCACAGCTGTTCCATGTCCCCTGCCTCCCCCGGTGGGCCCCGGCCCGCCGCCCGTCGGCATCGTACGGCCGCAGGGGCTCCGGTCGGGCCGGGTGGGGGCCGGTCCGTCATCGGGCGGGTGTAGTACCGGGGTACCACCCGGAGGGTGGGTGCGGCCTCCCGGTACCACCGGGGCGGGGTGTTCCGGCGCCTAGCGTCACAGGTGTGGCGCCGGAAGCGGGTGCCCGAGGCCGACAGGGAGAGCGCGCGTGATCGAGGCACGGCAGTTGACCAAGAGGTACGGCGAGAAGACGGCGGTGGACGGGCTGGACTTCGTGGTGCGGCCGGGCTCGGTGACCGGGTTCCTGGGGCCCAACGGTGCCGGGAAGTCCACGACCATGCGGCTGATCGTCGGCCTGGACGCGCCGACGAGCGGTTCCGTCACCGTGAACGGCCGCCTCTACGCCCGCCATCGGGCGCCGCTCCAGGAGGTCGGCGCGCTGCTGGAGGCGAAGTCGATCCATCCGGGGCGCTCGGCGTATCAGCACCTCAGGGCGCTCGCGCTGACCCATGGCATTCCGGGGCGCCGGATCGACGAGGTCATCGACCTGGCCGGGCTGGGCAGTGTGGCGCGGAAGCGGGCGGGCGCGTTCTCCCTGGGCATGGGGCAGCGGCTGGGTATCGCGGCGGCGCTGCTGGGCGACCCGCAGACGGTGATGCTGGACGAGCCGGTGAACGGGCTGGATCCGGAGGGGGTGCTCTGGATCCGCAATCTGCTGAAGACGCTGGCGGCGGAGGGGCGGACGGTGCTGGTGTCGTCGCATCTGATGAGCGAGATGGCGCTGGTCGCGGACCATCTGATCATCGTGGGGCGCGGTCGGCTGCTGGCCGACACGACCGTGACGGACCTGATCCGCGACGCGGGCGGGAACACGGTGACCGTGGCGACGCAGGACCCGGGACGGCTGCGGGACATCCTGGCGGGGCCGGGTGTCTCGGTCACCGGCCGGATCGGTTCCGAGGAGTTGCAGGTGGCCGGGTTGACCGCCCGCGAGATCGGGCTGAAGGCCGCCGAGCACGGGATCGCGCTGTTCGAACTGACCGCGCGGACGGTGTCACTGGAGTCGGCGTTCATGGATCTGACGCGGGACGCGGTGGAGTACCACGGTTCGACGGGGGCTGGCGAGGCCGGGCTCGGGCTGGGGAGGCCAGCGTGAGCGCGCACCGGGGAGACCGGGGTGAGCGCACCGGCCCGCGCCGGGTCGCCGTGGTCCTCCGGGACGCCCGTGTGAACACGACGTCAGAAGACCGAGGTGATCGCCGGACACCCTCGCCCACCCCGGGTCACCACACCCTCCGGGAGCCCCGCATAGGCACCACCACGACCACCCCCACCCGCCCCGACACCCCCGCGAGGCCCCTATGAGCACCGTCACCGAAGCGACCGGGGACGACCTCCGTACCGCCCCCGTCCGCCCCCGCTACCGGGTGACCGGACGGCGGGTGCTGGCCTCCGAGTGGGCCAAGCTGTGGTCCCTGCGGTCGACCTGGATCACCCTGGGCCTCGGTCTGCTGTTCCTGGTGGCCTTCGGTCTGATCTCGGCGAGTCGCTACACCTCGGGCTCCGGCTCCGGCGGGCCGGGCGATGACTTCGCCGACGCGACGGCGGTCAGTCTGTCCCTCTTCGGTACCGGCTTCGCCCAGCTCGCCCTGGGTGTCCTCGGTGTGCTGGTCACGGCCGGGGAGTACTCGACCGGCATGATCCGCTCGACGCTGGCCGCCGTACCGCGCCGGCTGCCCGTGCTGTGGTCGAAGGCGGCGGTGTACGGGCTGGTGTCGCTGGCCGTGGGAACGCTGGGCGGGTTCGTCGCGTTCCTGATCGGCAATGCGATCCTGTCCGGAACTCCCGCGGCCCTGAGCCTGTCGGACGCGGGGGTGGCACGGAGTCTGCTGGGCGCGGGCCTCTACCTCGGTCTGGTCGGTGTGATCGGGACGGCGCTGGGCGCGCTGCTGCGGTCCGTGGCGGGCGGCATCTCGGTCCTCGTCGCGACGTTCATGCTGGTCCCCGGGCTGATCTCGCTGCTGCCCAGCTCCTGGCAGGACGACATCAGCCCCTACCTTCCCTCCCGCGCCGGGGAGGCGATGTTCGCCCTCACCCATGACGCGACCACGCTGTCGCCGTCGGCCGGGCTGCTGGTCTTCCTCGGCTGGACCGGCCTGGCGCTGGCGGGCGCGGCCCACCGGCTCGTCCGCACCGACGCCTGACCGGGCGCACCATGGCAGGGTGACCTCAGTGACCGCCGATGACATCACCGCGATGGGACCGCTGGTCGCCCGTCTGTCCCGGGGCGGCCGGCGGCTGCGGCGGGCCGACCGGGAGCATCCGTGGGTGCTGGACACCGCGGTCGTGGCCCTGGTCTTCCTCGCTTTCTGCCTGCCCGATCTGCTGCACGGCCCGGTGGGCAACGGCGACGGGCCGCGCCGGCTGCGGCCGGTCTTCGTTCCCCTGCCGGTGGTGGCGACGCTGCTGTTGCAGGCCGGTCTCGTCCTGCCGCTGCTGTGGCGGCGGCGCAGACCGCTGTACGCGTTCGCGGCGATCACGGCGGTGTTCGTCCTCCAGTGGTCGCTGGGTGCCGTGCTGCGCGCGGATGTCGCCCTCTTCATCGCCCTCTACAGCCTGGCGCTGCACGGGCCGCTGCGGCAGTTGCCGTGGGCGTGCGCGGCCATGGCGGGGGCGATGGTGCTGGCCGCGGTGCGGGTCTCGGCGGCGGTGTCCGTCTGGGACACGTTGTTCTTCCTGCTGAGCACGGCGACGGCGGCCCTGGCGCTCGGTCTGATGATCCGTACCCGGCGGGCCCAGCTCGCGGGGCTGCGGGAGCGGGCGGCCCAGCTGGAGATCGAGCGCGATCAGCGCAGCAGGCTGGCCACGGCGACCGAGCGCACCCGGGTCGCCCGGGAGATGCATGATGTCGTCGGCCACAATCTGGCCGTCATCATCACCCTCGCCGACGCCGGTGCCTACGCCACGGACATCGACCCCGAGCGGGGCAAGGAGACACTGCGGCTCATCGGTGACACCGGCCGTCAGGCCCTCGGCGAGCTGCGGCGGGTGCTCGGTGTGCTGCGCGAGACGACGAACGGTCCCCCGGGCGCGGCCCCGCTCAGCCCGCAGCCCGGCGTCACCGATATCGGCGCGCTGTGCGCCACGGTGCGGGCCGCCGGGCTGGAGGTGGTCTACCGGACGTCCGGCGAGGTGGACACCCTCGACGGGGGCGTGCAGCTCACCGTCTACCGTCTCGTTCAGGAAGCTCTCACCAATGTCCTGAAGCATGCGGACAGCGGTACCCGGGTGCGGCTGGCGGTCCATGCCGAGGACGGGCGGCGGCTGACCGTCCGGGTCGAGGACACCGGCCCGGCCGCCCGGCCCGGATCGCCCGGCGAGGAAGGACACGGTCTGGTGGGCATGCGCGAACGAGCGGCACTGTACGGCGGAACCGTCACCGCGGGGCCGACGGACCAGGGAGGGTGGCGCGTGGACGCCGTCCTCGACCTCACCCCTGCGGACGGTGACCGATGACGACCGTACTGATCGTGGACGACCAGCCGCTCCAGCGGTACGGCTTCCATCTGCTGCTGGACTCCGTCCCCGAGACGGAGGTCGTCGGTGAGGCCGCCCATGGCACCGAGGCCGTGCGCAAGACCGCCGAACTGCGGCCGGACGTGGTCCTGATGGATGTGCGGATGCCCGGGATGGACGGTATCGAGGCCACCCGCCGGATCGTCGCCTCCGGTGGCCGCTCCCGGGTGCTGGTGCTCACCACCTTCGACCTGGACGAGTACGTGCACTCCGCGCTGCGCGCCGGTGCCAGCGGCTTTCTCCTCAAGGACGCCCGCCCCGAGGAACTCCTCGCCGCGATCCGTGCCGTCGCCTCCGGTGACGCGGTGATCGCGCCCGCCCTCACCCGGCGGCTCCTGGACGAGTTCACCCGCTATGTTCCGGCCCCTCGCACGGACCTGGCCGGGGACCGGGTCCTGGGCTCGCTCACCGAACGCGAGCGGGAGATCCTCGTCGCCATCGGCAAGGGCTGGACCAATGGCGAGATCGCCGCGCGGTTCGTGCTGTCCGAGTCGACGGTGAAGACCCATGTCGGCCGGGTCCTGGCCAAGATAGGCGCCCGCGACCGCATCCAGGCCGTGATCTTCGCCTACGACCACGGCCTGGCCCGCCCCAACGCCCGCTGATCCCCGGCAGGCGGTGGGGTCAGAGTCGGCTGTGCTCGGGGCCGAGGCCCGGGAACTCCGGGTCGGGCGGCGCGGCCGTCCGGCGCGTGTGCAGGAGGGACACGACGGGGTCGTCGTCGATGCGGCCCCGGCCGAGCGTGCCGTCGATGGTCACGATCAGGCCGTCCTGGTCGTAGCGCGGCCAGTGGTCGTGGTCCGCCGGGGCGCCGTCGCGGGCGAACGAGATCCACTGGCGCTGTATCCAGGTGGCGATCCGCCGGTCCTCGTCGTCGTACACGTCGGGGGTGAGGGTGCCGAAGAGGTAGCGGAGTTCGGCGGTGTGCTGGGCGCGGAAGCCGGACTTCTCGGCGCCGGGCGAGACCCGGTCGAAGCGGTAGCAGAAGAAGTCATGGCCGGTCGACAGGAGTCGTTCCGCTGTGGCGAGGAGGGGTTCGGCGAAGACGGCGGCCGTGTAGACGCGGTCGAAGCGGTCGTACATCGGCCCGCCCCGCGCCGCCAGTTCCCGGCGCACCGCCTTGGCCCGGGGACCGGCCAGGGCACGGGTCAGGACCCGGAGCAGCAGCGTGTTGTACGGGAGCATGCCCGGCTTGATGAAGTACCGCGACTCGTTCGAGGTGTGGCCGAGCAGCAGCGGTACCGCACTCAGCGGGCGGGAGTCGGCGTCGGCCGGCACGATCTCGCCGTCGGTGACGGGCATCCAGGTCAGCTTCGCGGGGGTGTGCACCCGGCCCTTCTTCGGGATGACCCCGCTGAGCCGGTGCGAGAGTTCCTTGACCGTCCGGGTGGGTACGCCGCGCAGCGCGTCCGCTCCCCCGCCGCCGAGGCGTTCGACGAAGGTCCTGCTGGCGTTGTAGGTGTTCTCGTCGGGCTGCTTGGGGTCGAAGGTGAAGCGCTCGCTCCCGCCGCTCTGGAGGATCGCGCGCTGGAACAGTCCCGCCGCCGAAGGCACGCTCAGCAGGGTGCGCACGGAGTGGCCGCCCGCGGACTGGCCGAAGACGGTCACGCGGTCGGGGTCGCCGCCGAACTCCGCGATGTTCTCCCGCACCCATCGCAGGGCCGCGATCTGGTCCTGGACACCGAAGTTGCTGCCGAGGCCGGGGTGGGCCAGATAACCGAAGGCGCCCAGCCGGTAGTTGATGGTGACGAGGGTGACGCCCAGGGACGCGAGGTGGGAGCCGTCCGTGCCGTCCTCGCAGCCTCCGCCGCCGAGGTAGCCGCCGCCGTGGATCCACACCATCACCGGCTGACGTGCCTCGGGGTCGACCGTGCCGGTCCAGACATTGAGATACAGGCAGTCCTCGCTCTCCCGCGAGGCCCGCGTCCGGAACACCGCACCGGCCGTCTGCGGGCAGATGGGCCCGAACTCGGTCGCCTGCCGGACGTCCGTCCACCCGGCGGGCGGGACGGGTGACCGCCAGCGCAGCGCGCCGACGGGCGGTTCGGCGTAGGGCAGGCCGAGGAAGGTGTGGACGCCCTGCTCGGTGAAGCCTTGGACGGGCCCTGCTGGGTCTGGACGATGGGCTGCACGGTGATGCCTCCGGTGAGAGGAGTGGTCTGCCCGCTCCGGCGGGGCGTGGAGGGCTCACTGCCGCTGCGCGCGTCTCGACGGCTCGGGCGGGCTCGGTGACGGTCACGGGCCGGGGGCGGCACGGGATACGGGGCCAGGTGCGTGCGCTCTCCGCCGGGACGGACCGGGGGAGCCATCGGGTCGGGCCGCCCGCTCCCGCCGACGGGCGGAATGCACCGCCGGTGCCTTCCGTCGTCGTCAGTCTAGGGCCGGGGGTCCCATAAACGCAAACGAACGTTTTCGTTTATGCTGGGGTCATGCCCCGGCTCACCGAACAGACCCGCGCCCAGCGCCGCGAACACGTCCTGACCAGCGCACTGACCTGCTTCGCCGAGAAGGGGTTCCATGCCACGTCCATGGACGATGTGATCGCCGCCACCGGCTGGTCCTCCAGCGCCGTCTACCGCCACTTCCGCAGCAAGGAGGAGCTGATACAGGCCGCGGCGGAACGCGGGCTCGGCCTGGTGCACGACACCTTCGCGCGCCTCCTCACCCTCCGCCCCACCCCCACCCCCGCCCAGACCCTGGCGATCCTCGTGGGCGAGCTGGAGACCCGCATGGCCCAGCCCGGCCATGACATGACCAAACTCGCCGTCCAGGCATGGGCCGAAGTCCTCGGCAACCCCGGGCTGAGGAGCTTCGCGCAGGACCGCTACACAGCCGCCCGCGAACGGCTGGCCGAACTCGCCGGACGCTGGAGGGCCGACGGCCGGCTGAGCGCCGACGCCGATCCGGAGGCGACCGCCGCCGTGCTCTTCGCGCTCATGCCGGGCCTGATCATCAGTCACCATCTGGTCGCGGATGTCACGCTGCGGCAGCTGACGGCCGGTCTCACCGCGCTCGGCACCGCGCTCGCGGACCCGGCCTGAGCGGGGGGTGAGTCCGTCCGGCAGTGGCCGCAGGTCACGGGTCACGGTGGCGCAGGGCCGCGGTGAGATCGGTGCAGGGGGGCGGGAGATGTGACGCATCCTGCTGACCGGGACGGCCGTTCCGCCTGGATCTTCCGGGCGGCGGTCATGAGAGCGGCATGGTTGTCGGCGGCCGGAAGGGGGACCCGGATTTCACTTCGGCAACCGAGTTGCGGAAGTGAAATCCGGGTCCCCCTCAGGCCCGGTCGAGCCCCGTGCCCCAGGCGGCCGTCAGGCGATGTCCGGTGTCGAACCCAAGGGCGGATAGGTCTCGTTGTCCAGTCCCGGTACGACGAAGTCGCCGTCCGGGCGGGTGGCGAGCTGCTCGGCGACATAGTCGGAGACTCCGCTGGCGAGGAGTTGGCGGGGGTCCTCCAGGGACAGCCGCAGCCGGGCGTACATCACGTCCCAGGCGTCGGGCGCGGGGATGCGCGGCAGGTCGGAGAGGGTGCGCGTACCCGGCTCCAGGTCGGGGCCGAACATGGGCGCCTCCTCGTAGGACGGCCAGCCCTCGTACATGATGGGTGCCAGTTCGATCCCGGCGACGACCCGGGCCAGCATCCAGCGCAGCGGGTCCTCCAGGCGGCTCACCTCGTCCAGGTCGTCGGAGGTGCGCGGGGTGAGGAACGTCGGCGCGTGCGGGGCGATCAGCAGATGCGACGGGGGGAGCGCGCCCCGGGCGGCGAAGTGGATGATCCGCGCCATCGAGTTGGTGCCCTTGGTGATACCGCTGGTCGGGCGGCCCTGGCGGCCCGCGATCATCACATAGGTGCGGCTCCAGTCCAGGTCGAACGAGGTGACCCAGCGCATGATGGTGCTGACGGAGTCCAGGCCGACGAGGCTGAAGGTGGCGATGACGACCTTGGTGAACGGGACCGGCAGCTCGGGCTGTCCGACGCCGATCAGATAGTCGTCGCGCAGGGTGCGGGCGGACAGATAGCCGGGTTCACCGAGGGCGCGGCGCAGATAGCGGATGGAGACGGCGAGGCCGTAGTCCATCATGGCGGCGATCTCCTCCTCTCGGCCCGCGAACGACTCGGCCTTGAGTTCGTCGCGCCAGAACTCCAGTGAGTGGGAGTCCCGCGCGGCGACGCATGCCGCCAGCAGCCGTTCGGCGTCCGCGCGCCACTCCCGTTCCAGGCCCAGTTCGCCCAGGCGCACCACGCTGGCGAGGGCGGGCCCCAGGTGGGAGACCCCGGCGAGTTCCTTGAAGCCGGGGACGTTCAGCCGGAAGTGCTGGGTGCTGGGGCGGCGGCCACTGCCCGGGTAGAGGGCGAGGTCGGAGGCGGTCGCGACGATCAGGGGTGAGTCGAGGATGCGGTCGTAGGCGGCCTGGGTGAGATGGTCGCCGGTCGAGTCGCGGCCGGGCACCCTCGGGTTGGTGTAGGCGCGGAACAGCTCGACAAGCTCGGCGTTCTCGGGGAAGGCCCCGGGGAACTCGCGGATGTCGGTGCGGAGCAGCTCGTTTCGTTCCATCGTCGAAGCCTTTTCATCCATGGATCGTGGAGGTCCCGCCGACCGGCCCCGGCCAGTGCCGCCACAGGGCGAAGCGGCGTCCGGCCGGGTCGGGAGGGGGTTCCTGAAGGAGCCGGACGAGCGTGAGCGGCTCGGCGTCCGCGCCGGTGGGAGCGTAACGCGTGGTCGAGACCCAGCCCGGCAGGGCGCCCAGCCGGTCCGGCGCCGCGCCGGGGCCGACGCTCATCAGATACGGCGTGGCGGCCGGGGCCGCGCCCTGGTGCCGCTCGACGGTCAGGACCCGCCGCCGCAGCACGGCCAGCCGCTGCATCACGAGGCGCTCGGCCTCCGAGCGGTGGGAGCGCAGCCGCCGGTAGGCCGCACTCTCCAGGGTGCGCGGGTCGACGTCGTAGAGCGCCAGCCAGCCCGGGGGGGCGCCGTCGGTGGCGCGGTAGCGCGTGCCGGACCGGAATCCGGGCAGCGCCATCCGCGCGGGCACATGCTCCCCGTCGTACCAGCGGTGGAAGGCGTCGGTGTCGACGGCGCCCGGGTCGCTCTCGACGAGGAGCAGGACGGACGGCGGTGGGCTAGGAGAACGCACCGCTGTCCAGCCAGACGGCCTCGGCGAGCGGCGGCGACTCGGGGATGTAGCCGTACTCGGTGTAGAAGTCGATGAAGTCCTGCACCACGGAGCCCGGCATCGGCTCGACCGGGTAGAGGGGCAGGTTCGCGGGGGCGACGGGGTTGTCGGTGAGGCCGGTCTCGACCGTGTAGGCGGAGATCTCCTCGCGGTTGGCGTCGGCGTAGCGGAACGCCTCCATCGTGCCCTCGACGAAGCTCCGCGCGACCTCGGGGCGGTCCTCCAGGGCGTCCGCGTTGGCGATGAGGATCGCGCCGGGGGCGCCGGGCCGGGTCATCTCGTCGGTGACGTAGCTGAGCACCTCCACATCGCCGGAGTCCAGGGCCTGGCCGAGGAACGGCTCGAAGAGGTGTCCGGCGTCCGCCGCGCCGCTGGCGACGGCCTCGGCGAGGGAGCCGAGCGGCACCTGAAGCATCTCCATCTCGTCGTAGTTGCCGTTCAGGGCGGTCACCTCCAGCTCCATCTGCGGGCCGCGCGCGGCGTCCTGGACGGCGAAGACATCGGTATCGCTGAGGTCGGTGGCGGTGCTGCCGGCGTCCACGATGACCGCCGCGAAGCGGCTGTCGCCGCCGCGCAGGATGTTGGCGGGGGCGATCATCTGGATGGGCAGTCCCTCGGCTGCGGCGTTGATGAACGATTCGAAGCTGGCCATCGCGAAGTCCAGCTGGCCGTTCATCAGCTGCGGGACGACCACGCTGGTCTCGGTGGCGGTGTCGAGCCGCACGTCCAGGCCCAGGTCCTCGTAGGTGCCGGACTCCACCGCGTGGAAGAGCGGGGCCGAGGTGCCGGCGGCCGGGCTGACGGCGACCCGGACCGTGGTGGTGCCGGATTCGGATTCGGGTTCCGTCTCTCCGCCGCCCGAACAGGACACGAGCGCGGAGAGAACGAGGAGAACGGCGAGCGACGTCTTTGTGCGCATGGTTCCACCTCCAAGAGATCGAGTGGGGTGAGGATAGGAAGCCCGGCCGGGCTGCTCCAGCTCTGAAATATCCGAGCCCGCCCCTGATATTTGTGGGCGCACCGCTGATATATGTGACCTCGCCGCTCCGGCCGCCCCGCGCCTAGCGTGACGGGATGACTGCCACCCCTGCCGGCGAGCCGGTCCCCCTTGTCGCACGGCTGCGCGCCGGGGAGCCCACCTTCCTCATGGGCATTCGCAGCGCGCGGACCGGAGACGCGGTGCGTATCGCGGCGAGCACCGGGCATCACGGTGTGCTCGTCGATCTGGAGCACGCGCCGATGTCACTGGACACCGCCACCACCATGTGCCGTGAGGCGACCGATCTCGGGCTGGCCGCGCTGGTCCGGGTCCCGGAGCGCGAGTACGGCATGATCGGGCCGCTCCTCGACGGCGGTGCCACCGGTGTCGTCGCGCCCCGGATCGAGTCGGCCGTGGCCGCCGCGGACATCGCGGGCGCGTGCCGTTTCCCGCCCGAGGGGCACCGGTCGCAGACCGCGCAGCTGCTCCAGTACGGCCTCACCCCGATGCCGGCCCGCGTGACGAACGGGCCGGTCAACGCCGCGACCGTGGTCAAGGTCCTGATCGAGAGCCCGCTCGGCATCGAGCGGTGCGACGAGATCGCCGCCGTGCCGGGGGTGGACATCGTCGCCGTCGGGGCGAACGACCTGTCGGCGGAGCTGGGCAGCCCCGGCGACTACACGACCCCGGAGATGGAACGGGCCCTGGCCGCCGTCGCGGACGCCTGCCGGCGGCACGGCAAGCTGTTCATGCTCGGCGGGGTCGGCGACCGGGAGATCCTCGCCCGGCATCTGCGCGGGGGCGCCTGCCCGCTGATCCTCACCGGTATGGACACCGAGCTGCTCTACGCGAGCGCGCGCAGCCGCGCCGACGGATATCGGCGGTGGTGCGAGGAGACCCTGACCGGGGCGGTCGCGGGACCCACCACCGCCGAGCCCGGCGCCCTCGCCGGATCCCTCTCCGAGACGACTGGAACAGGAAGCCGACCGTGACGATCCAGCCCCTGAAGACCCTGCCGATGCGCGCGGCCGGCACCAACACCGCGCCCGCCTTCACCATGCCGCCGGGCGCCTGCGACACCCACTTCCATGTGTTCGAGGACGGGTTCCCGCATGTCGACGCCCCGCTCTACACCTTCCCGGACGGGCGGCTGGAGCAGTACGCGGAGCTGGCCGGGCATCTCGGGTTCGACCGGATGGTCCTCGTCCAGCCGACCTTCTACGGCGACGACAACACCCTGCTCCTCGACGCCCTGGACCGGCTCGGACCCCGCGCGCGGGGCGTCGTCCGGGTCGGCGACGGCATCTCCGACCGGGTCCTGGACGGCTGGCACGAACGCGGGGTCCGCGCGATCCGGCTGGACCTGTTCGCCCGCGCCGACTGGCCGCTGGAGGATCTGCGCAGCTATGTCATGGCGCAGGCGGAGCGGGTGCGGGAGCGCGGCTGGCATCTCCAGTTCTACGCGCCGGGCGCCGTCGTCCGCGCGCTGATCCCGTATCTGGCCCCGCTCGATGTGCCCTACGTCATCGATCACATGGGGTACATGAAGCGCTCGGACGGTTTCGGCGAGGCCGACTTCGAGGCGCTCACCGGCCTGCTGGACACGGGTAACTGCTGGATCAAGCTGTCCGGGCCCTACCGGGTCGCCGGGTCCGCGCCGCTGTCGTCGGTCGCGCCGCTGGGCCGGGCCCTGGTGGCCGCGCGGGCCGACCGGCTGGTCTGGGGCTCGGACTGGCCGCATCTGCCGGACGGGCAGCGCGACACCGGTGAGGTGCTCAATCTGCTGCGCGACTGGGCGCCCGACGAACGGGACCGCCGCACGATCCTCACCGACGGCCCGACCCGGCTCTTCTACTCCTGAGCCGCCACCCCCGCGACCACGTCACCCGACGCGCCCCACGCGCCGAACTCGCCCGATTCACCCGATTCACCCGATTCACCTGATCCGCTTCATGAAGGGACCCCCCATGCCCCGCCGGTACGTGTACGCCGCCGCGTTCGCCCTCGTCGGTACTCTCACCGCCTGCACCGGCGGGAACGCCGACGAGACACCACCGACCGCGACACAGGGCGCACCGTCACCGGCGGGTTCGGCGGCCGTGGTCCCGGCCGGTGACCCCAGGGTGCTGGCCGAGGGGCTGACCGGCACGCCGTGGGAGCTGATCGTCATGGACGCGGAGTCGTCGCTGGTCAGCTTCCGTGACACCGGCCGGATCGGCGAGCTGTCCCCGGACGGTGAGGTGCGCGAGCTGGCGGTGATCGAGGGGGTCGTCGCGGAGGGGTCGTCCGGTCTGCTGGGCCTGGCGGTCCTCCCCGGCGAACCGAGCCATCTCTACGCCTACTACACGGCCACCGACGGCCAGCGCATCGTGCGCGCGCCGCTGACCGGGAGCGCCGGGAGCTATGCCCTCGGCGCGTTCGAGACGGTCCTCGGGGAGATCCCGGCGGGCGAGCGGCACAACGGCGGACGGATCGCCTTCGGCCCGGACGGCATGCTCTACGCGGCGGTCGGCGACCCGGACCGCACCCATGCCCAGAACCCGGACTCCCTGGCCGGGAAGATCCTGCGGTTGACGCCCGAGGGCGGGATACCGGCCGACAACCCGGACCCCGACTCGTATGTCTACAGCCTCGGGCATCGCAACATCGAGGGTCTGGCCTGGTCGGAGGACGGGACGATGTGGGCCAGCGAGTTCGGTGAGGACGCCTGGGACGAGCTGAACCGGATCGTGCCGGGCGGCAACTACGGCTGGCCGGAGGTCGAGGGGGAGGGCGGTTCGTCCGACTTCCTGGAGCCGGTCGCCACCTGGTCGGTGGCCGACGCGAGCCCGGCCGGGATCGCGGTCGTCGGTGACACGGTGTTCATGGCCGCGCTGCGCGGCGAGGCGCTCATCGCCATCGATGTCTCCGACCCGGCGGACGCCCGCTCGACGACCCACTTCCGCGGCGAGTTCGGCCGGCTGCGCGAGGTCGATGTCGCAGCCGACGGTTCCCTGTTGCTGCTGACCAGCAACTCGGACGGCAACGGCGACCCGCGCGAGGGCGACGAGCGGCTGCTCTCGGTGGAGCTGGAGAACGGCGGCTAGGGCGCGGGCAGTCGGTCCCCGCGGCGGTCGCGTGCACGGTGCGACCGCCGCGCGGGCATGTCGTCCCCCTGTCCGTGCTCAGCAGCCATAAAGCCGCCGCGTCCGCCGGACGACATCTCCCAGCACGCGGTCCCGCCAAGCGGTGGTCGTCGCCGTCCGCCAGGCGGGATGGTCGGTCGCGCCGGGGTGGGTG
Source organism: Streptomyces sp. NPDC004610 (assembly GCF_040609715.1). Classification (NCBI taxonomy): domain Bacteria; kingdom Bacillati; phylum Actinomycetota; class Actinomycetes; order Kitasatosporales; family Streptomycetaceae; genus Streptomyces; species Streptomyces sp. NPDC004610. The sequence continues at coordinate 24,572 of NZ_JBEXLA010000039.1, read as the reverse complement.
AGGTCGTGGACGGTGAGCAACTCCTCGCCGGTGCCGCGCAGTCGGCGGTACTGGCGTACGGCCAGCCAGTCGGGGTTGCGCAGCAGCAGTGGGATGTGCTCGTCGCGGTACCAGGCGAGCAGCGCGCCGGGGTCGGTGGAGGTCATGGCGACATGGAGCTGGCAGGCGACCGCGGCGTCCGGTGCCGGGGCGGGCGTGGAGCTGTGGATCTGGGTGTACGCCTCGGGTGCCGTGGCGGGCGCGGTGGTGAGGTAGTGCAGGTCCAGTTCCTGGCCGTCGTCCGTCAGGGATACGAGGTGGCGCAGGTGCGGACGGCGGAGGGCCGCCGACTCCAGGACGAGGAGTCGGCGGCCCGTTCGGTGGTCAGGAGGCATCGAACCGGTAGAGGACGGTGTCGGTGGCGAAGGTGACATCCGGTGCGAGCGCGTTGGAGACGGCCAGCAGGATGCCGCCGTCACCGGCCGGGATGACCACGGCGTCGGTGCCGCCGGTGGTGGCGAAGGTGTCGACCACCTCGGGCTTCCCGTCCTGGATGCGGTACACGTAGGACGTCTGCTGCGGCGTCGGGTTGGCCTGGCCGCCGGTGACGAAGGTGACCCGGACCAGGTACGGGCCGCCGGGGGCGTCGACGACGGCGAACTCACGGCCGCCGGGGCCGCCCTCCAGGGTGGCGTGGGCGACGAACTCGCCGCCGTTCCAGCGCAGCAGCTGCGACTCGGAGAACATCGAGGCGACCGCGAGATAGGTGGTGCCGCCGGTGGCGATCAGGGCGAAGGCGCGTCCGCCGGTGGGCACCAGGTCCTGGTGGTCGACGAAGGCGGTGCCGTCCCAGCGGTAGAGCCGGCTGGGCAGGACATGGTCGGCGTGCGCCAGATAGTGCTGGCCGTCGAGGGAGAAGTACTCGAAGTTGTAGCCGCCCCGGGAGGGGATGTCCTGGAACCGTTCGAAGCGCTCGCCGCTCCACCGGAACACGGCGGAGCTGACATCGAGGTCGCCGGGCCGGTTCTGGGCGAGGGCGAGGAAGTGGGTGCCCTCGATCTCGAAGTGCCGCCACTGCTTGGCGGCGTAGCTCGACACCGTCTGGAACGGTACGAAGCCGCCGTCGGCCCATTCGTAGATCGGGGATCCGGTGAGGAAGTTGTAGGGGCCGCTGCCGATCCGGATGGAGGCGACGGCCAGGAAGCGGCGTCCGTCGATCTCGAAGAACTCGGCGTCCTCACCGCCGGTGCCGGGCAGCTTCCCGGCGGGGGTGAAGGTGTCCCCCTCGCGCCGCAGCACCAGGACGTCGGTGTTGGAGTTGCCGCCGTTCATGCCGCCCGGGGAGCCCTCGGCGTCGTAGGCGAGCTGCGGGACGATCAGGTGGCCGGCGCCGTCCACCTCGAAGTACTCGACGGCGCGGGCCGCCGAGGTGGGGATCCGCTGGATTTCGGACAGCACGTTGCCCATGGGGTTCCTCTCATTGCCGGGTGGGATCAGTTGCGAGTGGGGCCACTTGCGGGTGGGATCACCTGCGAGCGGGGTCACTTGCGTGGTGGGGGTCATTCGGCGAAGTTGCCGCCCGGGAGCCAGACGATGTCGTTCGCCGTGGTCTCCTCGGGCAGGTAGCCGAGTTCGGAGTAGACGTCCAGGAGCCGCTGGACCACCGCGACGGGCATCGCCTCGGCGGCGTAGTCGGGCAGGTTGTCCGCGGGGACGGGTTCGTCGACGAGGCCGGTGCCGACGCTGGCCTCGGAGACCTCGTCGGGGTGGGCCGCCGCGTACGCGTACGCCTCCAGGACGCCCTGGGCGAACCGTTCCGCGGTGTCCTCGTGGTCCCCGAGGTACTCCTCGGAGGCGATGAGGACGGCACTGGGCGCACCGGCCACGGTGAGGTCCTCGGCGGACCCGCTCTCCAGCAGCTTGACGTCGCCGCCTTCGAGGGCCTGACCCAGGAACGGCTGGAAGAGGTAGCCGGCGTCGGCGGCGCCGCTGGCCACGGTGTCGCCGATCGAGCCCAGCGGCACCTGGAGCAGTTGCATCGCCTCGTAGTCGCCGCCCATGCCGGTGACCCGGAGGTCCATCAGCGCGGTGCGGGCGGAGTCGGGGGTCGCGAGGATGCTGACATCACCGAGGTCGGTCGCCGTGCTGGAGGTGGGGACGATCAGTCCGTCGTAGCCGCTGTCGGCCGACCGGAGCCGGTTGACGGCGGAGACCATGGTGACCGGCAGTCCCTCGCTCTGGGCGCTGATGTAGGAGTCGAACCCGGTCATGGCGAACTGGAACTGATCGGCCAGGATCGTCGGCACGGCGAGGGATCCGCTGGTGGCGGTCTCGATGGTGACATCGAGACCGAGGTCCTCGAAGGTCCCGTTGTCCACGGCCATGTACATCGGCGTGGAGGATCCGGCGATGGCGCCGACGGACACCCTGACCGGCGTGAGTCCGTCGGCGGATTCCGCATCGGCGCCGGAATCGCTGCATCCTGCCAGCGCGACGATCGAGATCGCCAGGCCCGCTGCACATGCTCTCGTCATTGAACGCATTTGCTTTGCTCCTGAAGTCCGGTGGGAGCGCTCCGACGTGGCGGCGCGTCCTGCGCAGAGCATAGGAGGGGCGTTCCGACAGCGATATGGAAGATATATCTTCAGTGCCCGGCGGTGAGATTGCGCTTCGCCTGGTCCAGCATTTTCGCCCCGTCCGCGCGAATGTGTTCGCGCATGAGCCGGTGCGCGGTCTCCGGATTCCGGCACTCCAGGGCGTCGACCATCGCGAGATGGTCGTCGATGATCACCGACATGGGGCGGTGGGTGTCGATATCGGCCATCAGATGGTGCAGCCGGCGCACCTGGTTGAGGAGATTGGTGACGGTGGTCGCGGCGCGTTCGTTGCGGGACAGCCGGGCGCAGGTGAGGTGGAACTCGCGGCCGGGTGGCGACTGGCCGTCCAGTCCGTCGACGGGGTCGATCGGCTCCTCGGTCCTGCGCCGCAGCTCACTGATGTCGCGCAGGGTGGCGAAGCGTGCGGTGCGGGCGATCAGCGCGGGTTCGATCATCACCCGCAGTTCGAAGATCTCCCGGACGTCGTGCAGTCGCAGCCGGCGCACGATGTAGCCGCGGCGGGGCGCGATGTCGATCCAGCCCTCCTGACTGAGCAGCCGCAGCGCCTCCCGCACCGGGGTTTTCGAGACTCCGTACTGTTCGGCGAGTTCCGCCTCCAGCAGCAGATCGCCCGGTTTCCAGGTCGCATTCAGCAATGCTTCCCGCATGTGTTCACTGACGCGGTCACCCAATGAGGGTGCCGGGCTGATGTCCGTCGCCGATTGGGGATGCCACAGGAATGTCATGGAAGATCATCACCCGTTCGGGACGGGAGGAAAATCGAAACACTCGGCCGGATTCTCCACGAGAAGCCGGTTGAGTGTCGATTCATCGTGACAGACAATCGAGATTCCGTCGACCAGATCGGCATCGTCCGGAATGAATCCATGGGTATTGGGGTGGGGGAAGTCCGAGCCCCACACACAGCGGTCGGGGCGGTGCTCGAAGAGTTCCCGGGCGAACCGCAGCGCGTCGTCCAGGGCGGGCGGCCGGCGGGCGAGGCGGTCGGCGGCGCTGAGTTTGACCCAGGTGTCGCCGGTGTCCAGCAGGGTCCGGAGGGTGTCCCGCTGGGGGCCGTCCCGGGGGTCGATCCGGCCCATGTGGTCGATGACCACCCGGCCCCGGTAGTCCTCGGCGCGCAGCCGGTCGGCGAACCGCAGGATGCCGGTGCCGATGACATGGACGTCCAGGTGCCAGCCCAGTTCCGCGACCAGGCCGAGGGTCCGGGCGAACTCGGCGCGGCCCGGTTCCGAGGCGGGGGTGAACTGCACCCGGGCGCCGCGCATCCCGGTGTCGTGCCAGCGGCGCAGGGTGGGGAGGTCGGTGGCGGTGTCCAGCAGGGCGACGCCCCGGTAGCGTCCGGCGCCGCGGTGCAGGGCGTCGAGCAGGGCGGAGTGGTCGCGGCCATGGCAGGTGGGCTGCACGATGACCGCGCGGTCGAAGCCGAGCGCCCGGTGCAGTTCCCGCAGCCGCTCCAGGGGCACGTCCTCGGGAGTGTAGGGCCGGTCGTCGGCGTACGGGAAGACGGCGTGCGGTCCGAAGACATGCACATGCGCGTCACAGGAGCCGGGCGGCGGCACGAGCCGGGGACGCCGGGTGAGGGGGCGGGGACCGGGGGTGGTGGGGCGCGGCGGGGACGGGGGACGGGGGGCGGAGGTCGTGGGGGGTGACGGCTCGGGCAGGGGACGGGGGGTGGGGGTCCCGGGGGGCGACGGCTCGGGCAGGGGACGGGGGGTGGGGACCTCGGAGAGCGACGGCTCCGGCAGGGGACGGGGGGTGGGGACCTCGGAGAGCGACGGCTCCGGCAAGGGACGGGGGCCAGGGGTCTCGGGGAGCGACGGCTCCCGCAGGGGGCGAGGGCCGGGCGTCTCGGGGAGCGACCGCTCCGGCAGGGGACGGAGGCCAGGGGTCTCGGAGAGCGACGGGGAGGCAGGACGGGAGCCGGCGGGCTCAGGGCGCGGCTCGGTCATGGGCGGCCCGCCTCGACCACGCGGTCCTCGGGCGCGAGACCGGCGGCGTTGAGGAAGCGGGACACCATGTTGTAGCAGGAGACGACCGCGAACAGCTCCACGAGCTGCGGCTCCGGGAACTCGCGCGCCGCCAGCGCGGCGGTGGCGTCGGTCAGCCCGGCGGTCCGGGTCAGCTCGTCGGTCACCGCGACGACGACCCGCAGCCGGGCGGCGGCACCCGGTACGGGGCCCTCGCGCAGCTCTACGGGACTGTCCTCGGGCGGGTCCACCGAGCCGCCGTCCTCACCCAACCGCACGGAACCGCCCTCACGCAGGTCCACCGGACCACCGTCCTCACCCAACCGCACGGAACCGCCCTCACGCAGGTCCACTGGACCGCCGTCCTCACCCAGCCGCACAGGACCGTCCGCCGCAGGCAACCCGACAGGACCGTCCGCCGTAGGCAACCCGACAGCAACGTCCGCCGCACGCAACCCGACAGGACCCTCCGCCCCACCCAACCCGACAGGCCCCACGGCCCCACCCAACCCGACAGGCCCCTCCGTACGCAGGCTCTCGATCACCCCCTCGTCCAGCCCGGCCGCCCGCGCCGGCGGCAGATGCGCCGCCCACTCATAGGCGGCGCCGTTGAGGACGGCCACCCGCAGGGCGACCGTCTCCACGACATCGGCACCGATCGTGAGGCCACCCCGTACCGTGCCCAGGAACCCGTTCCAGGCGTCGAGCAGGGCGGGATTGTGGGCGAGGGTGGCGTCGAGCGCGGTGACGACTCCCCCGCGCCGGGCCCGGACCTGCTCACCGACTTCGCCGGGCACCGGCGCGAACGCAACTCGGGGCACGGTCAGCCCTTCGCGTTCTGGACCGCGGTCAGCACGCGGGTACGGGCGGAGACGAAGGCCGGGTCGGACTTGGTGCTGATCTGGTCCCGTTCGGCGGGCAGTTCGACCACCACCTCCTCGATGATCCGCGCGGGCGCCTTCCCGAGGACGAGCACCCGGTCGGCCATGTACACCGACTCGTCCACGTCATGGGTCACCAGGATGACGGTCATGTCGAACCGTGAGCGGATGCTCAGGACGAGGTCCTCCAGGTCGGAGCGGGTCTGGGCGTCGACGGACGCGAACGGCTCGTCCATCAGCAGCGCTTCCGGCTCGTAGGCGAGGGCGCGGGCGATGGCGACGCGCTGCTGCATCCCGCCGGAGAGCTGCCAGGGGTACTGGTGGGCGGCGTCGGCGAGCCCGACCGCCTCCAGCGCCTCCAGCGCGGCGGTGCGGCGGGCCTTCTTGCTCAGCCGCTTGGTGCGCAGCGGGAGCGCGACATTGCCCTCGACCCGCAGCCAGGGGTAGAGCGAGCGGCCGTAGTCCTGGAAGACCAGGGCGACCTGCCGGGGCGGCTCGTGCACCTCGTCGCCGTCGACGTAGACCCCGCCCGCCGTGGGGCGTTCGAGCCCCGCGATACAGCGCAGCAGGGTCGTCTTGCCGGCGCCGGAGGGGCCGACGATGGACACGAACTCGTTGGCGTCGACCCGGAAGTCGAGGCCGTCGAGGACGGCCCGGGGTCCGTTGCGGGTCTGGAAGGTCTTGCCGAGTCCCTTCGCCTCGATCCGGCGGTGGGTGGTGGGCGCGGCGCCGGGCGCCGCGGGCTCGACGTCGGACGTCGTCGTCATCAGATCGCTCCCGTCGGGGTGGGTCGGCTCACGCTCAGGCATGCGTCCTGCCGTGCAGGCCGCGGTGCCAGGCGAGAACCTGGTGCTCGAAGAGATGAAACAGCTTGTTAAGGAAAAACCCGATAAAGGCCATGACGAGAATCCCGCTCCACAGCGCCGTCATGTCGAACGCGCCCTCGGCCTGGCTGATGAAGTTGCCGATGCCGGAGGAGGAGACGACCATCTCGGAGATGATGATCAGGATGATGCACTGGGACAGCGCGACCCGCATACCTGCGACGATCTGCGGACTGGCCGCCGGGAGGGTCACGAAGAGCAGTGCGGTCGGGCCGGACAGCCGGTAGCTGCGCCGGGTGTCGCGGGCCGTCGGCTCGATCGCCTTGACGCCGTCGAGGGTGTTGAGCAGCACGGTCCAGATGGCGGAGAAGACGACGAGGAACACCTTCATCTCCATGCCGACCCCGATGATCACGATGAGGATCGGGACGATGGCGGCGCCGGGCATGGCCCGGAAGAACTCCAGCAGCGGGGCGATGAGCCGCTCCAGTCGCGGCAGCCGGGCCAGGATCACCCCGAGCGCGACCCCGAGGACCACGGAGAACGCGTAGCCCAGCACGATCGCCGACAGCGTCGGCATCACATCGTCGAAGAACCGCTCCGAGAACCAGGTCTCCACGAATCTGTCCCAGATCGCGCTGAGCGCCGGGAAGTAGAAGGAGGTCATGCCCAGTTCGCCGCTCAGCCACCAGGCGAAGACCAGGACGGCGGGGACGGAGAACTCGACGGCGGTCGTCAGCGCCCGCCTGCGCGTGAGGTGCGGCATCGGTCGTACCTTCCGGGCGGTCATCGGAACTTGGGGTTCCAGAACAGGGCGGTCCGCTCGACGCGCTGGAAGACGTACGCGATGACCAGGCCGAGGACCGAGGCGGCGACGAAGTAGACGAACGCGATACCCGGTCGGGCGTTGGCGCTGCTGCGCAGGATCTCCAGGCCCAGTCCGGGCACGCTGGTGATCAGTTCGACGCCGATGCACACCCCGAGGGCGATGGTGGCCGCGATCCGCAGTCCGGTGCCGATGAACCCGGCGGCGCTGGGGACGTAGAGGAAGCGGATCCGGTCGGGCAGGGTCAGGTGGTAGGACACGGCCGTCTCCTTGGCGACCTTGTCCACCTCGCGCACCCCGTAGGCGGCGTGCAGGATCATCTGCGCGACCGTGGCCAGGAAGACCAGGATCACCTTGGTGAGCAGTGAGGTCCCGTAGGTGAGCACCAGGATCGGGGTGACCACGATCAGGGGCAGGGACCGCAGGATGTCGACGGACACCCGGGTGGCGTGGTCCAGGATGGTGAAGGTCCCGATGAGCAGACCGATGGGTACGCCGATGAGGAAGGCCAGGGCGAGCCCCATCGACCAGCCGAGCAGGGTCTGCCCGAGGGCGTTCCAGAAGGTGTCCGAGACGACCACCTGGGCGGCGGCGCTACGGAAGGCGGGTACCGTCGGGAGCACCGGGCTGTCGACGGCCACCGCCAGCCACTGCCAGAGGGCGAGGCCGGCCAGCAGCAGGATGCCCCAGCGGGCGACCCGGGCCGGGACGGTTTCGGCGGCCGGTGGTCGGCCGGGGGCCGCCGGGCGTGATTTCAGGCCGATCATGACGTGTCACCGCGCTCGCGCATGGTTCTACTCCCTTGTAGAGGCCAGACGACCGGTCGTCTAAGTGCTCGGCATCGTAAGTCCGGCCAACCCGGCGCATACATGGCAGATATATCTCCGAACCCCTGGTGTGCGGGAGGGGAGCTGCGTCCCTTTTTGTCCAGCGGGGCACGGGATGCGGGCTTCGGGGAGGGTCAGAGCGGGCGGACGAGACCGGTCTCGTAGGCGAGGATCACGGCCTGTACGCGGTCGCGCAGTCCGAGCTTGGCGAGGATCCGGCCGAGGTGTTTCTTGACCGTGGGCTCGGCGAGCCGGGTGGCGGCGGCGATCTCGGAGTTGGTGAGGCCACGGGCGACACTGACGAGGATCTCGCGCTCACGGGCGGTGAGCAGCCGCAGCCGGTCGTCGGCGTCCGGGCCGCCGGGGGTGGGGGGCAGCTGATGCGCGAAGGTCTCCAGCAGGCGCCGGGTGACCCGCGGGGAGACGGCCGCCTCCCCGGCGGCGACATCCCGGATCGCGGTGAGCAGTTGCTCGGGCCGGGTGTTCTTCAGCAGGAAGCCGGACGCCCCGGCGCGCAGCGCGTCGAAGGCGTACTCGTCCAGGTCGAAGGTGGTGAGGATGAGCACGCGGGTGTGCGGCGACTCCCGGAGCAGCCGCCGTGTCGCCTCGATGCCGTCGGTGCCGGGCATGCGGATGTCCATCAGGACGACATCGGGGCGCAGTTCGCGTGTCAGCCGCAGGGCGGTCTCGCCGTCGGCCGCTTCGCCGACCGGCTCCAGATCGGGTTCGGCGCGCAGGATCATGGTGAACGCCACGCGCAGCAACTCCTCGTCGTCGACGAGGAGCACGCGGGTCGTCATACGGTGCCCTCCAGGTCGAGACGGGTGAAGACCCGCCAGCCCCCGCCGGGTTCCGGGCCCGCCCGGTGGGTTCCGCCGTAGGCGGCGGCGCGTTCCCGCATCCCGGCGAGACCGCGGCCGGGCGGCCCGGCGGGGTGGGCGGGGACGGCGGGACCGTCGTCGCTCACCTCGACGGTGACGGCCCGCGGCGAGCAGGACACCCGGACCTCGGCGCGGGTGCCCGGGGGTGTGTGCCGGAGCGTGTTGGTCAGGGACTCCTGCACGATGCGGTAGGCGGTGAGCTGGGCCGCGGCGGGCACGACCGCCGGGTCACCGTCCAGCCGCAGCAGGGTCGGCAGCCCCACGGCACGCACTTGCGCGCACAGGGCCTCCAACTGCGGGACACCGGGCGCCGGATGACGCTCGGCGTCGAACCCGTCCGCCGCCCGGAGGATGCCGAGCGAGCGGCGCATGTCGGTGAGCGCCTGCCGCCCGGTCCTGGCGATCTGGTCCACCATCGGGAAGGGGTCGTCGGGCCGGGTGTGCACGGTCGCGTCGGCGAGGGCGGTGATGACGGACAGGTTGTGGGTGACGCTGTCGTGCATCTCCCGGGTGATCCGGGCCCGCTCCTCGGCCACGGCGAGCCGCGCCCGCTGGTCCCGCTCGCGTTCGAGATGGGCGACGCGGTCCTCCTGGGCCCGGCGTCTGATCCGTACGTTCGCCCCGAGGAGGGCGGAGGCGACGACCAGGGCGGTCGTCGCACCGGCCGAGGCGAGGAGACGCCCCTCGGGCGCCCAGCGCGCCGCCGACATCAGGGCGCCGACCTCCAGCACGGCCACGGCCACCAGCGCGGGCCGTGCCGGGGAGCGGGCGGTGACCGTGCCGAGCGCGATCAGCAACGCGGCATCGGCGGGCAGCTGAACACCCAGCAGCCACTGCACGCAGGCGACGGCGGCGATCACCCCGAACACGGTGAGCGGCGCCCGCCGCCGCCACACCAGCGGCAGCACCAGCGCCGTCTGCAACGCCACGCCCCGGGCGCCCTCCAGCTGCCCCTGCCCGAAGGTCACCCCGAAGAGCACCACCGCGAGCACCGAGTCCTGCACGACGGACGGCAACGACACCACACGCACCAGCAGACGCTTGACCTGCGAGAAGACCGGCAGAGGGAGACGGGGACCGCCGGGCGGGGCTTGGGTCATCGGTGTACGTCCTAGTGAGTTCTGCGCTGCTGCTGATGCTGCCGCTGCCGCTGCCGCGGTAACAGATGCTCCCCCACGCTAGACACCCGCCCCGCCCATCCGGATCCGACCAGGGAGGGAGAGCGGCGTACGCCCTGAGGATCCGGACGTGCCCCTCCTCCCCAGGGAGGAGGACCGCCCCGGAAGGAGACCGCCGTCTCCCGGGCGGATCATCCGGCGGCACGGCGCGCGGCCCACCACCCGTTGAAAAACTTCTCGCACCTGACCACCAACCCACCGCAAGGAGCCGCGCCATGCCACGCCCCACCCGCCGAACCCTGATGAAGCTGGGCGCAGCCGCCCTGGCCGCCACGGCCACCGCCCACACCGCCGGGTCGGCGCAGGCCCGCCCGGTCACCCCCTCCCCCCAGCCCCGCTCCCGCCCCGTGACCCTCCCCGCGCCCACCGCACCCCACCCGATCGGCACCGCCGAACTGCACCTGGTGGACCGGACACGCCCCGACCCCCTCCTCCCTTCGAAGCCCTTCCGGGAGCTGATGGTCGGCCTCTGGTACCCGGCGCAGCGGTGGGGTACGTACCCCACCGCCCCGTGGCTGCGCCCGGCCGCGGCGGCCGACTGGGACCAGCACTCGGCACCGGGCCTGACGATCCCGACCGGAGCGGTGGACTGGCAGGGAATCCGGACCCACGCACGCACCGGCGCCCCGGTCGCCCGCTCGGCGGGACGGCTCCCGGTGGTGCTGTTCTTCCCCGGCGACGGCGGCGTCCGCGCGCTGGGCACCACCCTGGTCGAGGAACTGGCCGCCCGGGGTTACGCCGTGGTCACCGTCGACTCCACCTATGAGGCGGACCAGGTCGAGTTCCCCGGCGGCCGGGTCGAACGAGCCGTCCCCCTGCCCGACGAACTCACCCCGGAGATCATCGCGGCGCTCCTGGCACAGCACTCCCGCGCACGCCTGGCGGACGCCCGATTCGTCCTCCGCCAGATCGAGACCCTGGCCCAGGGAGGCAACCCCGACGCCGGGGCGCGACCGCTCCCGCCCGGCCTGGCGGCGGCACTGGACCTCTCCCGCACCGGGGTGCTCGGCCAGTCGCTGGGCGGTTCGGTGGCCGCGCAGCTCGCCCACGACGACCCGCGCGTCGGCGCGGCGGTCAACCTGGACGGCGAGTTCATCGGCCCGGTGGCCGACTCGGGCGTCACCACACCGTTCCTCCTCCTGGCCTCCGGCCCGCACTCCCTCGACACCGTCCCCGGCTGGGACTCCTTCTGGGCCGCCTCGACCGGCTGGAAGCGCGCACTGCGACTACGCGGCTCCGCACACGGCTCGTACACCGACCTCCAGACGATCCTGCCGCAGCTCACCCCACATCTGGAGATCCCCGCGGCGGCGGAGCTGATCGGCACGATCTCCCCCGCCCGCTCCTTGGCGGCCCAGCGCACGGCGGTGACAGCGTTCTTCGACCTCCACCTGAGGAACCGGCCGACGGGCTTCTTCGAGCGGCCGGGGGCGCGGTATCCGGAGGTGGAGGTGCTGGGGTGACGGGTGACGGGTGCTGGGGGGACGGGTGACGGGTGACGGGTGACGGGACATGCCCCACCTTCCTCAAGCGCCGCCCCGGGCTCCGTTCCGGCGACCGAACTCCACCTGTTGTGTTCCGGGCCTACTCCAGGGGGAGTTCGGCCAGCATCACGGCGTACACCGGGGAGTCCGCGAACGGCTGCCGCTCGCCCACCCTCCGAAAGCCCCAGCCTTCGTACATCACCTGGACGCGTGGGTGTCGTGTGTCGACGAGCAGGACGACGAGATCCTCCTGCCGTGCCTCCAAGAGCGCCCGGCTGACCAACTCGGCCACCCCCTGCTTCCGGTACCCCGTCCGGACGGCCAGCTCCGAGTAGGAGAACGTCCGGTCCTTCCCGGGCTCGGGGGCCGATGACAGGTACTCGCGCCACCACTCGCGGTAGGCGGCCGACGGGGCTCCGTAGGCGAAGGCCACCGCCTCGTCGCCGTCGTACGCGATCACACAGTCGAAATCGGGGTTACTGCCCCAGTGGTCGGCGAACCAGGGGAAGCGCTGGTTGAACTCGTCGTCCATGGCGTCCGCATAGGCATCGGCGTGCACATCGATCAGTGTCTGGCGGATCTTAGGGAGGTCAGCGTGCGTGAAGCGGCGGACGGTCAGACCTGCGGAACTCACGATCGACTCCACGGGGATCGGAAGCGGTCGCCCCACTCTCGTGCGGCTCCGGAGTCCGGCGCAAGGGTGATCAGTGCGCGGTGGAAGTCGCCGAGAAGAGTCCGCATCCGCCCGGGCAGTGGGTCGCCGTTCATCAGGTCGAAGACCGTGGATGCCGTGGCGCAGGCCTGATCGATGTCCCCCTGGCGGAGTTGCGCCAGACCGAGCCGTGTGGTGGCCAGCGCCCGGTTCCGGCGGAACTGCTCGGGGATACCGGCCAGAGCCCGGTGGGACGCGGCCTCCGCCTGCGTCGGGTCCCCGATCCGGTCCCGGACGATCGCGGTGATGGCGGACAGTTCGGCGCCTCCGTAGAAGGCCACCCAGCTCGGCCGGGGCTCGTCGGGGGATGCCTTCGCCAGGGCTTCCTGGGCGTACCCCAGGGAACGCAGGGCGGCCGTGCGGTCCCCGAGGGTCGAGTGGCCGACGGCCGTCCGGGCGTGCGCAAGAGAGGCGAAGAACGGATCTCGTCGGGTGACGGCGGTGGCCTGAGCCGCGTACCCGGCGTCCACTGCTTGGGTGTACTGGCTCCGCTGGTGGGCGAGCATCGCGTAGGAGTTCCAGACCCTTATCTCGGCGATGGGGTCGTTGGCCATCCCCGCCAGGTACAGAGCCCGGTCCAGGTGCCGCTGAGTCCGGTCGGACCGACGGGCGTCCAACGCGCTCCAAGCCGCTGTCGCGGTGTAGTCGGCGGCCACGGAGAAGAGCCTCTGACGAATCCGCTGGGATGACGCCTGCTTGACCTTGTCGAGCGCGTCCTCGGCCCCGGCGAGGGCGGCCCGTTCCAGACCCTCGTGGCCGCCCCGGTTGTCGTCCAAGGCCATCAGAGCGTCCAGACCGGACCGTAGCCTGATCACATCGGAGGTACCCACACGGGCCGGTCTGGAGTCCACGGGGACAGCCACGGCGACGGCGGTGCCTGTGGTGGCGGAAAAGAAGTTCCTGCGCCTCACGGACGACTCCGGTTCGGTGGTGATGGATCCTGCCGGTGGCCGGCTGAAGCCCAGGTCCTCGGCCGTGCATCCGAACACTGCCCCGAGGGCCTCCCGCTGACGGGGGTGGGGCCAACGGGTTTTTCCGCTCAGCCAGTTCCTGACCGTACGGTCGCCGACCGTACCGCTGTACCCGCGAGCACGCAGGAAGTCGTTGACGACCGCGGCCGACTCAGCCTGCTTCAGGCCCAGCTCAGCCATCGCGCCGACGAGGCTCACGTTCCCCTTCATGCACCCACGGTAGCCACTCGGATCACCTCCGTGAGACGGCGTACCGAGAATTTTCCGGTCTGCCGCGAGACACCGGCACCTCACTTTTCCTCCTCGGCGCAACCCCACGGCCGTTGACTGAAGCGAGGCCGTCGTACGCCGACACCCCCTGAGGTCCAGATGATCGTGTCAGCCCATCCGCGCCCGACAGGGCATCCGAGATTTTCAGAGACCCTCCCCGGTCTGGAGGAGAGCACCGGGGCCGCCCGCACACTCGTCATGACGGCACTGTCCGCCTGGCGCCTGGAGAAACTGGCGGACGACGGAAAGCTCCTCGTCACCGAGCTGGTGGCCAACGCGGTCAAGCACACCAACAGCCGCTCCATCCGGGTCGTCATCTCCCGGCCGAGCACGCGATACGTACGGATCGCCGTGGTCGACACATCCCGCACCATGCCGGAGATTCCCGAGGTCAACGGGTCCGACGGCGAAGACGGGGATCTCTCCTTGAAGGACGTCTCTCTGGGCGGCCGGGGGCTGATCCTGGTCGATGCCCTCTCCGAGCGCTGGGGCACCGACCTCTTCCCATGGGGGAAGCGGGTCTGGGGCGAGCTGTCATGCGAGACCGAGCCCCATGCCGGCCGATGTTCCCCCACCGAACCCGGACACCCCTCGCCGCGCTGACGCATCACCACTCCCCCGTTCGAGCCAACCAGCCCCCGTCCACGACTACCCGGCCCCGGACCGGGCAGCCACTCCGGGGCCGGGACGCCCGGTCCGTGGTCATGGTGGAGAAAGGTGACAGAGTCATGCGTACCGAGGCCATTCAGCGGGTCACACTCGTGTTCTCCCTGTTCGACGTGAACGGCAACGGAGTCCTGGACGCCGAGGACTTCACGCTCATGTACGACCGCGTGGCCGACGCGGCGCCCCTGGCCGACCAGGACACCAAGGACGCGATGCGCGCGGCCTTCGAGGGGTACTGGACGGCCCTGCGCACTCATCTCGACGCCAACGGCGACGGGGTGATCAGCCTGGACGAGTTCACCGCCTGCGTCCTGTCGCCCGAGCGTTTCGCGCCGGCGGTCACCGCTTTCGGGGAAGCCCTCGTGGCGATCGGCGACCCGGACGGGGACGGGTTCATCGAGCGCTCCGACTTCACCGCCCTGATGATCGCGATCGGCTTCCGGCCCGCCAACATCGAGACCCTCTTCGACGCCTTCGGCCCCACCGCCGAGGACCGCATCCTCGGGACGACCTGGCTCGAAGGGATCAAGGACTACTACGCCCCGGACAAGGCGGGCATCGCCGGTGACCATCTCGTCACCGGTACGGGGGTCTGACACGCCGTTCCGGCACTCCGTTCCATCCGGCGGCCAGCGGAGCCGCCGGATGGACAGGGCCACCACCTCCGGCTCCGACGCCCGACGCGCCCCTCTCCGGACAACCCGCCCCACCCCCCAACTCCATTCGCTAGGTTGCTCCTTGACCTCTCATCGACCGGTCCGGAGGACAACGCATGACCGAGACACCCGCCGCCTCGATCGAAGCCCGCCGGCGTATCAAGACCGATCAGCCGCACACCGCCCGCATCTGGAACTACTGGCTGGGCGGCAAGGACAACTACGCGGTCGACCAGGCGGCCGGGGACCAGATCCGCCAACTGCACCCCGGCATCGGCGACTACGCCCGTGCCGACCGGCTGCTCCTCGGACGGGCCGTGCGGCATCTGGCCGGGGAGTGCGGGATACGCCAGTTCCTGGACATCGGCACCGGTCTGCCCACCGCCGACAACACCCACGAGGTCGCCCAGCGCGTCGCGCCGGAGTCCAGGGTCGTCTACGTCGACAACGACCCCATCGTGCTGGTTCACGCCAAGGCCCTGCTGACCAGCACCCCGCAGGGACGCACCGCCTACCTCGACGAGGATCTGCGCAATGTCGACGCGGTGCTGGAGCAGGCGGCACAGACCCTCGACTTCGATCAGCCGGTGGCGCTCATGCTGCTCGGGGTCGTCATCTTCATCGAGGACGACGAGGACGCCTACGGCATCGTCCGGCGCCTGATGGACGCACTCCCCACCGGCAGCCATCTCGTCCTCACCCACACCATCACCCGGTCCGACATGCCGGACGTCGATGCCGCCGTGGCCTTCTGGAACGAGCACGGCACACCGAAGCTGACGCAGCGCACCCCGGCCGCCGTCACCCGCTTCTTCGACGGGCTGGAACTCCTCGACCCGGGCGTGGTGTCCGCCAACCGCTGGCGTCCGGACGACCCCCAGGCCGACCTTCCCGCCGAGGTGGCCATGTTCGGCGGCGTGGGACGCAAGCCCTGACGCGACCGGGTCTCCGCTCAGTGGTCAGGGGTTAGTGGTCGGGGGTTGGTGGTCGGGTGTTGGTGGTCGGGGGTTAGTGACTCCAGGTCCCGGCCACCCGGCCACCCGGCCACCCGGCCACCCCGCCGCCCGGTCACCCGGCCGCTGACTACGCTCCGCCCATGGAACTGCCGTCGATCACCGCCCCGGCCCGCCGCCGCGTCCTCACCGGGGTGGCGCGCAACCCGGCCGCCCCCGAGCCCGTCCTGCACCGGCTCATGGCCGCGAGGCCCGACGCCGCGGTGGAGATCGCCGGACGGGAGCGGATGACCGTAGAACTCGCCACCGCGCTGCTGGAGCCCCGGGACCGGACGGTCGCGGTCGCGCTCGGGCGGAACCGGGAGTTGCCCGCCGCCGTGCGCGAGCGCCTCGCCCGCCACGCCGATGCCGAGGTCCGGGCGAGTGCGGTCAGGCGCTTCGCGCGGCCCCCGGACGAACCCGGCCGCGCGCTCCCCGTCGCCGCCCTGACCCGGCTCGCGTCCGACCCGGACCCCGGCGTAAGGGCCGGGGTCGCCGCCCACCGCGACACACCTGACCCGGTGCGCGCCACGCTGGCCTCGGATCCGGCCGTGGCGGTGCGGGTCGCGCTGGCGACGTGGTGGTGGACGCCGCCGCCGGAGGTCCATCGCGTGCTGCTGTGCGACGCCGAGCCGTCGGTCCGCGCGGCGGTCTGCTCGCCCCGGCATCCCGTCCCGCCCGGGGACCTCCGCCCAGGGTTGCTGGCCGCCCCGGAGACCCGGGCCCTGGTGGCCCCCACGCCGGACTCACCCCCGCCCTCGCCGCCGAACTCGCCCGCGACCCGGACGAGGAGGTGCGCGCCGCCGTCGCCCTCAACCCCGCGCTGCCGCAGGCACTGCGCGACGAACTCGCCGCCGAGCACCACGACGAAGTGCGGTACGCGCTCCTGGTGTCGGCGCACACCCCGGAACCGGACCGGAAGCGGCTGTATGAGGAGACCAGTGCCGCGCCCGGCGGTGACTGGTTCCCGCTGGACGCGGTGCTCGGGGCGGCCTGGATGGGGCATGAACTGGGCTGGCTGCGGCGGGCGTCCGCCGGGGAGCGGCTGCGGTACGCCGGTTCACCCCTGGCCTTTCTGCGGCGTGCCGTGGCCTCGCGTAGCGATGGGCTGCCCGGTGACGCGGTCCTTCGGCTGCTGCGCGATCCGGATCCCCAGGTGCAGCGGATCGCCGCCTTGCGCGCGGTGTCCCCGCCGCCGGGGGAACTGGAGCGGGTCGTGCGGGAGCACGGGGATCACCGCAAGATCCGCCCCGGCATCCTCGGCCGCCCCGACTTCCCGCCGGAGGCGTTCCCCCGGCTGGCCTCCTCGCCGCGCGCCCCGCTGCGGGCGGCAGCCGCGGCCACCGCGCTCGCGCCGCACCTCCTGGAGCGGCTCGCCGCCGACTGCGAGCCACCGGTCCGTGCCGCGGCGGCGGGCAACCCCGGTCTGCCCCCGCACTGTCTCGCCCGGCTCCTCACCGACGAGGCTCCCGGTGTCCCCGAGGCGGCCGGGACCTCCGCCTGCCTGCCCGTGGAGTGGATGAACGCCCTGGTGGCCGCGGAGCGGCTCTCCTCGGGCGGACGGCCGGGTCCGCCCTCGCGCCGGTAGCGCCCGGGAAGCCGATCGGCGGTCGCCCTATGGACGGCCTCGCCGCCGCCGAGCAACTCCCCCCGCCCGTAGCACCCGGCAAACCGACCGACAGTCGCCCCATCGACGGCCCAGCCGCTACCGAGCAACTCCCCCGCCCATAACGCCCGGCAAACCGACCGGCGGTCGCCCTGAGGAACGGCGACCGCCGGGTACTACGGACTGGTTCGGTTGATTCGGTTGTGCGGCGGGCCCGCGGGCCGTCTAGAAGACGCTCAGGCCGTACAGGCCCAGCGGCCGGGTGACCGGCTCGTAGAACGTCGTGCCGCCGACGGTGCAGTTGCCGCTGCCGCCGGAGAGCAGGCCGTACGCGGTGTTGCCGCCGAAGAGCGGGCCGCCGCTGTCGCCGGGCTGGGCGCAGGCGTTGGTCTGGATCGTGCCGTAGACCACCTGTCCGTTGCCGTAGTTGACGGTGGCGTTCAGCGCGGTGACCGTGCCGGTGCGGTAGCCGGTGGTGCTGCCCGAGCGCTCGATACGTGTACCGACGGTGGGCGTACCGGAGTTGATGATGTCCCGGTAGGTGCCGTTGTAGAGGAAGACGCGGCCGTCGGCGGCGGCCGGGTTGGAGTGGGCGATGACGCCGTGGTCGTAGTTCGGGAAGACGGTCTGGCCCGACACCGCCGTGCCGATGTTCCAGCTGGGCCGGCCGGAGGTGCAGTGACCCGCGGTGAGCGCGAAGTACTGGCGGGCGGAGTTGATGACGTTGAAGCCGAGGGAACAGCGGACGCCGGCCGAGGTGATGGCCTCGCCGCCGGCGATCAGACGGCTGAACTTGCCCGGCGTGCGCTTGATCTCCAGCGCGCCGGACTGGGCACCGGCGGCCTGCTTGATCGCGTTGATCTCGGCCGCCGAGACCGTGCTGTCGGCGGTGATCACGATCTTGCCCGACGCCTTGTCGGTGTACCAGGCGGTACCGCCGATGTCGGCGCCGAGGACGGCGTCGCTCGCCGCGGCGAGCTGGCCGGCGGTGGGCTTGGCGACGGCGGGCGCCTGGGCCGCCACGGCGGTGGGCGCGACGAGCGCGGAGACGGCCGCCAGGCTGGCGACGACGGTGGCGACGCGGGCTCTCCGGGTGACGGAGTCCGACGGCAGGAACGTCTTGACCTTCACATGTCCTCCGATGTGGGGGTGCGGGTCCGGTTGGCGGTCCGGGCCCTCGGCGTTGTCCGCGGCGGCTCCGGGGACCGGACGGGCGTCCTGGGGTCGCCACGGCGACAGTTGCGATGGTCGAGGTGACTCGTCCCTGACAACAAGTTCGGCTTTCGGCCGCTCCCACAAGGGATTTCATCCGCACGACATCGTTGGCAGGAAGCCGCTCTTGCCCGATCCGGGGGCACGTGCGGGGGCGTTCGGCGGGCCGCGCACGCCGTCGGTTCTACGTGTCAGCGCGCCGCGGATTCCGCCGCGGGGCCGGGCGGGGAGCGTCCGGGGCAATCGCGCCATCCGCCGGGCCGCCGACGTTCCCTGTTTACCCCAAGGCGAGGTAAAGGCATGGCTGCTCAGCGTCACATCGACGCCGGGGAGAGGACCGATCCGGCCGCCCCAGATTCCGGCGTGGCCGATTCGCGAAGATCGAATGGAGGATTCCGGTACGCGGTGTGATGTGCCGGAGGAGGTCGGGCCCGTGGTGGGGGCATCTATCGCTCCCGGCGGAGGGGGCGGCGGAAGGTCCGGGGGCGCGCCGCACGTGACGGCGGGAAATGCATGCGGGGCGCGGCGGGCGGCCGGGTCCGTATGGGTGGATTGCCCTCGTTGTGGCTCCGGCGCCGGTGTCCGGTTCGGCGTCCGCGCCGAAGGGAGTCGTTCCGCCACCCCTTCGGAAGCTGTACCTCCGGTTAGTTGCCCCCGATGCGGGCCTCCGCGCGGCACAGCACCCTCGCCCCACCGTCCCCACCCGACCCGCGAAGGTCAGCGCCCGTGGCCACCCCCGCCACCGCTGCCCAGCAGTTCCTCCAGCCGGTCGAACCGTTCGTGCAGCGCCCGGGTCGCCTCCGCGTAGTCGCGTTCCACGGCCGCCTCCGCCCGCCGCACCGCCCGGTGCCGGCGCTCCTGGTCCCGTCCGACGAACCAGGTCGCCAGAGCCGCGGTGACCACCCCGTACGCGGTGATCCCGACGAGCATGACGGCCACGGCGACCAGCCGTCCCCACAAGGTCACCGGGTAGAAGTCCCCGTACCCGACGGTCGTCGCGGTCTCCGCCGCCCACCACAGGGCCCTCGGATAGGTCGTCAGCCGCGCGCCCGGCGCTCCCCGTTCGGCCGCCACGATCCCGTAGGCGCCCACCAGTGTCACGACGATGAGGATCGCCGTCGCGGCGCCCGCCGCCTTCAGGTGCAGGGAGCGCCCATGGCGGCCCAGCAGCGCCTCGACCGCTCGCGCCAGGAATCCGGGCAACATCCCCGCATCCTGCGCCGCCCTCCCCGGCGCGGCCCACCGCAACCCGCCGCACCCTCGCGAACCGGACCCGAACAGCGCACCCGCGCGGGCAGCCGGTGACGTCCGGTCAGAAGCCGAAGGACGCGCTCACCGGCAGATGGTCGCTGGGGGTGGCGGGCAGGGTCCGCGCGGAGACCGGGCGCAGTCCCCGGGTGAGGATGTGGTCGATGCGGGTGAGGGGGAAGGCGGCGGGCCAGCTGAACCCGAAGCCCGCTCCCGCCGTCTCCTGCGCGGAGGTCATCCCGGGCAACCGTACGAGGGGGGCGAGCGCGCGGTCGTCGGTGGTGCCGTTGAAGTCACCCACGAGGAGCGTGCGCGACGACCGGTCCCGGCGCACGGCGTCCGCCAGCAGCCCGGCGGCCTCGTCCCGGCGGGCGGTCGTGAACCCGGCGCCCACCGCCACCCGCACCGACGCGAGATGCGCCACGTACACCGTGACCGGGCCCGCCGGTGTGATGAGTGTGGCGCGCAGGGCCCGGGGCCACGGCATGATGTCCACGGCCTCGGCCCCGGTCATCGCGTACGTGCTCCACAGCCCGACCCCGCCCTGGACGGTGTGATGCCGGTAGCGGGCGGGCAGCGCCTCCCGGAAGGCGTCCCGCGCCTGGGGTGCCAGTTCCTGCACGGCGATCACCTCGGCGCCGGTCGCCGCCAGCGCGCGGGCCGTACCGGCCGGGTCCGGGTTGTCCTCACCGACGTTGTGGGTGACCACCGTCAGCTCACCGCCCCGGGCGCTCTTGTCGGTGACCGTGTCCCCGAACAGGGTCAGCCAGGCCAGCGCCGGGAGCAGCACACCGATCACCGCGAGCGCGGAGCGGCGGAGCAGGGCGTACAGGAGCAGTGGGGGGACGGCCAGGGCCGACCAGGGGAGGAAGGTCGCGGCGAGGCTGCCGAGGTTTCCGGGGGTGTCGGGGAGGAGGGGGAGGGCGAGCAGGGCGACCGCGTAGGCCGCGCCCAGTCCGGCGGTCCGGCGGCCCCGGCGCGGGTCGGTCCAGCGTCTGGGCACGTCGGGGGGCCGGGGGGCTTCCGTCCTGTCCCGCGCCTGCTGCGCCGTGGTCATCGTCCGGCTCCGCGCTGGGCCGCGGCGGCGAGGCGTTCCGTCACATCGAACGCGGTCCGGAGTCCCTGGGCGGGGGTCGTGCCGGGGTCCTGGTGCAGGACGACGCCGAGGATCAGCCCCGCCGGGTCCCGGGGGGCCGCCGCCGGGTCCCGGGGAGCCGCCTCGGGGCTTCGCGGGGCCGCCTCGGGACTTCGCGGGGTCGCCGCCGGGTCCCGGGGGGCCGTGGCCGCCCACATCAGGGCGCCGCCCGCCGGGGTGCTCGAACCGGTCTTGACGCCGACGATGCCGGAGGTGCCGAGCAGCTTGTTGGTGTTGGTGATCGTCCCGACGCCCTGCCCGATGGTGGTCTCGCGGGTGGCGACGATCGCCCGGAACGCCGGGTCCTTCATGACCGCGCGGGCGAGCCGGAGCTGGTCGTCGGAGGTGCTGGTGGTCGTGGGCTCGATGCCGCTCGCGCCGGTGTAGGTGGTCCGGGTCATCCCGAGGGCCGTCGCCGCGCGGTTCATCTTCGCGGTGAAGGCGGCCTCACTGCCCGCGTCCCAGCGGGCCAGCAGCCGGGCGATGTTGTTCCCGGAGGGCAGCAGCAGCATCTCCAGCAGCTGCCGCTGGCTGAACCGCTGCCCCTCCTGGACGATCACCGTCGACTCCGCCGAGGAGAACGACTCCTCCGCCGCCCGCCGGTCGACCCGCACCTCGGGGCCGGACTCCCGCTCCCCCAGCCGGTGCCCGGTGAGGATCACATGCGCGGTCATCACCTTGGCGAGACTGGCGATCGGTACGGGGCGCTGCGCCCCGCTCGTCCCGGAACGGCCGCTCCCCGTGTCGATGACGCTGGCCTGCCCCTCCTCGGGCCAGGGCAGCGACAGTGCGGCAGTCCCGGCGGCCGGTTCGGCGGTCGTGCCCACCCGGTCCGGTGCCGTCTGGGTGGCCACGACCCAGCCGCCGAGGGTGGTCAGGATCAGGGCCGTCAGCGCGCCCCACAGCACGAGGGTCCGCACGGGCGGCCGACGGCCGCCGGACGGGCCGGGACGGGGACTGTAGGTGAGCCGGTCACACATGGGCTGCCTCCGGGGACGAGCGCGCGGAACTGCGCGTGTCCCCCACCCTGCGAAACGGTGATCTCCGGCCCGCGGAGACGGCACATCGGTTACCACTCGGGAATGTGTCCGCCGTGTATCAGCGCCCGGCACCCCGGTATTCGGCCGCCACCCCGTCCCCGCCCTCGTCGCCGCAGGGCTCCGGCTCCGGCAGGGTCAGTACGGCGACGGCACCGCCGCCGTCCTCGTCGTCCGCGTTGGCCAGGTCGAGGGTGGCCCCGATGACCCCGGCATGACCCAGGGCGATGGTCAGCCCCAGCCCATGGCCGTGCCCCCGCTCCGGAGCCCCGGTCCGGAACCGCTGCGGCCCCTCCGCGAGCAGCGCCTCGGGAAAGCCCGGCCCATGGTCGCGTACGACGATGGTCCCGCCGTCGACATGGACCTCGACCGGCGCCCGGCCATGGCGGTGGGCGTTGTGGACCAGGTTGGCGATGATGCGGTCCAGTCGGCGCGGGTCGGTCATGATCCGCCGGTTGTCGGCGACCACCGTGCGGGTCGGCTGCCCGGTCCGGGCCACCGCGTCCGCCACGACACTGCCGACCGGGACGGGCCGCGCGTCGGCGGCCTCCGCTCCCGCGTCCAGCCGGGAGATCTCCAGCAGATCCTCGACCAGCGCCCGCAGCACGCCCACCCGGTCCCGTACGAGAGCGGTGGCCCGGCCCTCGGGGAGCAGTTCGGTGGAGGTGACCAGGCCCATCAGGGGGGTGCGCAGTTCATGGGCCACATCGGCGGTGAAGCGCTGCTCGGTGCGCAGACGGGCCTGGAGGGAGTGGGCCATGGAGTCGACGGCGCCCGCGATCTCCGTGATCTCGTCGCCGCGCCCGGTGCCCGCTCCGGTGCGGGCGTCCAGTTCGCCGTCCGCGATCCGGCGGGCGGTGCGCGCGACCTTGCGCAGCCGGCGGTTGAGGAGTTCGGTGACGACGAGGGAGAGGGGGACGATCACGAGGAGGGTCGCCGCCGACACCTTGGCCATGGTGCGGTCGAGGGCGGCCAGGTTCATCTGCTCGCTGCCCATGTGCACCGCGACGGCGAGCACCCCGCCGTCGACCGGCCGCGCGGCCCACATCCACGGGCCGTTGCGGTCCCCGGTGTCGTACCAGACGACCGGGTCGTCCGGGCCCCGCACCTGGTCCAGCAGTTCGGACGGCATCTCCGCCGGGTCCATGACGGCTCCCTGCGGGGGTGTGCCGCCGCTGCTCCGGTAGGCGTCCACGGAGGAGGTGAGCTCCTCGACGGCACGGGCCGCGCCCTCCCGCTGGTGGCGGTCGACGGTGGCGTTGTGGACGAGGAGTCCCACGGCCAGCGCGACCGCGCAGGACGCGGTGACCACCAGCGCGGCGATCTGCCAGCGCAGCGATCTCCAGTTCCACAGGTTGCGCCACACCGTGGCCGCCATGCTCCGTACGTCCATGGTGCTCAGCGCCGCAGTTTGTAGCCGAAGCCACGGACGGTCTCGACCCGGTCCGCGCCGATCTTCCTGCGCAGCCGCTGCACACACAGGTCGACCACCCGGCTGTCGCCGTCCCAGCCGTAGTCCCAGACCTTGCGCAGCAGGGTCTGCCGGTCCAGGACGATCCCGGGGTGGGCCACGAACTCCAGCAGCAGCCGCAGCTCGGTCGGGGCCAGGGCGATCCGCTGCCCGTCCCGGAACACTTCGAGGCCACGGGTGTCCACGGTGAGATCCCCGAAGACCAGCCGGTCCGCCCCGGCAGTCGGCCCCGCAGCCCGCTCCGGCGCCTCCGCGCCCTGGGGGGTGAAGGTGGCGCGGCGCAGCAGGGCGCGGATACGGGCCACCAGCACCGGGGTGTCGACGGGCTTGACCACATAGTCGTCGGCGCCCGCCTCCAGGCCCGACACCACGTCCAGCGCGTCCCCGCGCGCCGACATCATCAGCACCGGCGCCTGACTGGTCTCCCGCACCTTGCGGCACAGTCCGATCCCGTCCAGCTCGGGCAGCATCACATCCAGCAGCAGCAGATCGGGCGTCCGGTCCCGGAAGTACTCCAGGCCGGTGAGACCGTCGGCGGCCGATGTGACCCGGTAGCCGTAGCGCTCCAGCGCCATCGAGACCGAGGTGCGGATCACCTCGTCGTCCTCCACCAGGAGCAGCGCCGGGGCGCTCCGCTCGGCCCCGCCCCCGTCACCTGCCCCGTCACCGCCCCCGACGGCACCTTCCGCTTCGGCGCTCACTCAGTCCCCTCCATCAGTCCCCTCCATCCGGTTCCGAGCTGATCACCCTACCTCTGGCGATTTGTCGACTGCGGGCGGCGGGGTCCGGGCGGCCGGGCGGCACCGGCGTCCCGTTGCATGCGGCCGGGTATCGGCGGTCCCTATCCATGCGGCCGGGCGGCACCGGCGGTCCCGTTCCATGACGAAGGGCTTCCGGCTCGGTCAGGTCATGTCCTGTCCGTGCCGGAAGCCCTTCACGTGCCGCCTGCCGTCGATCGGTGAGAAGACGATCACGCGGCAGGGCGCCAGGGGGTGCTACCGCGTCACGGCGCCAGCAGCAGGCTGTCGCCGCGCTCCTTGGCGGCGGCGTAGCGGCGGGCCACGTCCTGCCAGTTGACGACGGCCCACATCGCGTCGATGAAGTCGACCTTCTGGTTCTTGTACTGGAGGT
>NZ_JBEXLA010000038.1:42585-108526 GCF_040609715.1 Streptomyces sp. NPDC004610 | reverse complement strand
CCAGGCACCACCCAGGGGCGCGGGGAACTGCGCAAACCCCACCACGGACCCGCACCCACCCCCCACCCCCAGCCAGGCACCACCCAGGGGCGCGGGGAAATGCGCACCCCACCGCAACCACAACACACCCGCACCAACCCAACCCGGCCCAGCCCAACCCCCCCTCACCCCACCCCCCACCCCGGAGGGACCCCGTACCATGGCCGCATGTCGTTCCTCCGCCGCCGCAGCGCCACCCCCGCCGGGCCCGATTTCGACGTACTGGCCATGGACCCGGGCGACTGGCCCGGCAATCTCGGCGCCGGTCTGCTCCCCGCCCCCGACGGCAGCTGCCAGGGCGTCTTCCTGCGCTACGACCTCTTCGGTGGCCGCGGCCCCGCGATGATCATCGGCAACCTCCCCGAGGGCTCCCCGGCCCGCGAGGTCGCCGAGGGCCAGGTCCCCTTCGAGGTCGGCCAGCTCCTCCTCGCGCTGGAGAACGAGGAGGAGGTCACCGTCACCGGCACCGAGGACGTCCCGGTGATGCAGGGCGACAACCTGCTGATCGTGCGGCGCGTGAAGCTCTCCGAGAGCCGGATCTCCTGCGTCCAGTTCGACCGCAGCGACGGCGTCCTGGTCACCATCGCCGCCTGGGACCGCCCCATCACGGACGACCTCTACGCCCTCCTCAAGCCCCTCCCGGCGGAACTGTTCCAGCAGGGCTGAAGCCCGCTACGGCCGGGACAGGCGCACATCGGACGCCTTCACATACGCCACCCGGTGACCGAACTGGATCTCGTAGTACCGATCCTTCCCGGTCACCACCCGGTGCCCGTCCGTGGCGAAGGTGACCGCGTAGTAGTAAGCCCCCCGCACCTCGTCCCCCACCACATACCGCTGCCCCGCCGGCAAGGCGTACGGCAGCGGTGACACATTCTGCGCCGGGACCCCTTCCGGGTACGCGGACTTCTCCGGGTACGCCCTGCCGTACACCGGCACGCTCGCCAGCCCCTCCCGGGGAGTGATCGCCTTCCCCTTCGCGGGCACCGCCGTCGGCGCCTCCGCCGGGTTGTGGAACCATGCCTTCTGGCCGAGGTACCAGATCGCCGTCCAGTCCCCGTCCCGGCCCGCCACCGCGTACTGCTGGCCGGTGGAGACCCGCGAGGCGATGTCGTTCACATCGATCGTGGACGGCTCCCCACCCGGCCGCAGCCCCACATCCCTGACCAGCGGATACGACTCCCCGGGCCCGGTCCGCAGCCGGACCGCGCTGGAGCCGTGCACCACGCAGGGCTCGCCCCTGGTGGCGCAGCCGGTGAACGCGGGCCGGTTGCGCGCGTACTCCGGCAGGACTGTCACCATCCCCGCGCCCGCCTTGGCGGTCGGCGCGAAGGGCCGCCCCAGCAGTTCGAAGTAGTGCGCCCAGTCCCAGTAGGGCCCGGGGTCGGTGTGCATCCCGGGGACGGTCGCCGCCGTCGGGCCGGGCACATTGTCGTGGCCGAGGATGTGCTGCCGGTCGAGCGGAATGTCGTACCGGGCGGCGAGATAGCGGACCAGACGGGCCGAGGAGCGGTACATCGCCTCCGTGTACCAGGCGTCCGGCGACGCCAGGAACCCCTCGTGCTCCAGCCCGATCGAGGTGGCGTTGGTGTACCAGTTGCCCGCGTGCCAGGCCACGTCCTTCGCCTTGACGTGCTGGGCGATATGGCCGTCCGTGGAGCGCAGGGAGTAGTTCCAGGAGACGTAGGTGGGATCCTGGACCATGTCCAGGACGCCCTCCCAGCGGCCCTCCGTGTCATGGACGACGATGTACTCGATGCGCTGGGTCCCGGGCCGTCCGCCCAGGTCATGGTTGCCGTAGTCGCCGTCGCCGAACTGCTCGTAGGGCGCCGGGATCCACTCGCAGGACACCGTGGCGGGGCACTCGGTGCCCTCCGCCGTCGCCGTCCGCAGCCCGATCGCCGTCACCTGTGCCGTGTCCGGCGCCAGCCCCGGCCGCGCGGGCAGCGCGATCCGTTCCCCGGAGTCGGTCACCCGCCGCTCCCCGCCCCGGATCACCGCGAACACCTCATCGGCGTAGGCCGCCGCCGTCGCCGAGTCGTCCGCGCCCGAGAAGCGGGCCACCGCCCCGTACCAGCGGGCCGGGTCGTCGCTCGCCGGGGCGCCCAGCTCCCGCTGCGCGTCGGCCAGCAGGGCCGCGCCGCCCGCCACGTTCGCCGCCGGGTCCGTGCGCAGCCGCTCGGCGCTCAGCCCGGTCAGCTCCGCCGCCCGGCGCAGGGTCGTCAGCCGCGCCGGAAGCTCCGTCGCCCTCGGTGGCGCGGCGGTCGGCAGCAGGGCGGGGCGGGCGCTGTCGCCGCGCGGGTCCTCGGTGCCCTCGCTGTGATGGGGAGCGTCCGCCAGCGCCGTACGGGCGTCGGTGAGATGCATCGGGCCGTATCCGCCGCTCACGCTCGGCGCCCCGCCGTGGCCGTCCCACCGGGACTGGAGGTACGACACCCCCAGCAGCACGCTGCGCGGTACCCCGTAGTCGGCGGAGGCGGTGGCGAACGCCTCCTGGAGCCCCGCGCGAGGGGCGGGGGCGGGGGCGGCGCCCAGCAGGGGCAGCAGCAGTGCCGCGGCGGCCAGCCCTCCGGCACTCCTGCGGACACGTCCGGCGTGCGGGCGGGCGGCGGTGGGGGGTGGACGCAAGACAGCCTCCAGGGACGGGCGGGCACGAGGAGCCGTACGGGGCCGGAGTGCCAGTGGTAGCCGCTTCCCGACGATCCGTCAATCATGCCCAGCCGTCCCCGAGGTGCCGTGTCGGCGCAGGTCGGCGGGGTTTCGCGGGGGAGGCCGGATGACCGGCGGGGCGTCACCGGCGTACACCAATGGCGGTGCGGGTGCGGTCCGGCGCCGGACACGCAGAGGCCCGCGGTGCGCCGCTGTCCCAGCGCACCGCGGGCCGCTCTCCGCCCCCGCCTCTCCCTTGCTTCTCGCTCTCTCCCTCGCCGTCAGCGGGTTCCGACCGCTGCCCGGACCGCCCTGCGGGCCAGCTGGCAGTCATCGTGCAACCGCCGCAGCAGCAGCCGCTGCTCCTCGCCGCTGGGCACCGCTCCCGGCGTTCCCGCCCCCGCCGCCGGGGTGGGCTCGCGCATCGAACGCTGCACTGCGGTCTCGTAGGTGCGGATCTCCCGGGTCAGCACCAGCATCAGATTCACCAGGAAGGCGTCCCGGGACGCCGGTCCCGCGTTCTGGGCGAGCTGGCTGATGTGCCGGCGGGCCGCGGGGGCGTCGCCCAGCACCGACCAGAGGGTCGCCAGGTCGTAGCCCGGCAGGTACCAGCCCGCGTGCTCCCAGTCCACCAGCACCGGACCGGCCGGGGACAGCAGCATGTTGGACAGCAGGGCGTCCCCGTGGCAGAACTGGCCCATGCCCTGGCGGCCCGCGGTCGCCGCGATGCCGTGCAGCAGCTTCTGGAGGTCGCCGAGGTCCCGGTCGGTGAGCAGGCCCTGCTCATGGAAGCGGGAGATCCGGTCCGCGTAGTCGACCGGGGCGGTGAAGGTGCCCGCCGGGGGACGCCAGGCGTTCAGCCGGCAGATCGCGCCCAGCGCCGCCCGGATGTCCCCGCGGGGCGGGGCCTCGGCGGGGTGGCGGTGCAGTGCCGCTGCCCGGCCCGGCATCCGCTCGATGACCAGTGTGCAGTTCTCCGGGTCCGCCGCGATCAGCCTCGGCACCCGCACGGGGGGGCGGTGCCGGACGAACGAGCGGTATGCCGCTATCTCGTGCCGGATCCGCTCGGCCCACCGGGGCGACTGATCCAGTAAACACTTGGCGACGGCGGTGCTGCGTCCCGTCGTACCGACGAGGAGCACGGCGCGGTTGCTGCGGCGCAGTACCTGCACCGGGGCGAACTCCGGGCAGATGCGGTGCACCGACGCGATGGCCGTCCGCAGTTGGGCGCCCTGAGGGCCGGACAAGTCGAGTCTCCCGCTGAGCGGTTGGTTGCCGGGTCCCGCACGCCGGGCCCGGCCCGCGCCGAGCACGGCTCCGGCCCCCCGCGCGGGAGCGAGATACGGGCCGCCGCCCGACAGGGGGGCCTCGCCGGGACGGGCGGGGACCGGGCCCTGGGTGCGCGGGCGGAGCGGCCGGGGGGGTGCGGACACGGAGGACGAGGCTGCGTACATGGGCGAAACAGATCCCTTCGTGTGCCTGCGACGTCATACGCACCCCGGCCCGGTGACCTTGGTGCACCCTGGGGAGTGCACCGTGTACCAGTACGGCCGCCGGGTCGGGGTGGCGCTTTCCTACCTGACACCCCGTGCCCGGTGGCACACCATCTGGCGCACCCTGGCGAACCCTGGCGAATAGTCGCTCGGCAACTTTCCCGGGGCTAATGTCAACTCAGCCGAGAACCTGGGGGCTTGACGTGAGCGGACAAACCAACACCCGCCTGGCGGACCTGTTCGGCCTGGCCGGCTGGTCCAAGGGCGAGCTCGCGAGGCTGGTCAACAAGCAGGCGGCGGCCATGGGCCACCCCCAGCTGTCGACCGACACCTCGCGGGTGCGGCGCTGGATCGACATGGGAGAGATCCCGCGCGATCCCGTACCGCGGGTGCTGGCGGCCCTGTTCACAGAGCGTCTCGGCCGTGTCGTGACCATCGAGGACCTCGGTCTGGTCCGGCACGGGCGCGTGGGGAAACGGCAGGGCGACGGGAGCACGGAACAGCATCCCGGCGAACTGCCCTGGGCGCCCGGACGGACGGCCGCGTTCCTCATCGATTTCACGGGAATGGACCTCATGCTCAACCGACGCGGTCTGGTGGGCGCGGGCGCCGTGCTCGCCGCGGGATCCGCACTCAGCAGCGCCATGCACGACTGGCTGCACACCGATCCGGCCCTGACCCCCGACGCTCCCGTACTCGACAACCCCCTGCACGCCGACCCCGCTGGGTTCGACCGCTACGAGGCCGCCCCCATCGGATCGCAGGAGATCGAGGAACTGGAGCGTTCGGTCGAAGTGTTCCGAGCCTGGGACGCGGCCCGCGGGGGCGGGCTTCAGCGCAAGGCGGTCGTGGGCCAGCTCAACGAGGTGGGCGGCATGCTCGCCTACCATCACCCTCCGCACCTTCAGCGCCGGCTGTGGTGTGTGGCGGCCGACCTCGCCGCCCTGGCGGGCTGGATGTCGCACGACGTGGGGTTGGAGCCCACGGCCCAGAAGTACTTTGTGATCGCCGCCCAGGCCGCCCGTGAGGGCGGTGACCGGCCACGGGCCGGCGAGGCGCTCTCCCGGGCGGCCCGGCAGATGGTCCATCTGGGCCGGCCCGACGAGGCGCTGGACCTGATGAAACTCGCCCATTCGGGCGCGGGGGAGCAGATGCTGCCCCAGACCCGTTCCATGTTCCACACCATCGAGGCCTGGGCGCAGGCGTCGATGGGCAAGGGCCAGGCCATGCGCCGCACCCTGGGACAGGCCGAGGAACTCTTCGCCTCCCAGAGCGACGAGGAGACCCCCAGCTGGATGAAGACCTTCAAGGACGAGGATCTGTACGGGATGCAGGCCCTGTCCTACCGCAGCCTCGCGGAGTTCGACCCGGGGGCCGCCGCGCACGCGCAGCACTACGCGGAGAAGGCGCTCGCCCTGCGCAACGACGGGCGGGAGCGGTCGAAGATCTTCGACCATCTGTCGATGGCGTCCGCGTCCTTCATCGCGAACGACCCCGATCAGGGCGCCAAGTACGCCCGCGAGGCCCTGAGGTTCATGGGCAACAACTCCTCGCACCGCACCTGGGACCGGATGCACCAGATGTACCGGCTCACCGCCCAGTACGCGGACAACCCGCGGATCAGCGAACTCCGGGAGGAACTGAAGACCGCCCTCAGCCGGGCGAAGGGCAAGGGCGGCAGCAGCACCCAGGCATAGTCAGGCCGCCCCCGATCCACATCTCCACTCCACCTCTCTACCCCACATCTCCACTCCACGTCCCTACGAAGTCACCCTGGCGATGAGCACGCAGGCGTCGTCCTCGCGTCCGCTCCCGCCGAACTCCTCCTCCACCGTGCCCAGACCGTCCTGAGCCGTCCGCGCCCCGGACAGCCGGGGGGCCAGATCGAGGAGCGGGCTCCCCGCGAAGGGGCGCCCACCGCCGGGCACCAGCCCGTCGGTGTGGAACAGCAGCAGATCACCCGGTACGAGGGTCACCTCGGTCTCGCCGTACTCGGCGCCCGAGGTGGCGCCCAGCAGCACCCCGTCCGGAGCGGTCAGCCGGCCCCCCGTCCCGTCGCGGAACAGCAGCGGGGCGGGGTGTCCCGCGCGGGCCCAGGTCAGGGTCCGGGCGGCCGGGCGGTAGCGGCAGCAGACCGCGCTGCCCAGGGCGGGTTCGGCACTGCTGTCGAGCAACTGGTTGAGCCAGGACAGCAGTTGGCCGGGCCCGGTACCCGCCATCGCCATGCCCCGCAGCGCGCCCAGCGCCATCGCCACGTCCGCGATGACGGTGGGCCCCCGCCCGGTCAGTTCACCGACCGTCAGCAGGGTGTCCCCGTCGGGCAGTTCCAGTACGTCGTACCAGTCGCCGCCGGTCGGGGTGTCCGGGGAGGCGGGCAGCGCGCGGGCGGCGAGATCGAGTCCGGCGCCCTGTCGCGGGAGCCGCAGGGGGCCGCGCCACGCGGGGACGGCGGCCTCCCGCGACCCGACCGCGAGCCGGTGCCCGGAGTGCTCCCGCTCCCGGTGGCGCCGCAGCGAGTCACGGGTCTCGCTCACGGCGGCCTGGCTGCGGCGCAGCGCGCTGACATCACGCAGCACGGCCCACATGGACGCGGTGCTGCCGTCGGCGTCGAGCACGGGCTCGCCCATCATGTGCACGGTGCGCAGCAGGCCGTCCGGGCGCAGCACCCGGAACTCGCCGTCGATCCGCTTGGCGTCGACCAGGCAGTCCGTCACCATCGCGGTCAGCCGGGGGCGGTCCTCCTCGTGCACCAGGGAGGGCAGTTCGTCGAGGGTGAGCGGGGGAGCGGCGGGGTCGCGGCCGAGGATGGTGTGCAGTTCGGCGGACCAGTTGGCCTCGTCGGTCAGCAGATTCCACTCCGCGCTGCCGACCCGGGCGAGCAGTGAACCCCCGGTGGGGGCGGGCGGGGCGGGTCGCGGGGCGGGGACGCCGGCCTGCGGGCCGTCCCGCAGCTGCGCCAAGTGCCCGTCCAGGTCTTCGAGTTGATGCAGGGCCAGATCGTAGAGTGCCCGCTGCCAGCGGCGGCGGGGTGCGCAGTCGTCCCCCGAGGTGTCCCGTCGTACGGCGTCCACATCGCCCTTGAGCCGGCGCGTCTGTGTTATCAACGCTTCGACCGGGGCGCCCGAGGGCAGCCGGGTGACGGGGCGGTCCGCTGGGAGAGGGGACGGCATGACGCACTCCGATGCGAGGGGTTCCCCCGCTCCGGGCGGGCCGGGACCGGGGGGAGGTACGACCAGGGCTGGCGATGGGACCGCTACGACTGTGACACAGGCGGCCACGCCCTGTAAGGGATTTGGCAACACACGATACGGTGGTGCTCAAGGCATATGCCAGCGTCTTCATGGCCGGACTGTCCTGCGACTTCGGCCTACCCCGGGGGCCCGGGGCTGGCGTAGCGCCCCTACGCGCGTTGACGGACCGGTGGATGATGCCGCGCGCGGTGCGGGCCGGGTTCTGCGGGCACACTCCCTTCGCTGTGACGCAGGTCACATAAGTTGATCATGGTGAGAGCGTACGGGGGAGAGGGTGTCCGGGGTCGTAACAGCACACCGGAAATCCGGACGACCTCAGGGGAGACGGCCATGGAGATCACCCTCGACCAACCCGCCCGTGCCCGACTGATCACGGGCGAGGAGGAGCTCCCCGTCCCCTCCACCCTGCACTACTGCTCCAGCGACCCGCTCGCCGTGCATGTGGCCTTCCCGCCCGAAGTCACCCTGGCCGGTGAGGATGTCGTCTGGACGTTCGCCCGCGCCCTGCTGGCGGCCGGACTGGACGGCCCGGTCGGCGAGGGCGACGTCCACATCTGGCCCTGCGGCCGGAGCCGGACCGTCCTCGAATTCCACTCCCCCTACGGACTGGCCCTGCTCCAGTTCGACACCGCCGCCCTGCGCCGGTTCCTGGTCCGGACCTACGCCATCGTGGCCTCCGGAGCGGAGGACCTCGGCCCCGCGGTGGAGCGCTGCCTCAACGAACTGACCGGTCAGCCGTAGCGGGGCCAGCCGTAGCGGGGCCGAAGGGTCCCCAGGTCACCCCGAACCATCGAGCCGGGCCGCGCCCCGCGCGCGTACCGCGCGTCCACCTCCGGGCCGGTCGGCCCCGGCATGTCCGGCTCCACCCGGCGGCCGATCCCGGTCCGCGCGCCCGCCTGCCCGCCGCGCGCCCCGACCGTGGAGGCGCCCGGGAACCCCCGGGAACCCCCAGGAAGCCCCGGGAGCCGCCCGGGAAGTGCCTGAGGTGCGCCTGAGGAGCAACCCGGGAAGCGCAGGATGCCGCAGGATGCGCACCCCCCGCTCGCAGCCCTCGCGGCCCACCCGGACGAACTCCCCGCCGGGACCCGGGAACCCGATCGCCCGGGAACCCGAGAGCCCGGGAGCCCGGGACCTCGATCGCCCGTCCGCTAGATCGGGTACTCGCGCGGCTGCCGGGAGACGGTGATCCAGCGCAGATCGGTGAACTCCGCCAGCGCCGCGCGGGCGCCGAACCGGCCCCAGCCGCTGTCACCGAGCCCCCCGAACGGCATGATCGGCTCGTCGTGCACGGTCGCCCCGTTGATGTGCGCGATACCGGTGCGCAGCCGGTCCGCCACCGCCGCAGCCCGGTCCGTGTCCCGGCCGAACACCGCACTCGCCAGCCCGTACGGGGTGTCGTTGGCGATCCGGACGGCGTCCTCGGTGTCCGCGGCCCGTACGACGCTCACCGCCGGGCCGAACGACTCCTCGTGGTAGAGCCGCATCGCCGGGGTGACCCCGGTGACCACCGTCGCCTCGTGCAGCAGACCGTCATGGCCGCCGCCGGCCGCACAGCGCGCGCCCCGGGTCACCGCGTCGTCCAGCAGCGCCCGGAGATGGCCGAGCGCCCGCCGGTCGATCATCGGGCCGAGCTGGGTGCCCGGCTCGCGCGGATCGCCGGTCACCAGGGCCTTCGCCCGCGCCGCGAGCCGCTCCACGAACGGGTCGTGCACCGCCGCGTCGACCACGATCCGCTCCGTCGACATACAGATCTGGCCCTGGTGCATGAACGCCCCGAAGGACGCCGCCGCTGCCGCCGCGTCCAGATCGGCGTCGTCCAGCACCACCAGGGGTGCTTTGCCGCCCAGCTCCAGCAGGGTGCGTTTGAAGTGCGGGGCCGCCTTCTGGGCGATGATCCGGCCGACCCGGGTGGACCCGGTGAAGTTGATCGCCCGGACCGCCGGATGGACGACCAGTTCCTCGACGATCTCCGGGGCGTCCCCGGGCGCGTTGGTCACCAGATTCACCGCGCCGTCCGGCACCCCCGCGTCCTTCAGCACCGCCGCGACGGCCCCATGGGTGCGGGGCGACTGCTCGGACGCCTTGAGCACCACGGTGTTGCCGTAGGCCAGTGCCCAGGCCACCGCCCGGACACCCAGGATCAGCGGCGCGTTCCAGGGCACGATGCCCACCACGACCCCGACCGGCCGCCGTACGCCCGTCGCCAGCAGCCCCGGCACATCCGACGGCAGCACCTCACCGACCAGGCCGTACGCCTGGGCCGCCGCCTCGCGCAGAGTCCCGGCCGACAGCCGGACGTTGAACTCCGCCCAGGCCCGGACCGCGCCGGTCTCGCCGGTCATCACCGCGGCGATCCCCTCGGCCCGCTCCTCCAGCAGCCCGGCCGCCCGCAGCAGCACCGTCCGCCGCTCGGCGGGCGCGGTCGCCGACCAGGCCCCGAAGGCGTCCTCGGCGGCCTCCACGGCCGCGGTGGCGTCGGCGACGGAGGCCGCGGCCACCGGGGCGAGCGGGCGCTCGGTGACCGGGCTCAGGGCGACCGTCGTCCGGTCCCCCTCGGCGGCCCGCCAGACGCCGCCGATCAGCAGGCGCTGCACTCCGTCGGCCGACTCGGGGCCGGAATCCGATGTCTCGAAGGTGTCCATGCGGGGCTATCGCTCCTCGGCGGGTGTCGGGGACAGGACGAGGTCGTTGCGGACGGAGAACCAGGGGCCCTCGACGCCGGGGGGCCGCTCCGGGTCGTCGCCGTCGTGCGGCTCGAACACACGGAGCAGCGACGGCTTGACCGCGAAGACCGCGTCCGAGTCGAGGTAGGCGCTGTCCGCGTCGAAGATGTGTGTGGTCAGTGACTGGAAACCGGGCGCGTCGACCCGCAGATGGAGATGCGCGGGCCGCCAGGCATGCCGCCCGGCGACGCTCAGCATCCGCCCCACCGGCCCGTCGTCCGGGATCGAGTAGGCCGTCGGCCGCACCGCGAGAAAGGCGTACGAGCCGTCCTCGCGGGTGTGGAAGCGGCCCCGCAGATGGTGCGCGGGCGCGTCCGGGTCCTGGACCGCGTAGAGCCGGTCGTCGCCGTTCTGCCAGATGTCGAGCACCGCCCCGGCGAGGGGGGTGCCGGTGGGGCCGGTGACCCGGCCGTGGACCCAGGTGGGCGGCCCGGCGGGGCGTTCGGCGATGGTGGCGCCGTAGGGGCGCAGGGGTGAGCCCGCCGCCCAGAACGGGCCGAGGACGGTGGACTCGGTGGTCGTGCCGCCCTGCTCGTGGTTGAGGGCGTCCACGAGCATGGACAGCCCGAGGGTGTCCGAGAGCAGGATGAACTCCTGCCGCTCCTCGGTCGTGATCCGGCCGGCCTCCGTCAGGAACCGGATTCCGGCGTGCCACTCCTCCTGGGTGAGGCCCACCTCGGCGGCGTAGGCGTGCAGATGGTGGACCAGCCGCTCCAGGAGCAGCCGCAGCCGGGGCTGCGGACAGCCGCCGAAGCTCGCGACGACGGCCGCGGTGATCTCCTCGGGGGAGGTGACGTCCGCGGCGGGGCCGTCATGGGTGGGGGTCGAGTCCGGGGTCATCCCGCTCTCGCCTTCTCTCGTTCGCTCGTTCGCTCGTTCTTCTGTCTCCCGCCCGGTTCTTCCCCGGGTCGGTCCGTCCCGTTGTCTCTTCCCCCTCCGCGCCGCTTCCGCCCGCCGTCCTGTCATCGGATTCCTGACAACTTCTTGTTACCGTGCCTGATATGACGAGCAGTGATCCGGCTCCCCCCGGCACCCGGCGGAGCGTCCGGCGGCAGCAGCCCCGCGTCACCTATGTGATCGCCCGGCTGGAGCGCGCGATGCGCCGCCAGTTGGATGAGGCGGTCCGGCCCCACGGGGTGACGACCCCCCAGTACGCGGCGCTGGTCGAACTGGAGCTGCGCGCCGGGCAGTCCAACGCCCAGCTCGCCCGCCGCACCTTCATGACCCCGCAGTCGATGAGCGAGGTCGTCAAGGCCCTGGAGACCAAGGGGCTCGTCTCCCGCGAGGCGGACAGCTCGCACGGCCGGCTGATCCGGATCGACCTCACCCCCGAGGGCGAGCGGGTCCTGACCGCCTGCGACGAGGCGGTGGACACGGTCGAGGGGCAGATGCTGCGCGAGCTGACCCAGCGCGACCGCGAACAACTGCTCGCGGATCTGAAGAGCTGTGTGCGGATGCTGGGCGCGGGGTTCGCCGAAGGGTGAGGGCGGCTCGGTACTCCCGCCCTGCTCCCTGTCAGGCACCCTGAGCCGAGGATCCCGAGGGGGTTCCTCGCCTCCGTCCCTCCCGCACCACGAAGGAGTTCCCCATGGGTTCCGACGACGCCGGACGCGAGGCGATCGCGTTCGACCACCAGCCGCCGCCCACCCGGGTGAGCTTCGGGGCCGGCACCCTGGCCGCGCTGCCCCGGCTGACCGCCGACCTGGGTCTGCGCAGACCGCTGGTGCTGTCCACGCCGGGCCGCGCGGACCTCGCCGCGACCGCCGCCGCACTGCTCGGGGAGCGGTGCGCGGGCCGGTTCACCGAGGCGCGGATGCATGTGCCGGTCGCGGTCGCCGACCGGGCCCGCACGGTGGCCCGGGACCTCGCGGCCGACGGCTGTGTGGCGGTGGGCGGCGGCTCCACCACCGGACTGGCCAAGGCCCTCGCCCTGGACCCCGGCCTGCCCTACCTCGCCGTCCCCACCAGCTACGCCGGGTCCGAGATGACCCCGGTCTGGGGCCTGACCGACGCCGGACGCAAGACCACCGGCCGTGACCCCGCCGTCCTGCCCCGCACCGTCCTCTACGACCCCGACCTCACCCTCACCCTCCCCGCCCGCACCTCCGTCACCAGCGCCATGAACGCCGTCGCGCACGCCGTGGAGGCCCTCTACGCCCCCGACACCTCCCCCTTCGTCGCCCTGCTCGCCGAGGAGGGCGTACGGCGGCTGGTGGGCGCGCTGCCGGAGATCGTCCGGGAGCCCGGCGACCGGCGGGCCCGCGCGGACGCCCTGTACGGGGCCTGGCTGTGCGGCTCCTGTCTCGGCGTCACCACCATGTCCCTGCACCACAAGCTGTGTCATGTCCTCGGCGGCGCGCTCGACCTGCCGCACGCCGAGACCCACACCGTGGTCCTGCCCTATGTCCTCGCCTTCAACGAGGAGGCCGCGCGGGACCGGCTCGCCCCGCTGGGCCGGGCGCTGGACACCGGGCACCCGCCCACCGCCCTCCAGGAACTCGCCCGCTCGCTCGGCGCCCCCCGCTCCCTGGCCGACCTCGGCATGACCGCGGCCGACGTCGACCCCACCGCCGAACTGCTCCTCGCCCAGATCCCGTTCGCCAACCCGCGCCCCGTGACCCCGGACGACGTACGGGCACTGCTGCGGGCGGCGTACACGGGGGCGGATGTGTGAGCTCGGCGACGGGCGGCGCCAACCCTGTGGAGTGAGGGGATCAGGTCTGTTCGTACAGCGGCGGGCGCGGGGCCAGTTCGACCGTCGTGCGGGTGCCGCTCTCCAGCGCGCGGACGCCCGCCTCGGCGACGGCGGTCGCGGCATAGCCGTCCCAGGCGCTCGGGCCGGTGACCCGGCCGTCCCGGACGGCGTCCACCCAGGCGCGCAGCTCACGGTCGTAGGCGTCCGCGAACCGGACGACATAGTCCTGCGGGACGTCCTCGCGGGCCTCGGCCGCCCTGGTCACCCGTATGCCGTGGTCCTCGCCGATCCGGGCGCTGCCCCGCTCGCACACCGCCTCGCAGCGCACCTGGTAGCCGAAGCCGCAGTTGACGAAGATCTCCACGTCCACCAGCGCGCCGCCCGCCGTCTCGAACAGCAGGAACTGCGGGTCCTGGAGCCCGCCCGGCGCCTGTGAGGAGGGGCTCGGCCGCAGGGCCGTGACGGCGGTGATCTCCTGGCCGAGCAGCCAGCGCGCCGCGTCGATCTCGTGCGAGACGGAACTGCTGATCAGCATCGCCGAGGTGAAACCGGGCGGCGACGAGACATTGCGGTGGACGCAGTGCAGCATCAGCGGCCGGCCCAGCTCCCCGGCGTCCAGTACCGCCTTGAGCCGCGCGTACCCGGCGTCGTAGCGGCGCATGAAGCCGATCTGGAGCAGGCGCCGCCCGAGTGCCGCCTCCGCCGCGACGACCCGCAGGGCCCCCGCCGAGTCCGGTGCCATCGGTTTCTCGCACAGCACCGGCAGCCGCCGCTCCAGCGCCGCCAGCAGCGCCGTCTCGTGCAGGGTGTCCGGCGTGGCGATCACCACCGCGCCGACGCCCGGGGTGTCGAGGGCGGCCTCCGCTTCCGCGTGGAGGGCGACGCCGTCCAGTCCGGCCGTCGCCCGCTCGGCCCGGGACCGTTCGGGATCGGCCACGGCGACGACCCGGGCGCCCCCCACCCGCCGCCCGATCCGCCGGATGTGGTCGGCGCCCATGTGCCCGGCACCCAGCACGGCAACGCCCAGCAGCTCACCCACGTACGTACTCCCTCGCGGCCGACGATGACTTTCGGCCAGGGTAGATCGCCGGGCGGCCCGGGCGGCTCAGTAGCGCAGGACACCCGCGATGCCCCGGGCGTCGCCCAGGGTGCCGTCCGGGACGAAACGTACATCGGCGCCGGTCTCCAGGCACTTCTCCACGATCTCGTCCACGATGTCCTCACGGGAGTCGAGGTCACCGCCCTCGGCCGGGATCAGATGGTCGCCGTCGTCGCGGACGGTGACCCGGAAGTTCTCCTCCACCGCCAGCAGCCGGACCCTGGCCTCCCGGGCGTTCCGCCACACCTCGTCCACCCCGGCCGCGAACTCCTTGCGGCCCCGGGCGGCTTCGAGTTCCCCGGTCACCCGCTCGACCCCGCGCGCCGCCTCCCGCGCGACCGCCGGGCGCACCGCCTGCCACACCGCGTCCGGGGTGCCGTGCGCCAGCCCGCCGTGCGGAAGCTGCACCCCGCGCCGGGCCACCCCGGCGACCTCCTCGAACGCCGCCAGCGCGGCCGTCTCACCGGTGAGGAACAACGGCCGGGGACTGCTCCGCAGTACGGCGTCCATCGCGGTGCCGGCCTCGCGCAGAAAGGCGCGGGTGCGCTCGTCGCGGAAGGTGCTCGGCGTGTCGCCGATCCGCTCCTGGCGCTCGGGGTCGAAGTTCTCCGGCTCCCGGACGAGGGGGAAGGCGCCGAGGGCCGCCGCACGCACCCGGTCGGCCCCGCCGTTCCACAGGGTGACCCGGTCCGACGAGACCGACAGCACCCAGAACGGCCGCTCGGCGGCCTGCGCGGAGACCAGATTGCGGGTCAGGAAGGTGTCCGAGAGCACCACCCGCTCCGGCACGCTCCGGGCCAGCGACCACACCTGGTGCTCACCGGGCGCCGCGAAGATCACCAGTCCGTCCTCGGAGTGCGCGAGATCGACCTCGGTGAGCGCCTGGTCGAGCTGGCTCACCACCTCCGCCCGCCGCTCCTTGGTGACCGCCGGATCCGCCTCCAGCTGCTTCTTGGCCTCGGCCACCACATTGCGCAGCCGGACCGGGTCCTGGGCGTTGTCGGGCCCACGGCGATGGGTGGGGGTGAGGACGGAGACGGCCGGATAGGGGCGCGGGCGGCGCAGTTCGGCAAGGGTCGCGGGACTCAGTGCGTGCTCCATGACAGCACCATAGGGCCGATTCCCGGACGGGGCATGCGGTGCGTTCGGGGCATCGCTCACCGGCTCGGCTCGTCCCCGCAGGAACTCCCGCTCGGCGGCAGCGACCCGTACAGCAGGAAGTCCTCGACCTTGCCGCGCACACACTTCGAGGAGGCGTACCCGGTGTGCCCGTCGCCCTTGTTGTCCAGGACGACCGCCGCCGGACCGAGCCGCTTCGCCGTCTGCTCGGTCCAGCGGTACGGCGTCGCCGGATCGCCGCGCGTGCCGACCAGCAGCAGCTTCGCCGAACCGACGTCCTTGACCCGCTCGCGGATGAAATCCGTGCCCTGGGGGCGGCCGTGGCACAGCAGCACCTGGGTGAGCCGCTGGGTGCCGAACACCGGGGACGCCCGCTGGTACGCCGGGCGCAGCCGGGCCAGCTCCCGGGCGAGCCGTGCGGCGTCCGGCCGGTCGGGGTCGTCCGCGCAGTTCACGGCGGTCAGGGCGGCCGGGAGATTGTCGAACGGGATGTCGTCCTCGCCGACGGGCGTCTCGTGGGGAGCGGGGTTCGCGGGCGCGGGTGCGGTCGCCTTTCCGTTCCCGGCCTTCTCTCCGCCCCCGGTCTCCTTCCCGTCCCCGGCCTTCTCTCCGCCCCCGGTCTCCTTCCCGTCCCCGGTCTCCTTCCCGTCCCGGGTCGCCTTTCCGGTCCGGGTCTCCTTCCCGTTCCCGGTCTTCGTCGCGGACTCCCGGTCCTTCGGCCGGGGCCGGGGCGCGGTCGGCACCGCCACCCCGCCCGGCGTCGCCATTCCGCCCGTCGCGAAGCTCTCCACCCCCCGGGTGTCGCCGTCCTCCATCAGCGAGGCGAGCGCGCGCTCCAGCAGTGGCCACAACTCCTCGCTGTAGAGCGCCTGCCCGATCGCCCCCACCAGATCCTGACCGGAGAACGGCCCGCCGAACGTCGTCGGCACCGGATCCTCGTCCAGCGACCGCACCAGCCGTACGACGTCCTCGCGCGCGCGGCGCGGATCCTGGCCGAACGGACAGGCCACGTCACCGACGCACCAGTTCAGGAAGTCCTCCAGCGCGGTCTGCTGGCCCCGGGCGCCCGCGATGCCCTGCTCGGTGAGCGGTTCGGTGAGGGTGTCCACGCCGTCCAGGACCATCCGGCCCACCCGGTCCGGGAACTGCGCCGCGTACACCGAGCCCAGCCGGGTGCCGTACGAGAAGCCCAGGTAGTTGAGCTTTCTGTCGCCGACGGACTGGCGTATGACGTCCAGGTCGCGCGAGACGTCGACGGTGCCCATGTGGTGCTGGACCGGGCCGGAGTGCCGTGCGCACTCGGCCGCCGCCGCGCGGAGCTGCCGCAGCAGCGCCGCCGGGTCCGCCAGGGGGTCGGTGGACTCCTCCTCGGGGGCGCTCCCGGTGCCGTAGGCGGCGGTGCCGCAGCTGACGGGGGAGGAGCGGCCGACGCCACGCGGGTCGAAGCCGATGACGTCGTAGCCGTCGGTGAGGTTCATGAAGTCCTCGCCGCCGTAGGCGAGTTCGGTCACCCCGGCGCCGCCGGGGCCGCCGAAGTTGAGGACGAGCGAGCCCTGTCTGTCGCCGGTGGCGCGGTAGCGGGCGAGGGCCAGGTCCAGGGTTCCGGCGCCGGGTTCCGCGTAGTCCAGGGGCACGGTGACCGTGCCGCACTGGAGGTCCCGGGGGACCGCGTCGCCCTCGCAGCCGCCCCAGGTCACCTTCTGGCGGTAGAAGCGGGTGAGGTCGGGCTCGGCGGTGCGGCCCGCGCCGGGGGGCGTGGCGGCGGATGTGGCGTCGGACGTGGCGGTCGCGGGGAGCGCGGTGCCGACGAGCGCGAGACCGGTGGCCGCGGCGACGACCGCGGGGCGCACCAGCAGCCTGCTCAGCATCGATGCCTCCAAGGGCGGCCTGCGGCGGATGCCGCGCCGCGAACCGGGGAACGGGGCCTCGGCTCACCATAGGCGGCGGCCGACCGGGGCGCCCGTCGGCCACCCGGGGGCTGATCCCCCCCGCCCGGGGCGGGTGGGACCCGTGTGCGGTCTGTCGGGATGATCACGTGATGTGATCGATACACGGTTTTGCAACCAGTTCGATAACTCTGTCCACTCGATGGGGTGAAAGGGGGATTGGCCATAACTCGGATGGTTCGGCTGCGTTTTATCCGTTGCGGGCGAGTGCCCGTGACCAAGTCTGGAAGGCAGGGAACCTATGAAGCGGGTTACCCGGAACGGTGTGATCGCGGTCGCAGCCGCCTCCGGCGCGATGGCCGTGGCGTTTCCCGCGGGGGCCGCCTTCGCGGCCGGTGGCGCGGGTGCGGCCGGTGGCGCGACCGGTTCACCGGGGCTGATCTCCGGCAACACCATTCAGCTCCCGGTGGACGTCCCGGTCAATGTGTGCGGCAACACGGTGAACGTGGTAGGGCTCCTCAACCCGGCCGCGGGAAACACCTGCGCCAATGAGAGCGCGGGTGGCGGCGCCGGAGCGGGGAAGCCCGGCGGGGCGCCGGCGGGGGCGTCGGCGGAGGGCGGGGCCACGGGCTCACCCGGGGTCGTGT
Source organism: Streptomyces sp. NPDC004610 (assembly GCF_040609715.1). Classification (NCBI taxonomy): domain Bacteria; kingdom Bacillati; phylum Actinomycetota; class Actinomycetes; order Kitasatosporales; family Streptomycetaceae; genus Streptomyces; species Streptomyces sp. NPDC004610. Next base: position 90,925 of record NZ_JBEXLA010000038.1, on the reverse strand, counting down.
CCGGCAATGGAGTGCAGTTGCCGATCGATCTGCCGGTCAATGTCAGCGGCAACAGTGTGAATGTCGTCGGCCTCGGCAACCCCGCGATCGGCAACCAGTCGGTCAACGGGCCGGGCCCGCAGAAGCCGCCGGAGCGCCCGGAGCGCCCGGAGCGTCCGGTACGCCCCGAGCGGCCCGTCGGACCCGAGGGCCCCGCGGCGCCGGGACCGAAGCCGACACCGGCGCCCGAGACCCCGGCCCGGTCCACCCCGGCCCCGGCCGCACCCGCGCCGGCCCCGCCCGGCACCACGGCGTCACTGGCCCATACGGGTACGGATGCCACGCTGCCGGTCGCGCTCGGCGCGGGCGCGCTGGTGCTGGGCGGAGCGGCGCTCTACCGGCGGTACCGGCCGCAGGGCGCGCGGGGCTGACCTCGCCCTCTGACCGGAATCCTTCCGGTTCCTGGGCCCCGCCGGTACGGGTGACTGGCGGGGCCCGGGTGTGTGTCGGGGGCCGGGTGGCTGGGGAGGGGGGCTGGGTGACCGGGAGGGTCCGGGTGTGATTTGGGGGCCGGGTGACTGGGCGGGTCTGGGTGACTGGGAGGGTCCGGGTGTGATTCGGGGTCCGGGTGACTGGCGGGGCCCGGGTGTGTGTCGGGGGGATGGCGGTGGTCGGGGGTGTGGTGGTCGGTCCGGGGCTGTTTGGGGTGAAGGGGCGCGCGCCTGTCGGTATGGGGGCGCTCGCGGGGGCGGGTGGTGCTGGGGTGTTCGCGGGGCGGGTGGTGCTGGGGCGCTCGGGGGGTGGGTCGTGCGGGGCAGGTGGTGCGGGGCGGCAGGTGCCGGAGTGGGTGAGCCGGTCGGCCGCCCCCGGCAGTCGTCAGCCCGGCGGCAGCCGCCCCGCGTCCACGCCTCGGACTCAGCCGCGCGGCGGATGCGCCCGGCGGTGCAACTCCCTGATCTCCGCCTCCAGTTCCGGCACCGGGCCCTCCACCGCCACACCCGGAGCCACCTCCTGGACCGGCAGCGGGCGTACCGGCGCGGGCTCGACGCCCAGTTCCGTGAGCCAGGACACCAGTTGTGCCGAGGACGCCACGTACACGATGCGGCCCAGGCCCACCCATCCATGTGCCGCCGCGCACATCGGGCAGTGCTCGCCGGAGGTGTAGACCGTGGCCCCGGCGCGCTGCTCGGGCGTCAGATGCGCGGCCGACCAGCGGGCCAGCTCGAACTCGGGGTGGCGGGTGCGGTCACCCCCGGCGATCCGGTTGCGGTCCTCCGCCAGGACCGCCCCGTCCGCCCCGACCAGCACCGATCCGAAGGGCTCGTCCCCGGCCGCGAGTGCCTCTTCGGCCAGTTCCAGACACCGCCGCAGATACGGCAGCTCGGCTCTCTCGACCATGGCGTACGCCCTTCTCGTCATGCGCGGCGGCCCGGCGGGGAGTGCCCCGGCCGGTCATCGGCAGTGCTTTTTCGGTCCTCATCGGTCTCCGGTGACCGTGAGTGATCTTCCCGGGCAGCCTATGTCGCTCGGGGCGGCGCGGCCCAAGGGATATGTGAGGTTCGGTGAATTTCGTTGCCCTGAGCACGCTTCGGTGATGGAGTGTGGCCTATGGATCACTCCGGGGTACTCGCACTTTTCGACCGGGACATGCGCGAGGGTGCGCACCCCGACGGGCCCGACGCCACGATCGAGCGGGTGGGGCGGGTGGTCCGCCAGATCGCCCCGGCCCACGGCTGGAACGGTGTTCTCTGGTCCGACCTCGACGAGTCGACCGCGGACGCGGCCATCGCCCGGCAGATCACCGACTTCACCGCGCTCGGCCAGCGGTTCGAGTGGAAGGTCTACGGCCATGACCACCCCTTCGACCTGGGGCAGCGGCTCGTCGCCGCCGGGTTCACCCCGGAGCCGGAGGAGACGCTGATGATCGTCGAGGTCGCCGACCTCGATCTGAACGCCGAGGCGCCCGGCGGCATCCGGATCGTGCCGGTCACCGACGCGTCCGGCGTCGACCTGGCCGCCCAGGTGCACGAACAGGCGTTCGGCACGGACAGTTCCCGGCTGAGAGCGCGGATGCTGGCCCAGCTCAAGGCCGACCCGGAGGCCGTCGTGGCGGTGCTCGCCCTGGCCGGGGACGAGCCGGTCAGCGCGGCCCGGCTGGAACTGCTGCCGGGCCGGCGCTTCGCGGGCCTGTTCGGCGGTGGCACGGTGGAGTCCTGGCGGGGCAAGGGCATCTACCGCGCCCTGGTCGCCCACCGCGCCCGCGTCGCCGTCGCGAACGGCTACCGCTATCTCCAGGTCGACGCGCTCGCCCGGAGCCGCCCCATCCTGGAACGCCTCGGCTTCCAGCCGCTGACCACGACGACGCCGTATCTGTATGTGCCGGAAGGGGCGCCGTCGGCGGTGGAGGTGTAGGGGCCGGGCCGGGGGGACGGCGACGCGCCTCGGGGCGCGTCGCCGTGGGTTGCCCCGAGGCTCATCAAGGCAGGTCCATGGGGCGGCCGGTGACGGCCGAAGGACTCCGGCGCCGGGTCGCCCGGTCCGTGAGGAGCACCGCCCCCGCCCCCGCCGACAGGGCCACGCTCACCCACACCGCGAGCCGGGCGTCCCCTGATGCCTCGGTGGCCAGCCCGGCGAACAGCGGACCGGCGAAGGCGCCGACATTGAACGCCACCGTCGCGAACGACCCGGCGAGCACCGGAGCGTTCGTCGCGGTGCTCATCACCCGGTTGATCAGCGACGAGCCGACGCCGAACGACAGCGCCCCGAGCAGCACGGCGACCGGCAGGAGCGCCACGGCCGAGGTGCTGCTCAGCGCCAGGACGACCCACGCGGCGGGCAGCGCCAGCAGCGCGATCCGCAGGTCCCGGCGGAGGGTGCCGTCCCCGGTGCGGCCCGCCCAGGTGACCCCGGCGAACGAGCCGACCCCGAACGCCGCCAGCAGTCCGGGCACCACGCCCTCGGACAGCCCGGTCACCTCGGTGGCCAGCACCGCGAGATAGGCGAAGGTCGCGAAGGTGGCCCCGTTGACCAGCGCCCCCAGCGCCAGGGCGACCCGTACCGGCCGCGCCCGCAGCACTCGTGCTTCCGCGCGGACGGACACCGCGGACAGGTCCGCCGCGTCGGACGGGGCCGAGCGGAAGACCAGCGCCAGGGCGGGCAGGCACAGCAGCGCCACCGCCCAGAACGCCGCCCGCCACCCGGCGACCTCACCGAGCGCGGCTCCCACCGGGACCCCGACGACACAGGCCAGCGTCACCCCGGAGAGCAGGACGGCCGTCGCCCGCGCCTGGCGCTCCGGCGCCACCAGCGTGTGCGCGACCGACATGGCGACCGCGAGGAACCCGGCGTTGGCCACCGCCGCGATCACCCGGGTACCGAAGAGCACGGCGAAGTCGTCGGTGAGTGCCCCGACGACATGCACGGCGACGAACATCGCCAGGAACCCGGCGAGGGCCCGCCGCCGGGGCCGGCGCGCGCCCAGCGCGGCCATCACGGGGGCGCCGACGATCATGCCGACGGCGTAGGCGGAGGTGAGGCTCGCGGCGGCGCCGGTCGACACGTCCAGATCGGACGCGATGCCGGGCACCAGACCGGCGAGCATGAATTCGGATGTGCCCTGCGCGAACACGGCAAGGCTGAGGACTCTGATGAACAACGGCACGGAAGTCGGCTCCCACGGCAAAGGGCGAAAGGGGGACGGACGGGGGATGCCGTGAGCCGCGTCGCGGCCGGTCACCGGCAGACGGTGACACGGCCTCGACGGAGGTCGAGGTGCGCGGGGTCGGGATGACACGACGGGACGACGACCGGGCCCACGGATACGGGGTCCGGCCACGGGAGGCGGGGGCCGATCGCTCGCGTGAGCGAGCAACCGGCCGGGGCGTGTCGTCGTCGCCCGGTGGGCGGGAAGTCGACGAAACGCCCTACGGCTGAGAACCTGTCCGCCGCCGAGTGACCGGCGGCCTGGTTCTGTCCGACTCGGGAGGTGTCATGCCGGGGAGGGTAGCGGCGGGGCGCTCCCGCGATCAACCGGATTGGTCTCGCGGCCCTGGCCGTCGTCGACATCACCCAGGGCACGGCCGCCGCCATCGGCGGCGCGGGCGCCTTCGGCCGGCGGACTCAGCCCCGACCCGCCGTCACCCACCCCGTGACCCGGACGACTTCCTCCGCCAGGTCCGGCACCGACCGCCCGTCCGTCGCCACCCGTACCGTGTCCTCGGGGGCGTGCCGGTCCAGCAGCCGGGCCTTGCGCGCGCTGCCCGCCAGTTCCTGTGCCAGCTCCGAACCCAGTTCCCGCCCGGCCAGCCGCCCCGCGGTCGTCGCATCGGTGGCCGTGAGCAGCACTCGTACGATCCGTACCTCCGCGCCCATCGCGCGCCGGAACATGGCGGCCGTCTCGCCCAGCACGCTCAGGGTGTTGGTGTAGACGAGCCGGCGGTGGCCCAGTTCGGCGTAGGTGCCCCAGACCGCCGTCAGATTGCGCTCGGTGACCGTCGATCGATGGGGATCGCCCGGTGGCGCCGGATGCACCATGCCCAGGAAGTCGCCGTCGAGCACGGCGTGCGCGACCTCCGCCGCCCGCAGCCGGGCCGAGACCTCCCAGCCGACCGTGGTCTTCCCGACGCCGGCGCGCCCGCCGATGAGCAGTACCTCGGCCCCTGCCCGCGCTGGATCCATGCGGTACAGGGTGCCCGGAGCGGCCTCCGCTTGACATGCAAGTATTTGCCTGCATAACGTTGAGTGTGCGATCAGAGAGTGACTCCGCGAGGGACCAGGTCTTCAAGGCGCTGGCCGATGACACCCGCCGCAGACTGCTGGACCGGCTGCACGAGCAGAACGGGCAGACGCTCGGTGAGCTGTGCGCGCGGATCGAGATGACCCGTCAGTCGGTGACCCAGCATCTGGCCGTCCTGGAGGCCGCGAACCTGATCAGCACGGTGCGGCGGGGCAGGGAGAAGCTGCACTACCTCAATCCGGTGCCGCTCCATGAGATCCAGGAGCGGTGGATCGACAAGTTCGAGCGCCCGCGGCTGCGCGCGCTCGGTGCCCTGAAGCGACGAGCCGAGGAAGCCATGACCGACAAGCCCACGTACATCTATGTCACCTACATCGCGAGCACGCCCGAGAAGGTGTGGGACGCGCTCACCGACGCCGAACTGACCGCCGCCTTCTGGGGCCACAGCAATGTCTCGCCGGACTGGCGACCGGGGTCCCCCTGGGCGCACGTCCGCACCGATGGCTCCGGCGTCGAGGACATCGTCGGCACGGTCGTCGAGAGCGACCGGCCCACCCGGCTGGTCACCAGCTGGGCGGACCCGGCGAAGGCGGAACAGGCGGACGCCTTCTCCCGGGTCACCTACGACATCCGGCCGCACGGCGACATCGTCCGGCTGACCGTCACCCATGAGGACCTGCCCGACGAGGGCGAGCTGGCGGATGTCTCCCTCGGCTGGCCGCAGGTGCTGTCCAACCTGAAGTCGCTGCTGGAGACCGGGCGGGCGCTGCCGCAGGCGCCGTGGCTGATGCCGTCGTCGTGACCTGGTGGTTGTTTCGGTCTTCTGGTCCGACGGGGGGTGACACGGCCGGACAGAGGGGCGGAGGGTGACACGACTGGACCGGTCCGCGGCGCGTGCCGCGCGCGGACCGGCCGGGCCGTCCCGTCCCTTCCGTCTACGTCACTGGCTTGCGGGCCGTCCTGAAGGCCGCACCGGCACAGGCCAGGCCCAGGATCACGGCGAGGGCTCCGATGACGACGTTGTTCCAGATGACGCCCCTGTCGGGGTTCGTGCCGACGATCCACGGCGCGATGATCATCCACACGCCCATCGCGCACATCGCCCAGCTCAGGCCGTACATGCGTTCCGGGGCCCTGGTGAATCCGAGGGCCAGCAGGCCGATCGCTATCCCCATGATCAGATTGTGGGTGGCGAGGGCGGGCTGATTGGCCGAGTAGTGGACTATCCACGGGGACGCCGCACAGTACAGCCCCAGCAGGAACACTGGTCCGTCCATGAGCGCCACATCGCGACCGCCGAGCATGCGGGCGTAGCGATCCCGCATTTCGGAGACATCAGGGTGGCTTGATATGTCACCTCTGGTGTGCGAGACATTGGCCATGAGTCGTCTCCCTTGTGACTGGCAGGCATTACCGCTTCTGGTGCGGTGTGCGGTAAACGCCGCATAAGTTCATTGTGCTCCCATTTCGGACTTATGTGTAGCGCTCAGGGAGAGTGGCCGATCGGTGAGGCGGCTGCCGGGGGAGGGGTGGGTGCCGGGAGGGGGTACCGGCACGCGGGGGTGGGTGCGGCACCCGGGGCGGGTGCGGCGCCGGGGGTGAGTGCGGTGATCGCCCTCGTGATCGCCCTCGTGTCGCCCGCTCCGGCGGAGTGCCCGGACCCCTCTGGTCGGCGGACCGGCAGGGTCGGTCGTCGCCTCACGCGCCCGCTGGTCGGCGCGTTCCGGACGGGCTCACCGCCGTCGCCCTCAACGCGGCCCCGGACAGCCGCAGTTCCCGGACCTCGGCGAGACGCGGTGCGCCGCAATCCCACCCGCCGGTCCGCGCCGCCGTGGAATACGGCCCGCATTCCGGGCCGTTCGCGGGTTTCGGGCTCCCGGCGTTCATGGAATTCAATGGTCCGCGATACGAGACCGGTCAAGTTTACCTTGACGCCCGGACAGGCGGCTGCGACGATCGAGGACATGATGATGCGACTGGACCTCACGCGGCGGCGCCATGTCGATCTCGCGCGCGTCTTCAGCGCCTCCTGTTGCTCCGTGGCCTGATCACCGCCCCGATCCGCCGCGCACACGCTCTTCTCTCCACCCCTTTCCCATTCCCCTCCGCATTCCGCGCACCCGAAATACCGGGACCCGTCCGTGGATCAACGTGGATCAATTCGGCGTGTCCGAAAGGGAAGTCGGTGACAGGAGTCCCAATGGACCACCCAGCCCCCGCAATTCACCGCCCGCACCGAAATGGGCACAGGGACAGGCACGGGAACGGGCAAGGGAACAGGCAAGGGAACAGGCAAGGGAACGGGTACGCGCACGGGACGGGACGGAATCACGGAGGGGGCCCGCCCCGGCCCACCGGCCACGCCTGACCCCTCCCCTCCCCGCCGGCCCAGCGCTTCGAACGACTGCGACCGCTCAGCCGCCGCACCCCGGGCGCCCCCGCTCTTCCCGTATCCCGAAAGAGGACCGCATGGCCACCGTCCTGTCCGTCTCCGGCAGCCCCTCCGCCTCCTCCCGGACCAACCGGCTGCTGCGCCACCTCGATCAGCGCCTGACGGCTCAGGGCCACGAGGTCATCCCGCTCGACGTCCGCACCATCCCCGCGGAGGCACTGCTCGGCGCCGACTTCCGGCACCCGGCGATCGTGGCGGCCACCGAGTTGTTCGCCCGAGCGGACGGGGTCGTCGTCGGCACCCCCGTCTACAAGGCCGCGTACTCCGGGGTCCTCAAGGCGCTGCTCGATCTGCTGCCGCAGTACGCGCTGGCCGGCAAGACCGTGCTGCCGCTCGCCACCGGCGGGACCACCGCGCATGTGCTGGCCATCGACTACGCCCTGCGCCCCGTCCTCAGCTCCATGGGCGCGGGCCACATAGTGCAGGGCTGGTTCACCCTCGACAAGGACATCACCGTCCACGATGACGGCTCCCTCACCGTCGCCGACGCCGCCACCGAGGCGCTCACCCAGGTCGTCGACCAGTTCTCGCTCGCCCTCGGCAGCAGGCCACTGCTGGCCGCCGCGAGCTGACACCGCCTCGTACACAGGCAGGCTCTGCCTCGTCGCAGGCTCTGCCTTGTCACGGGCTCTGGCCTCGTGCACAGACCCTGCCTTGCCACGGTCCGCCCTGCCACGGTCCGTCCCGCCACGGTCCGCCCCGATCGGAGAGAACCCCCGGTGCCCCTCACGTTCCACTGGTTCCTGCCCACCAACGGCGACAGCCGGCATGTCGTCGGCGGCGGGCACGGCAGCCCGGCCACCGCCTCCGGCCGCGACCGGCCGCCCACCGTCGCCTACCTCAGCCAGATCGCCCGCGCCGCCGAGGATCTCGGCTTCGCCGCCGCCCTCACCCCGACCGGCGCCTGGTGCGAGGACGCCTGGCTCACCACCGCGATGGTCAGCCGGCACACCGAGCGGCTGAAGTTCCTGGTCGCCTTCCGCCCCGGCTTCGTCTCCCCGACCCTCGCCGCGCAGATGGCGTCCACCTTCCAGCGGCAGTCCGGCGGACGGCTCCTCCTCAATGTCGTCACCGGCGGCGAGACCCACGAGCAGCGGGCCTACGGCGACTTCCTCGACAAGGACGACCGCTACCGCCGAACCGGCGAATTCCTGGACGTCGTGCGGCAGTTGTGGGCGGGGAAGACGGTCGACCTGGACGGCGCGCATCTGCGGGTCGAGGACGCGCGGCTCGCCCGGGTGCCCGACCCGGTGCCCGAGGTGTACTTCGGCGGGTCCTCGCCGATCGCCGGGGAGATCGCCGCGAAGTATGTCGATGTCTACCTCACCTGGGGTGAGCCACCCGCCCAGGTCGCCGAGAAGATCGCCCGGATCCGGCGGCTCGCGGCCCGGGAGGGCCGTACCCTGCGCTTCGGCATCCGTCTCCATGTCATCACCCGGGACACCGCCGGACAGGCGTGGGCCGAGGCGGACCGGCTCCTCGCCGGATTCGACCCGGAGACCGTGCGCGCCGTGCAGAGCGGCCTCGCCCGCAGCGAGTCCGAGGGGCAGCGCCGGATGCTCGCCCTGCACGGCGGCTCCCGTGACGGCCTGGAGATCCACCCCAACCTCTGGGCGGGCATCGGCCTGGTCCGCGGCGGCGCGGGCACGGCCCTCGTCGGCAGCCACACCGAGGTCGCCGAGCGCATCCTGGAGTACCACGCCCTCGGCATCGACGAGTTCGTCCTCTCCGGCTATCCGCACCTGGAGGAGGCGTACTGGTTCGGCGAGGGCGTCCTGCCCCTGCTGGCGGCCCGGGGACTGTGGCGGCATCCGGCGGGGGAGCCGGCGGGGGTTGGGGCGCAGGTGCCGTTCGCCCGGTAGTCCTTGATGGGTCCGAGGGGCGGACCGTCCGCATGGAACGGATCGGGCGGGGCCGTGACGCCACGTCCGGCAGCGACATGGCGGGGGAAGGCCGGTGGGGCCGACGATGCCGGAGGTGCCGACACGACAGCAGCCATGGCGGGTCGTGGCCCTCGGCCGGACGCTGGGCCGTCCGCACGACCACCGGTTGCACGCGCCGACGGTGCCCGACTGGCGCAAGGCCCGCGTCATCAACCCCGCGCCGCGCCCCGGCTCCGGGAAGCGGCCGAGGCCCGGCTCGGCGGCCCGGACCTCACCCCCGGCGAGGCGGCCCGGCTCCGCCGCAGGGCCGTTGACGGCCCGTTGACGTCCCGTGCTCGACAGGGCTCGTACTGGACAAGGGCTCGCCCTAGACGTCCCCCGCCCCCAGATGCCCCAAGTGCGCCTCCCGTACCGGTGCTGTCTGGGCCTGGATCAGCAGGAACATGCCCTCCCGGTACAGCCGCTGGGCCGGGCTGTCGAGGCTGGTCGCCCGGCCGCCGCCCGCCACCACCGCGGCCGTGGTCGCCGCCCGCATCAGATCGTGCGCGCGGACCCGCAGCGTGAGCCGCTCCTCGATCCGTTCCCCCGGCTCCGCCGACTCGGCCAGCGCGTACGCCCGCTCCCGCACCCCGTCGATCCGCTCCCGCAGCGGCGCCACGGTGGCCCGCGCCTCCTCGTCCAGCAGATCCAGCGCGGCGTAGGCGATACCGAACACCGCCGGGGACGCGTTCGCGCTGCGCGGCAGGTCGACGGCGGCGAACGCCTCGCGCGGGGTGCGCAGCACCACCGCCTCCTCCGGCAGCCACAGACCGTCCAGTTCCACGGCGACGGTCCGCGCCGCCGTCAGCGCCGCCAGCCGCAGTGGCTCCGACGCCCGCATCCCGGGCTGCTCCCGGGCGTCCGCGAAGGCCAGCACCACCTCGGCGCCCGCGTCCCCCTCACTGATCCCCGCGAGCAGCATCACCTCGTTGAGCCCCCAGCCGGTGTACCAGGGCACGGTCCCGTCGAACCGCCAGCCGCCCCGCTCGGCCGTCGCCCGCACCGGCACCCGGGGATAGGCCCGGACATGCGCGTACGCGATTCCGGCCAGCAGCTCACCGGTCGCCAGCGGACGCAGCAGCCGCTCCCGCACCGGTGCGTCGGAACGGGCGAGCAGCCGGACCGGCGTGTGGTGCTGGGTCTGGACGAACCAGGTCGCACAGCAGGCGCCCGCCAGAATCTCCGCGATCTCCCTCGCCACCGCGTCCGGCGCCCCCGCCCCGCCGTACGCCACCGGCGCGCTCACCCCCAGCACCCCGGACTCCCGGATCGCCGCGAGATGACTCGGGGGCACTTCCGTCCGGTCCACCCGCTGGGCCTGCGGGGCGAGCAGGTCATGGGCGAGGCGCCGGGCGCGGTCGACCAGGGGGTGCGGGGGTGGGGGTGGGGGCGTGGTGGTCATGGGGGTGATTCTCCGCCCCGGAGCCTCTTCATCCGGTCCGGCCCGGCGGGTGCACGGCTGATCAATGGCCGATCTGTGCCGGTACATCCCCTGTGCGGGGGCGCTACGTTGGGGCCATGTCATTACCGCCGCCCTCCGCACAGGGCACCGCACTGATCACAGGCGCCTCCTCGGGCATCGGCGCGGCCCTCGCACGGGCCGTCGCGGCACGCGGCTACGGCACCGTCCTGGTCGGCCGTGATCCGGTCCGGCTCGGTGAGGTCGCCGAGGACGCGGCGCGGCACGGCGGGCGCGTCGAGACCGTCGAAGCCGATCTGGCCGAGCGGTCCGGCCGACGGCATCTCGCGGAGCGGGTCGAGCGGTCGGGGCTGACCGTCGACATCCTCGTCAACGCCGCCGGGGCCGCCACCCGGACCAGCATCGCAGAATGCGATGTCGAATCGGAACTCGCGCATATCGAACTCAATCTGACCAGTGTGGTGGAACTCTGCCGCCGTTATGTGGACGGCATGCTCGCACGGAAGTCCGGGGCCATTCTGAATGTGTCCTCGGTCGCCGCGTTCCGCCCCTTGCCGGGCCAGGGGACCTATGCCGCCTCGAAAGCGTTCGTGCTCTCCTTCTCCCGCACCCTGGCTCTCGAACTCCAGGATTCCCCGGTCACGGTGACCGCGCTGTGCCCCGGCCCGGTGCCCACCGCGTTCGCCCGTACCGCGGGATTCAGCGAGGAAGAGATCGCGACCATTCCCAAGGTCATGTGGGTGGACGCCGACAAGGTCGCGGCCACGGCGATCAGCGCCATGGAGCAGGGCGCCGAACTGTGCATCCCGGGCCGCCCGAATGTGATCGACGCCGCGATGTGCCTCCAGCAGTCCCGGGAGGAGGCGTCACAGGCGGTGAGCCGGGCCGTGCCGCGCTCCTGAAATCGAGCCGGGCCGGGCCGGACCGTGCCGCGCTGCTGAGGTCAGGTGTCCGCCGTCCGTTCCACCATCGCCGGAAATCCCTCCGTGACCAGCCGATCCGGATAGGACGGGATCATCTCGACGGCCGTCCGCAGCCGCTCGTGCATGACCGTCAGGGTCCGGTGATCGGGGGCGCGGAACCAGTCGGCGAATTCCATTCCGAAACCCAGGGCGCACCAGACGTCCCGGTTCGCCCGCTCCCAGTTCCCGAGCGGCTCGGTGAACAGCACCGGGGTCGCCGCGTTGAGGGAATCGATGAGCGTACCGGCGCCGGGTTTGCCGATAACGGCACGGCTGCGCCGGGTCAGTTCGAAGGCGTCGGGCCAGCGGTCGCGGGCGGTGAACGACGGGGCGTGGGTGCCGGGGTCGGCCACGAGCCGGGGGAATCCCGGGCTGGGCGGGGCTGAATTGATGGAAGAATCCCTGGTCGCCCCACTGATAGCAGTGCAGACAGCGGAGATTGCACCGGTAGGTGAGCTGAAGACTCACCTCGTCCGGTATCCCGGACGCGTACAGCGGATCCGCGTCCAGTTCCCGCAGGGTCCGGGATCTGATCGCCACGGTACGGCGGAGATCTCGGAACTCGCGGGATTCGAGAACGCGTGAGATCCGGGGATCGGATAATTCTCCTTCCAGACCGCTCCCGAGGGACGGCGGAAGAGCGCCCCCGCCCTTCTCCCGGCCCCGGCGATCGAAATCCGCTGACCTCGGCATGGTCGGATCGTGTGATGAGCAAGGGCACAGCACCTCCACTTCCCCGGTAACCGCTCATGGCTTCGAAACCGTCCCGCCGCCTTGATCGCGGTCCGGTGGGCGGGCCGTACAGTGTCATTGCGCCGAAAGCCGATGGGACGCGTCGAAATCAGGGAGTGGGCGTGGAGAGCATCACCAAGAACCGGCAGACCCCGGGAACCCTGCGGGCCATCGCGGCCCGCGCCTATGGAGCCGACCGGATCCCGGAAGGCGACGGCTGGATCCAGGAGTTGGAGCACGGCTGGTTCAACGTCGCCTACCGGCTGCGCCTGCGCGACGGCTACGAGGCCGTCCTGAAGATCGCGCCCCCGCCCGGCGTCGAGGTCATGACCTATGAGCGCGGCGCCATGGCCATCGAACTGGCGGCACTCGACCTGATCGGCAAGCACACCGCCGTCCCCGTCCCCCGGGTCGACTTCGCCGACCGCAGCCACGATCTGTGCGACGCCGACTGGTTCTGCATGGCGTTCATCGACGGCGACAATCTGCATGTCGCCGGACCCGGCCTGACCGCCGCGCGGCTGGCCGCGTACAAGGAGCAGGTCGGCGCCGCCAATCGGGAGATCAACGAGGTGCGCGGTCCCGCGTTCGGGCCGCTCGCCGGGCCGGGCGACGCCTCCTGGCGCCGGGTCTTCACCGGCATCGTCGAGGATGTCCTCACCGACGGCGAACGCCGCCGCGTCGACCTCGGCTGGGACTACGGCACCGTCCGCGAGGTGCTGGCCGAGCACGCCCCCGGCCTGGACGAGGTCCGTGAACCCCGCCTGGTGGAGTGGGACCTGTGGCACGGCAACGTCCTGGTCCGCGACGGCCGGATCGTCTCACTCATCGACCATGAGCGGGCCTTCTACGGCGACCCGCTGATCGAGAACGGCTTCACCGGCATCGTCCTCCCCGACGTCGGCGACCCGGCCCCCTTCCTGCGCGGCTACGGCCACCCCCCGCTGACCGCGACCGAGCTGACCCGCCGCCGCCTCTACGCCCTGCACCTCGTCCTCGTCATGGTCGTCGAGACCGTCTACCGGGGCCACACCGACACCGCCCAGTACGACGTGTCCCGCACCCGGCTGGACGAGATCATGGGGCAGCTCGGCCGCACCCGTAAGTGACGGACACCGCCCACCGCCTCGCGACCGGCCCGGTGGGCGGGCTGCTGTGGCGCACCTGCGCCCAGACCACCGCCTCCGTCGGCGTCTACGGTGTCTACGCCCTGACGAACGCCTGGTTCGTCGGCCAGGGTGTCGGCGACCGGGCGATGGCCGCCGTCAATCTCACCGCCCCGCTGCTGCTGTTCCTCGGCGCGGTCGCCACCACCGTCGGAGCGGGCGGCGCCTCCCTGGTCTCCCGCGCCCTCGGTGCCGGTGATCCGGCCGCCGCCGCCCGCGCCACCGGCAACGCCTTCACCCTCTTCTGGTGCACGGCGCTCACGACCACCGTCCTCGGTATCGCCTTCCTCGACCCCCTGCTCGCACTGCTGGGCGCGCGCGGCGCGCTGCACGGCGACGCCCGCGCCTACGCGCTGATCCTGCTCTGCGGCGCCCTGGTGTCCACCGGCTTCTCCAGCCTGGTGCGCGCGGAGGGCGCCATCGGCTTCTCCACCCTGCTGTGGGTGACGGCCGTCCTCGTGCAGATCGCCCTCGACCCGCTGCTGATCCTCGGCTTCGGCATGGGCGTCGAGGGCGCGGCCCTGGGCACGGTCGGCGGGCAGGCGGTGGGCACCGCGATGAGCCTGTGGTTCTTCTTCGCCCGCCCCGGCCGCCCGTACCGCCTCGGGCCCGGCGCGCTGCGCCCGCACGCCGCCACCCTGCGCGCCCTGCTCGGCCTCGGACTGCCGTCCTTCGTCGCCGGGATCGGTGTCACCCTGCTGGCGCTGCTGGTCAACACCACCCTCGCCGCCACCGGCGCCCTCACCGCGCTCGCCGCCTACGCGGTGTGCGCCCGCGTCCAGACCTTCGCGATGATGCCCCACACCGGCATGGGGCAAGGGCTCCAGCCCCTCGTGGGCTACAACGCCGGACGCGGTCTGACCGCCCGGGTCACCCGCGCCCGCACCCTCGCCCTGCGTGCCTGTCTGCTCTACGGCATCGCCGCCGCGGCCGTTCTCGCGCTGCTGGCCGGGCCGCTCACCGCCGCGTTCCTCAACGACCCCGCGACCGAGGGCGAGGCCGCCCACGCCCTGCGGATCATCGCCCTCGGACTGACCGTCGCCGGGGTCGCCCCGCTGACCGCCGGCTACTTCCAGGCCCTGGGTCATCCCGGCCCCGCCTATCTCCTCACCCTCGGCACCCTGTTCGTCGTCAAGGCGCCGCTGGTGGTCGTGCTGGGCCACACCTCGGGCACCGACGGCGTATGGATCGCCCTCAGCGCCGGTGAACTCCTCAGCGCGGGCGCGGCCCTGCTGCTGCTCCGCCGGACCGGGGCGAGGGCAGCCGCCTCGCCCGCGCTCCCGGAGCGGGCCGTCAGCCGCTGACCCGGCACATCCGCCGGGCCAGCATCCGCAGCGAGCGATGCCCGGCGAAGCCCCCGGGACCCAGACCGCGCCGGCCCCGCGCGGCGAGCGCGGCCACGATCCCCGGAATCGCCGTCAGCGACCCGCCGAGCCCGAGATAGCTCTCCTCGCCGTCGATCCGCACCGGCCCGGAATTCCCCGCCGCCCCGAGGACTTCGGCAAGGGCCTTCTCGGCGGGAGACGAAGGAAAGGGCCCGCCGACCCGTACCGCGGATTCCGGCTCCACCCGAATCCTGGCCGGAACGACCCCGCTCGGATAAAGGGCGAACAATTCCAGCAGCTCACGCCGGATACCGTCCGGCGACAAAGGCCCGTCCGCGACGACCCGAGCGGAGAGAAACCCCTCCCCCTCGCTCATGGAAACGCTCGCCTCCCGCACCCCGGGTAGTGCGGTCAGCAACTCCTCGATCACCCCCGGATCGACCCAGGAACCGTCCACCCGGGCAAGTCCTTCGTGCGGGAAGACCCGCGTTCCGATCAGAACGGGAAACTCCGAGAACCGCGGATCGGCCCCACCCGCCACCGCCCCGGCGAGATCGGCGAACAGATCCAGCAGCGTACGGAGATCGGCCGCGGCCGGGCCGCCTTCCTCCATGACCAGCTTCAGCCGCAGCCGCCCCGCTCCGCGCGAAGCGCGCAGGGTCACCTCACCGCCGAGGGCCAACCCGTCGCGGCCCGCGTCGAGTTCGGCGTACCGGCGTTGGCGAAGAGCGCGGAAAGGGCCACCGAGTACGGCACGCGGTGGCGTCGCGAAATCCCGTCGAGGGCGGCATCCAGGCCCTTGTCCTCCCGCACCTCCCCGATCGCCCGCCGCTCCCCGACCGGCACGGGTGAGAGCGGCCGGTGATACATCCGCACCGGCATCAGCCGGGCCGCTGCCCGCCAGCGCGCCAGGGCCGCGGAATGGGCGGATGCGTACCGGCCGGAGTTTTCGGTGAGGGCACAGTCGAGGGGGGAAATGTGAATGGGAGGAAAGTCTCCCGGAGGTAAATCGTCGGCACACCTGTCCCCGGGAGCCAAGCGCAAGGGAGCCAAGCCCTCAGAAGACCCACCCACCCCCGACGAATCAACCCCCCACCCCACCTCCGCCACGAACGCCCGCTCGAACTCCAGCATTCCGTGCGCGTCCGTCACCAGATGGTGGAAGCAGGTGAACACCCCCGGTACCCGACCGTCCTGGCAGACCAGTCCGAACCGCACCGGGCAGCCGTCCGCCAGGTCGAAGACATGACCGCGCGGCCGGTGCCACAGTGCCCGCCCCGCCTCCCGTATCTCGCTCTCCGCCGCCACCGTCACCCGCACCAGCCACCGGTCACGGAACTCCGGCAGTGCGGGGACGGGCACCTCGTGCTGCCGGGTGGTGAAGCGGGTGCGCAGCGCGGGATGGCGGGTCACCAGCCGGTGCAGGATCCGTTCCGCCCGGTCGACGGGGAGGGGCGGGCGGGGCTCGATCACCTGGCACAGGGTGAAGTGATGGCGGGCGGCGCGCGGGGTGGCGTGGTGCTCCCACCAGGAGACCTCCTGCCCCCAGGACAGCGGAGCCTGACGGGGCGTCCTTTCGCTCGCGCTCACGCTCATCGAGTGAGCCTAACTCCGTGCCCGGGGTCCATGGCCGCGTCCCTGACCTGCATCGACGTAATCTCCACATCCGGCAACTGGTCTAAACCCTTGACTGGTACAGACCAAGGCGGTTGAGTGTGCGTCCACAACCCCCCACCACGGCCGCCCCCGACCGCCGTGACCGGTATGACACCGGCATGTGCGCTCAAGGTCGGCTCTCCTCCCGCCTTGTTCCGGGTGCGGCCGTGTCCTGAAAAGGAGTTCACTCCGTGAAGAGGCGCCGCATCTCCGCAGTTCTCGCCGCCGTCGCCATCGCTGCCTCCGTACCGGTGTTCCTCCCGGCCACGCAGGCGGTCGCGGCTCCCTGTTCCAGCTACTCCAACTGGGTCGCCGGGCAGTCCTACGCCGCCGGAGCCATCGTCCGCTACACCGACGGGAAGGCGTACATCGCCGAGCACGCCAACCCGGGCTACGACCCGACCATCAGCACCTGGTACTGGGAGCCGTACGCGTGTGACACCGGCACCCCCAACGCCAGCTTCGTGGTCAGCGAGGCCCAGTTCAACCAGATGTTCCCGAGCCGCAACTCCTTCTACACCTACAGCGGGCTGGTCTCCGCGATGAGCGCCTTCCCGGCGTTCGCCAACACCGGCAGTGACACGGTCAAGAAGCAGGAGGCCGCGGCCTTCCTCGCCAACGTCAGCCATGAGACCGGCGGCCTGGTCCACATCGTGGAGCAGAACACCGCCAACTACCCCCACTACTGCGACACCAGCCAGCCCTACGGCTGCCCCGCCGGTCAGGCCGCCTACTACGGGCGCGGCCCGATCCAGCTGAGCTGGAACTTCAACTACAAGGCGGCCGGGGACGCGCTGGGCATCGATCTGCTCAACAACCCCTGGCAAGTCCAGAACAACGCGGCCGTCGCCTGGAAGACCGGCCTCTGGTACTGGAACACCCAGAGCGGTCCCGGCACCATGACCGGCCACAACGCGATGGTGAACGGCGCCGGCTTCGGCCAGACCATCCGCTCCATCAACGGCTCCCTGGAGTGCGACGGCCGCAACCCCGCGCAGGTCCAGAGCCGGGTCAACAACTACAACCGGTTCACTCAGATCCTCGGAGTCTCACCCGGGAGCAACTTGTACTGCTGACGCGGTCCGGCGGGGCGTGATGTCATGCACCTGACCGATGCTGCATCCGACCCTTCCGCCCCGGACGAAGGACCCCGTCATGCGCACCCCCCACACCCTGCTCGCCACGGCCGTCGTGCTCGCCGCGTCGGCCGTGGCCCCCGTTCCGGCCGGCGCGGCGGCCCAGGCCGCCCCCGCCCCCGTCCCCACGCCCGGCGCCTACTACGTACAGAGCGCCGTCACCGGTCTGAACGCCTCCGACGCGGGCGGAGCCGTCGAACAGCACAACCCCAAGGGCAACGAGGACCGCCAGCAGTGGACCCTGCGGGTGAGTGGCTCGGGGCATGTCCTGGAGAGCGCCGACACCGCCGGGTCCTGTCTCGGCAGGTCCGGCGACCAGGCCGGAACCGTCGCCTGCGGCAGCGGCGACGCCCTGTGGGAGATCACCTCCGCCGGAGCGGACCGGTACACCCTGAAGGCCCCCGGCACCGACCGCCATCTCACGGTCGCCGCCAAGCCCTCCGGAGCCAACTACCCGGCCCGGCTCACCCTCGGCGGCTCCGGCACCCTCGCCACCTGGTATCTCACCCCGGTCACCCCCGCGACCCGCCCCATGCCGCCCGAGAGCGAGCGCACCCTGGACCAGGTCACCTTCCTCACCGCGCACAACGCCTACGCCAATGGCGTCGACGGCGGTTTCGCCCCGCCCTTCGTCAATCTGTTCCCCAACCAGTCGCGCGGCATCGAGCAGCAACTCGCTGACGGGGTGCGGGGGTTCATGCTCGACATCCATCAGACCCCGGACGGCGCGATCCTCTGCCACAACAGCTGCACCCTGGTCAGCCGCCCGGTCGCGCTCTGGGTCGACCTCCAGCGGATCGTGGACTTCCTCAGGGCCCACCCCGACCAGATCGCCACCGTCTTCCTGGAGGACTATGTCGACCCGGGCGTCCTGCGCTCCGAACTCGCCCGGGTCAATGGCCTCTCCGACCTCCTCCATCGCCCCGACCTGACCGGCGTCCGGCAGAACGGCTGGCCCAGGGTCGCCGATCTGATCGCCGCGAACGACCGCCTGCTGATCTTCACCGACCACAGCCGCGCCGCCGATCAGTCCGCGGGACTGACCCGGGACAGCTTCGGGGTGATGTACCAGAGCGAGTGGACCGTGGAGAACCACTGGTCCATGGGCTCCGGCGTGGGCGCCTCCGACTGGTCCTGCTACAGCCGCTGGTACGGGCCGGGCACCAACATCCCCCTGACCCGTACCGAGGGTGCCTTCAAGCCGCTCTTCGTCATGAACCACTTCCGGGACACCACCATGTCCGGCACCGCCGGGACCGACAACACCAAGCTCACCGACCGCGCCCGCCGCTTCTGCGAGCCCGCCGCCCGCAAGAAGCCCACCTTCCTCGCCGTGGACCGCTACGACCTGGGCAACACCAAGGCGGCGGTCGACACCCTGAACACCTACGTCTACCCGTGACCCCGGCGCACCGGCCGTCTCCCGACTCCCGACTCCCGTCTACTCGGGGTCGGGGAGGTTCTCCGTGCCGTAGCGCTCCATCAGTTCGGCCGGGGGCGCGGCGACGCTGAGATCGCGGACGGGAGGTGCCACCCCGGGTTCGGCGGGGGTGGCACTGGCGAGGAGGAGTTCCTCTATGCCGCCCGGAGTGAAGAAGAAGATCATCTTGACGGCGTGGTGGCCGCGGTTGCGGAAGCGGTGCCGGGTGCCGCGCGGGACGAAGAAGAACCCGCCGGGCCCGGCGGTCACCGTCTCGTCCCCGTTGAGGAACTCCAGCTCGCCGGAGATGACATAGAACGTCTCGTCGTGATCGTTGTGGACATGCGGTCCCGGCCCCCCGTCCGGCGGCACCGTCGCCTCCAGGAACGTCAGCGACCCGTTCGTCTCCCGCGCACCGGCCTTGAGGGTGTAGGTGTCGGCGAACACCCAGGAGGTCTGCCCCTCCCCGGCGGGCACATAGACCGCGCCGCGCTGGGTGTAGCGGGGATCGGCCGCGTACGGATCGATCAGGCTCATGGCTCTCCTTGTCGCTGAGCATTACTGAGCATCTCTGAGCAGCACTGAGCAGCAGTATCCTAACGATCGCTAGGAAACTATTCCGGTCCCATGACGGGGTGTCAACCACGCCCTCGATAGGCTGCGCGCAGGCGCTCCCGCACGGGCGGGGGCAGAAGGGGAGGCGGGCTCATGCCGGGTGGCCGGCCGCGCGGCTACGACCCCGAGCGGGCGCTGGACGCGGCCATGCTGACCTTCTGGACCCAGGGCTACGAAGGCACCGCCCTGTCCGATCTGACCGCGGCCATGGGGATGAGCGCCCCCAGCGTCTACGCGGCGTTCGGCGACAAGGAGACCCTCTTCCGCAAGGCCGTCGAGCGCTATATGGCGGGACCCGGTTCCTATCTGGGGGCCGCCCTCGAACAGCCCACGGCCGAGGCGCTGGCGCACACCTTCCTGCACGGGGCGGTGGAGGCCGTCGCCGGTGAGGACACCCCGCCCGGCTGTCTGGTGGTGCAGGGCGCGCTGGTGGTGAACCCGCGCTCGGCGTCGGTGCGCGCGTATCTGACCGGGCTCCGCGAGGACGGGGTGACCGTCCTCGCCGACCGGCTCGACTCCTTCCCGGGCACCGCCGGTCTGCCGCCCGGCACCGACTCCCGGGCCCTCGCACGGCTCCTGGTCTCGGTCGTCCAGGGACTCGCCGTCCAGGCCGCCTCGGGTGTGCCGCGCGAGGCCCTGCACACCGTCGCCGACCAACTGCTGGCCTGCTGGCCGCGCCGGGCGGACTGAACCCGCCCCGGGCGAGGGGGTTGTGACCCAGGTCACGGGAAGCGGGTGAAGGGTGCCGGACAGTTGTCTGAGGTGAGTACTCAACTGCGTTCCCGGATCAGAGCCGGGGATCCGGCCGCGTACGCCGAGCTGTTCGACAGCTATGCCCGCGCGGTCTACAACCATGCCTTCCGGCTGACCGCCGACTGGTCGACCGCCGAGGACGTCATGGCTGCCACCTTCCTGGAGGCATGGCGGCTGCGGGAGAGAGTCGGACCCGAAGGGGGATCGCTGCGGCCCTGGCTGCTGGGCATCGCCACCAACACCGCGCGCAACCAGTTCCGCTCCAACCGCCGCTACCGCGCCGCCGCCGGTGCCGCCGCGGCGGCCGAACTGTCCCTGGCGGTACCCGACCACGCCGACGAGGTGGCCGGCCGCCTCGACGACCGCCGCCGCCTCGCGACCGTCCTCACCTCACTGGCCGCGCTGCGCCGCACCGAGCGCGAGGTCATCGCGCTCTGCCTCGGCGAGGGCCTGGACTACGAGTCCGCCGCCGAGGCGCTCGGCATCCCCGTCGGCACGGTCGCCTCCCGGCTCTCCCGGGCCCGCAAGAAGCTGCGCACCCTCGCCGAGGCCGAACTCGCCCGCCCCTTGGACACCGCCCCGCGCCCCGCGCCCCGGCCCCCGACGGACACCGCCCGCGAAAAAGTCCGCGGAACCTGGGAAGCCGTCCGCCCCGCCCGACAGACAAGAGGCGATCACGACCACGCGATCCGGCCCGCACAGGAAGGAAACCGATGAACGCGAACCCGTCCCGGCAGCGCCCTGCCGAGGAGGATGAGAGTGCCCAGCTCCTGTCCCGGACAGCGCGCGACCTGCCACCGGGCCGTCACCAGTTCCACAAGGAGCGTCTGATGGCCCAGATCCAGGACATGCGCCAGCGCGAGGAGAGCACGGGGGTGGCCGCCTCCGGCGTGAAGACCCGGCGGCTGCGGCTGCCGCGCCCCGCGATCACCCTGCCCGCGATGGCCGCCGCCGTGACCGGTGTGATCGTCGCCGCCACGGTGCTGAACAACGGTGGGGGCGGCGGCCTCGCCACCGGCCCGGCCCTGACCACCGACCTCGGCACCGTCACCTCCGACGGGGTGCCCCAGCTGCTCGACCGGATCTCGCTCGCCGCCGCCACCTCCGACGACGCCTCCCGGCCGCCCGTCGCCCCGGGGCAGTTCGTCTACGTCGAGTCCCAGGTCGCCGACACCTTCCTCAAGATCGAGGGTGACGACGCCAGCCTCGCCAGCTATGCCCTGCACACCCGCCAGATCTGGCAGTCCGCCGACGGCAGCGAGGGCTGGCTCATCGACCCCGCCGTCAACGACGGCCCCGAGGGCGAGACCCTGAGCCTGCCCGACGAGCAGGGCAACCCCCGCGTGCCCAACATCAACGGCCCCTCGTACGACTATCTCACCCAGCTCACCACCGACCCCGACCAGCTGCTCGCGAAGATCTACAAGGAGACCGAGGGGATGGGCAACTCGCCCGACCAGCAGGCGTTCTCCACCATCGGCGACCTGCTCGGCGAGAGCTACCCGCCGGCCGAGCTGTACTCGGCGCTGTTCAAGACCGCCGCGAAGATCCCCGGGGTCGTCGTGGTGAACGACGCCGAGGACGCGGCCGGGCGGGAGGGCATCGCGGTGGCCCGGCTGGACGAGACCAGCGGCGCCCGGGAGGAGTGGATCTTCGACCGGAAGACCTTTGTCTTCCTCGGTGAGCGCAGCGTCCAGGTGGAGGAGCGCGAGGAGGAGGGCGTCATCTTCGAGCCCGGCACGATCATGCACACCAGCGCGATCATCGACCGGGCCGTCGTCGACGGGATGAAGCAGACCCCGGGCGAGTCGTCACCGTCCTGACCTTCCGGCGCGCGGCGCCCGGGGGCATGGCCCACGCCCCGGGGCGCCTGCGTGCGTCCGCTTGGGTCGGGGTCTGCTCCCAGGGCACCCCCTCCGATCCGGCCCACCCCCAGGGCACCCCCTCCGATCCGACCCACCCCCGTGCACCGCTCAGATCCGGCTGGACCGTGCCCCGCCGCTCGGGGTGAGACCCCAGCCGCCGACACCAGACCGCGGCACAGCCGAGCGGCATCAGGCGAGCGGCAGCTCGGCCCCCGCTCGGACGGACGGCCGCTCCCCGCCCGCGCGCCGCCCCCGCTCCCCGCCCGCGCGCCGCCCCCGCTCGCCCCCCGCCGGCTCAGACCACCCACCGCCCGTCCCGCATGATGTGCCGCTGCGGCAACTCCCGTACCTCGTGCCAGGACTGGACCGCCCTGGGGCGCACCCGGTAGTACGCGTACACCGCGCGGTCCGCTCGCGGGTCCCAGCCCGTTTTGCGGTGGAAGGCTTCCGCCGCGGCGGCCGGTACCTTCTCGCGGGAGTGGACCTCCACATCTCCGTCGATCAGGACGACATCCCGGGTGTCACCGAACGCCAGCCGGGCCGCGCGGGTGCCGGTGGCGAGGTTGCGGCCGGTGGGATTGGTGGGGCGGGTCGCCAGCCAGACCGCGTCCTCGTGCCAGACGAACCACAGGGCGACCAGACACGGCACCCCTCCGGTGTCCGCCGACGCCACCCAGATGTCCATCTCGTTCTCCAGCCGCTCCAGCACATCCCGTTTGCGCTGTTCGCGGTCGCGCGGCACCTCCATGGTCGTCATGCCGGGCACGCTATCCGCCGGCCGCTCCCGGCGCCTCGGGCCAGGGGTGTAGGACTCCCGGCGGAGGGGCGCGGACGACCCGGGACGGAGGAGCACGCCCCCGGGTGGCGCACCCCGCGTTTTACGTATAACCTCTCCGGTCAACCGCACTCCCGGAAGGTCCCGATGCGACGCGTCGCCCTGGTCAGCCTTGTCGTCGACGACTACGACGAAGCCATCCGCTTCTACACCGAGGCCCTCGGTTTCCGTCTCGCCGAGGACGCGCCGCGCCCCGACGGCTCCCGCTGGGTCGTCGTCGAACCGAACCCCGAAGGCGCCGAAGGCACCGGCACCGCCCTGCTGCTCGCCCGCGCCAAGGGCGAGGCCCAGCGCGCCCGGATCGGCGACCAGACCGGCGGCCGGGTCGGGTTCTTCCTGCACACCGACGACTTCGCCCGCGACCACGCCCGGATGCTGGCCGCCGGGGTGACCTTCCTGGAGGACCCCCGGCACGAGCCGTACGGTTCGGTCGCCGTCTTCCAGGATCTGTACGGCAACCGGTGGGATCTGCTCCAGCCCGCCGCCCCGTAGGGCACCGCACCGCAGCCCGGCCTCTCCCGCTTCCCCGCTTCCCCGTTTTCCCCGCTCTCCCGTTCACGCCCCGCCCGCCGGGGCCGTCCAGAAATGAACCGACCCATCATGACCGCTACGCGCGTAGACACCCTTGACGACGCCACCCTCCGCAGACTCCCCAAGGCCGTGCTCCACGATCACCTCGACGGCGGACTGCGCCCCGCCACCGTCGTGGAACTGGCCGCGACCGTCGGGCACACCCTGCCCACCACCGACCCGGACGCCCTCGCCGCCTGGTACTACGAGGCCGCCAACTCCGGTGACCTGGTCCGCTACATCGCCACCTTCGAGCACACCCTCGCCGTGATGCAGACCCGGGAGGGACTGCTGCGCACCGCCGAGGAGTACGTCCTCGACCTCGCCGCCGACGGGGTCGTCTACGCCGAGGTGCGGTACGCGCCGGAGCTGATGCTGACCGGCGGGCTGACCCTGCCGGAGGTCGTGGAGACCGTCCAGGAGGGGCTCGCGGCGGGGATGGCCAAGGCCGCGGCGATGGGCACACCGGTCCGGGTCGGCACGCTGCTGTGCGGGATGCGGATGTTCGACCGGACGCGGGAGACCGCCGAGCTGGCGGTGGCGTTCCGGGACGCCGGGGTCGTCGGCTTCGACATCGCCGGCGCCGAGGACGGCTTCCCGCCCGCCGACCACCTCGCCGCCTTCGAGCATCTGCGCCGCGAGAGCGTGCCGTTCACCATCCACGCCGGTGAGGCGCACGGACTGCCCAGCATCCACCAGGCGCTCCAGGTGTGCGGCGCCCAGCGGATCGGGCACGGCGTGCGGATCATGGACGACATCGTGGACGGCAAGCTGGGGCGGCTCGCCGGGTGGGTCCGGGACCGCCGGATCGCCCTGGAGATGTGCCCGACCTCCAACCTCCAGACGGGCGCGGCCACCTCCATCGCCGAGCACCCGATCACCGTCCTGAAGGACCTGGGCTTCCGGGTCACCCTCAACACCGACAACCGACTGGTCTCCGGCACCACCATGTCCCGCGAGATGTCCCTGCTGGTGGACCAGGCGGGCTGGACCGTCGACGATCTGCGCACGGTCACCGTGAACGCGCTGAAGAGCGCCTTCCTCCCGTTCGACGAGCGCACGGCACTGATCGAGGACGTGGTGCTCCCGGGCTACGCCCGCTGAGGCAGCCCCCGGGCGTAGGCGGCCTGCCCGACATGCTGGAGATCGTCGGACAGCACGCTGACCAGCCGCACCCCGAGCGTGACCGGCGGCTCCCAGCGCTCGTCCACCACCCGCTCCAGATCCTTGGCGGCGACTCCGCGCAGCGCCCCGAGGGTCTGGGTGTGGACGGTGTCGTAGTAGCCGGTGAGAAGGCGGCCGTCGTCCACCCGTACCCTGCCGACCTCGGCCGGGGTGTGGCCGTAGCCCGTGTCGTGGCGGGGCAGGCCGAGCCCGAAGCGTTCCGGCCAGTCGTCGGTCAGCCAGATCTGGTCCAGCCCGAACGCGTCCGCGATGTGGTCGTCCTGCACCCGGGTGAGATGCCAGATCAGCCAGGTCACGGAATTGGCGCCGGGGGAGGGGCGGGCGTTGAGCCGCTCGGGGTCGAGGCCCTCCACCACGGTGTGGACCTCTTCCTGGATCCGGCCGAAGCCGTCGATGAGGATGTCCTTGGCATGCATGGCTTAACCATCGCGCACCTTCCCGCCGTCCGCCGTCCGCCGTCCGCCGTCCGCCGTCCGCCGTCCGCCGTCCGCCGTCCGCCGTCCGCCACGGCCGGTGGGCCCTTACGCGCGGTGCGCGCCGTCCCGCTCCAGCAGTCCCATCAGCGCGCGGGCCGCCGGGCTGGTGGCCTGGGCCGGGGGCAGCAGGGCGACCGTCTCGTAGAGCGTGTCCTCGGTGTCCTTCACGGGCAGCGCGGTGAGCGACTCGCGCTTGAGGCGGAAGTGGGCCGGGACGACCGCGATGCCGAGATTCTCGTCCACCATGTCGAGCAGGCCGTGCACATCGTTGACCTCCAGCGCCACCGTGCGGCGCACCCCCGCGGCGGCGAACGCGGCGTCCGTGGTGCGGCGCGGCCCCCAGTCCGGGTGGAAGTCCACGAACACCTCGCCGCCCAGCTCGCGCGGGGTCACTGCGGCGCCCGCCCGCGCCAGCCGGTGCCCGGGATGGCACAGCACCGTCATCGGCTCACTGGTCAGCGGCACCCGCCGCAACTGGTCCGGGTCCTCCGACGCCGACTGCACCACGAAGGCGAGATCCAGCCGCCCGGCCGCCACCTCCTCGGAGAGCGCGCCCGAGCCCGCCTGCCGCAGACAGATCTCCACATCCGGATGGCACCGCCGGAACGCCGCCAGCAGCCGCGCCACATGCACCCCGGCGATGCACTGCTCCGAGCCCAGCGTCAGCATCCCGCGCAGCACGCCCTGCACCGCGGCCACCGCCTCGTGCGCCGACCGGACCTGTGCGAGGATCCGCTCCGCCTCGTCCAGCAGCGCCCGCCCGGCCGGTGTCAGGGTCACCCGGCGGGTGGTGCGCACGAACAGCGGGGCGCGCAGCTCGCGCTCCAGCGCCCGGATGGAGGCCGACAGCCCCGACTGGGAGACCATCAGCCGCTCGGCGGCCCGGGTGAAGTGCTGGTCCTCGGCGACGGCGACGAAGTGCTGGAGATGGCGCAGTTCCATGATTGAGCAGCGTAGTCGCTCAATTCCATCTGATTCTTCTGTTGGACCGCTGTGCAGGAGGCGGGTCAGAGTGGGGGACGGTTCGCCCGGAAACCGAAGCGAACCGAAGCGAACCGAACCCCCGTGAGCCGCCCGGTCCGGCCGACCGTCCGGCCGACCAGCCGGCCGGACCCGCCAACCCCCTGGAGTCGCGTTGTACACCGCACACCCCGACCGTTACGCGGACCTGCCCTACCGGCGCACCGGACGCAGCGGCCTGAGCCTCCCGGCGCTCTCCCTCGGCCTGTGGCACAATTTCGGCCCCGACCGCCCCGCCGAGACCCAGCGGGCCATCCTGCGCCGCGCCTTCGACCTCGGTGTCACCCACTTCGACCTCGCCAACAACTACGGTCCACCGCCCGGCGCCGCCGAGTCCGCGCTCGGTGACGCCCTGCGCGCCGACTTCACCCCGTACCGCGACGAACTGGTGATCTCCACCAAGGCGGGCTATCTGATGTGGCCCGGCCCCTACGGCGAGTGGGGTTCGCGCAAGTACCTGCTGTCCTCGCTCGACCAGAGCCTCACGCGGATGGGCCTGGAGTACGTCGACATCTTCTACTCGCACCGCTACGACCCGGACACTCCGCTGGAGGAGACGATGGGCGCGCTGCACTCCGCCGTGCGGCAAGGCAAGGCGCTGTACGTGGGGGTGTCCAACTACTCCGCCGCCCAGACCCGGGAGGCCGCCCGGATCCTGCGCGAGCTGGGCACCCCGCTGCTGATCCACCAGCCGCGCTACTCCCTGCTGGACCGCCGCCCCGAGGACGAGGGCCTGCTCGACACGCTGGACGAGCTGGGCATCGGCTCCATCGCCTACTCCCCGCTGGAGCAGGGCCTGCTCACCGGCCGTTACCTCGACGGCGGTATCCCCGAGGGTTCCCGGGCCGCCGGTGCCAGTCCGTTCCTGACCGCGGACACCGTCGCCGAGCAACTGGAGCGGCTGCGCGCGCTGAACGAGATCGCCGGGAGCCGGGGCCAGACCCTCGCGCAGCTCGCTCTTGCCTGGGTGCTGCGGGGTGGCCGGGTCACCTCGGCGCTGATCGGCGCGAGCAGCGTCGCCCAGCTGGAGGACAGCGTGGGCGCCGCCCGCAACCTGGACTTCGACGCCGAGGAACTGGCACGGATCGACAAGATCGTCAAGGGCTGAGGGAAGGGCGGGGCGGGGCGGGCGCCGGGCGAGGATCGGCCGGGTGCCGGGTGCCGGGTGCCGGGTGCCGGGTGCCGGGCGAGGGACGGGGCGACGGGCAGGGCGGGCGACCGGTGAGGGTCGCTCCAGCGGGGGAGTGAGGGGGGACGGAGGGGGCGGGCACGCAAGGTGCGCGCCGGGGTACACCGGGCGCACGGGGCGCGCAAGGGTGCGTGCTCAGCCGTCGAGGGCGCGTACGGGTGCGTGCTCCTCCACCGATTTGCTTCCGTTCCGCCTCCTCCGATGTACCGTCGGCCTGTCCCTCTCCGCCCTCCCGGCCCGCCTCCGCAGCCGCTCGCACCCCGGCCCTCACCGGCGGCTTATGCGCCCGCCGTCGGCCAAACCTCACCGTTTCGGCCATCCGGCCCCGGGAATATGCCAAGAGACTGGCCGGAAAGTAATGGTGACAGTGTGTCAAGAGTGAACATACTCAACGTGAGGGGCAGTTCACCGCTCCGGAGCCGCACGAAAGCGAGGCAAGGCCGCACGCGATCAGCGGGGGAGTGGAAAGGTGCACGACGAATTCCTGTGCCATGTCACGGCGTACGGAGTGTGCGACGGCCGGCGGATCGGCGTTCCGCTCGGCACCTATCGCGCACCGACGCTGGCACTGGCGCTCTGGTGGCTGCGTGACCGGGCCTCCTGGATAGCGGAGCGGCTCGACCCGCTCCCCACCAGTTCGGCCTTCCCGCAGGGAGCCCTGGTCCCGGTCGCCGAGACCGTCCCGGACGTCCCCCGGCTGCTGCGCCGCTGGTGCGCGGACGCGGCCCAGCAGGAACTGGTGGCCGACCAGCTCGCGGTAGGGCGGCTGGTCCGGATCGCGGCCAACGACGACACCACCGAGTACGAGCTGCTGGCCGAGTCGGTCGACGCCCTGCGGATGCAGCGGACGGTCCCGGCGCTGGTGGTGCCGGTGGCTTGAGCCGACGCGGACGACCGCCCTGGACGCCGTTCGGCCCGAGCCGTCACGACCCCGCCCCGCCCCTGCCCCCCGCCAGGTCCCTCGCCCGGCGGGCCCCCGCGGTCAGCAGGCCGCCCACGCCGCCCGCCACCACTCCCCACAGCGCCGCCAGCCCCAGCGCCCGCCACACCTCCGGTCGCAGGAGCAGTTCCCCGGCGAGGTCTCCGCCCAGACTGCCGATGCCCAGGACGGACAGTCCGTAGTGGGCGCTGATCCGGCAGAGCAGACAGATCATCAGCACCGTCAGCACCAGGCCCACCGCCATCCCCACCGCCGTCCGTGCCGCGTGCCGCCACAGCGGGGTGCGGGCGGGGGAGCGGGCCCCCAGCACGCACGCCGCGCCCAGCACCAGTACCGCGTCCACCGCGACCAGCCACCACACCCGGCCGTCGTACTCCGTCAGCGTGCGCAGATTCAGCGTCGACACCTCCGGGCCGCGCAGCACCTGGTCCAGGAGCCGGGGCATGGGCAGCCCGAACGGGCCGTCCACCCGGCCGTGCCAGGTGGCCCCCAGCCCC
Source organism: Streptomyces sp. NPDC004610 (assembly GCF_040609715.1). Classification (NCBI taxonomy): domain Bacteria; kingdom Bacillati; phylum Actinomycetota; class Actinomycetes; order Kitasatosporales; family Streptomycetaceae; genus Streptomyces; species Streptomyces sp. NPDC004610. The sequence goes on along the minus strand of NZ_JBEXLA010000038.1, from coordinate 62,075 downwards.
AGCGTGAACACCAGCCACACCAGATTCGGCAGCCCCAGCAGCAGCACCGCGAAGGTGTCCGCCGCGTGCCCCCGCGAGGCCGCCACCACCAGCCCGATCACCGCCCCCACCCCCACCGTCCCCAGCAGCAGCCCCACCGTCGCGTACGCCACCGGCCCCGCCGACGCCCGCAGCCGCGCCGCCGGTCCCGGCAGCGGTGCCCGGCGCGCGACCAGCAGCGCCAGCACGAACACCCCCGCCAGCCACAGCAGCCCGAACAGCACCGTGAGCGGCACATCGGTGGTGAAACCGACCTCGGGGGAGATCCCGAACAACTCCGTCAGGTCACGCGCCGCGCCCTCGCCCAGCGGGATCCGGAACAGCTGCCGCGCCGCGAACGCCAGCCCGAGCAGAGCCGCCCCCCACAGCACCGCGATCCGCAGCGCCCAGCCCGCCAGGTCCGCAGCCGTCCCGTGCCGCAGCGGCCGGAGGAAGCCGCGGCCGATCACCAGGGCCCCGGCGAGCGTCACCGACAACGGCACGACCCTCAGACCCGCCTCCGTCCGCGCCAGCCCGCCCGCGTCCCCGCGCATCTCCACCGTGCCGCCCACCGCCGTGACCACCGTCGCCGCGACCACCCTCGGATACGCCGAGTCCGGCAGCTCCAGCGCCCCGGCCGCCCACAGTCCCAGCGCCGCCACCGTACCCATCGCCGCCAGCCCGGCCACCACCGTGAGCAGCGCGTCGGACCAGCCGTGCCGGGCGAGGGGCGGCGGGCCGGGAACGGGGGCGGTCATCCTGTCACGCTAAGCAGCCACCGCACCGGCCGCCCGCCGGGAGGTCCGTCCGCGCAGACGCCCCCCATCACCCCACTTGCACACAGTGCCCACACAGGAAACACCCGCCGCCTACACTGCTGCCGAGCCACCGCGATCTCCCCGGCGCCGCGACACACCGCGTCATGCTCTCCGCCCGGGGACTGCGCGGCCCGGCTCTGGGTACCAGCACTGGTGCAGCAGCGTCCGGCCACGCCGGCTTCCGAGAGAGAAACCCATGATCGAGCACCGGGACGGGGCAGTGATGCCGACTGGTTTCGACGTGCCCGTCGAACCGCTGCGGCGCGCGGCGCACTACACCGGGGAACCGGGGTGCATCGCCGAGGCGCGGGCGTTCGCCGGGCGCTTCCTGGAGCAGCTCAGAACCGAGTGGTGCGCCCGGATCGGCGCCCGCGCCGAGGACGAGGTCCTCCTCGTGGTCAGCGAACTCGTCACCAACGCCGACCGGCACAGCAACGGCCCGTACATCCTCGAACTGGAGGGCACCGACGCCGGGGTGACGGTCTACGTCTACGACAGCAGTGCCGCCCTGCCGCGCGCCTACCCGCGCGACCCGGAGCGCGTCGGCCGTCATGGTCTGGAGATCGTGCACGCCCTCACGGCCGAGGTGACGGTCGAGCGGGTGCCGGTGGGCAAGCGGGTACGGGCTGTCGTGCGCTTCGGGGGCGAGTAGACGGCCCTGCGCTCGGGGGACGGGTGAGGGGCCGTGTGCGTCGGGGCCGAGTGGCCGCTCAAACGAAGGGCGGGGGCGGAGCCGTAAGCCCCGCCCCCGCCCTCGTCGTCCTCGTGGGCGGCAGCCCTCAGGCGCAGCCCAGTTCCCCCAGCATCCCCTTGCGCAGCCGGACGATGATCCGCTTCAGCAGCCGCGACACATGCATCTGCGAGCAGCCCAGCGTCTCGCCGATCTCCGCCTGGGTGGCCTCCTCCACGAACCGCATATGGAGGATCCTCCGGTCGCGCTCGCCCAGCTCGGCCATCAGCGGGGCCAGTGAGTGGACGTCCTCCACCAGCCGCAGACCGTACTCCTCGACGCCGATGAAGTCCGCGAGCACGGCCTCGCCGTTGCCGGGGTCCTCCCCGGTGAGGGCCGCGTCGAGGGAGGAGGAGTTGTAGCCGTTGGACGCGAGCTGCGCCTCGACCACCTCGTCCGTGGAGATGTCCATCAGCGCCGCCAGCTCGGCCACCGTCGGCTCCCGGTCCAGATGACCGGCCAGCTCCTCGCGCGCCTTCGCCAGCTCGACCCGGGCCTCCTGGAGCCGGCGCGGCACATGCACCGCCCAGGTGGTGTCCCGGAAGAACCGCTTGATCTCGCCCACGATGTACGGCAGCGCGAAGGTGGTGAACTCGACCTCCCTGGACAGGTCGAACCGGTCGATCGCCTTGATCAGACCGATCATGCCGGTCTGGACGATGTCCTCCATGTCGTCGCCGCGCCCGCGGAACCGTCCGGCCGCGAACCTGACCAGCGAGATGTTCAGCTCGATCAGGGTGTTGCGGACGTACTGGTGCTCGTGCGTGCCCTCCTCCAGCTCCGCCAGCCGGGGGAAGAGCTGACGGGACAGCTCACGTGCGTCCAGTGGTGCCACGGTCCGCGGATCCACGGAGTCCGGCAGTATCCCCTCCCCCGCTCGGGTCCCGGCGGTGTCGTGCTCGACCTTTGCCTCCGACCTGATCACGGCGGTGTCCATTGCCTCTCCCACGAACATCAATGTCCGGTTTTTGTCGTCGGGTTGCTGCTTCGGTCCATGCGTCTTCGAAGCCTCGGCTACCCAGGGTTCGGCGGTACATGCAAAATGCCTCGGCATCCAACGCGCGCCTCCCGCACCGGACGTACGACCCGCACCGCCGGACGGGGGAGGACGGCCGCCCACCGGATCTCCCACCGGCCCTCCGTTCCATCGGATTTCCCGGAGAGCGGAATCCGGACCGCTTGCCTGGACGGCCGGGACTTCTAGGCTGGAGTGGTGAGCAACCCAGCGCACCGAGCGCCCGACGAAGCCCGAGTGATCCCGCTGCGCCCCGCCGCGCCCGTGTCCCCCGCTTCCCCCGTGTCCCCCGCGCCCGCCCCCGTACCCGTGCCGCCGCGCGGGGGACCGGCGCCCGCCGAGCCGCTCTGGCGGGACCTCATCGGCGATGTCCTGCGCCGTGAGCGGCTCGCGCAGGAGAGAACGCTCAAGGACGTCGCCGATCAGGCCCGGATCTCCATGCCGTACCTCTCCGAGGTGGAGCGGGGCCGCAAGGAGGCGTCGTCCGAGGTGCTCGCCGCCGCGGCCCGCGCCCTGGGCCTCGGGCTCGGCGATCTGCTGTCGCTGGCCCAGGGCGAACTGGTCCGGGTCACCGTCCGCACCGCCCGGACCCCGTCCCGCACCACCCTCGCCTCTCGCACCTCCCGCACCTCCGTCGCCTCCCCTTCCTCCCCCTCCTCCTACGACGGACTGTGCCTGGTCGCCTGACCCGACTCCGGCCCGCCGCGCGCCGCCCGGTGCCTCACGCGCCGGGCAGGCGTCGGCTCAGCACCTCGTCCGCCAGCCCGTACGCCACCGCCTCGTGCGCGGTGAACACCTTGTCGCGGTCCATGTCCGCGCGCAGGGTGGGGATGTCGTGCCCGGTGTGGCGGGCCAGCACCTCTTCCACCTGGCCGCGGATACGGACCATCTCCTTGGCCTGGAGCGCCAGATCGGACACCGTGCCGCGCCGACCGCCGCTCGCGGGCTGGCCGAGCAGCACCCGCGCGTGCTCCAGCACGAACCGCCGCCCCGGATCCCCGCCCGCCAGCAGCACGGCCGCCGTGGAGGCCGCCTGACCGACACAGAACGTGGAGATGGGGGCCTGTACGAAGGTCATGGTGTCGTAGATCGCCATGAGCGAGGTGTAGGAGCCGCCGGGGGAGTTGAGGTAGATCGCGACCTCCTGCTCGGGCGCCGCCGACTCCAGATGGAGCAGCTGGGCGATGACGACATTGGCCACGCCGTCGTCGATCTCGGTGCCCAGGAAGATGATCCGCTCCGACAGCAGCCGGCTGAACACATCGTAGGAGCGCTCGCCGTGCGGGGTCTTCTCGACCACGTTCGGAATGGTGTAGGAGCCCATGTCGGTCACAGTCCCATCCGTCGTCGTGCGGCGGCCGGGCGGATGTCGGCGAACGACTCCACGATCCGGTCCACCATGCCGTACTCCATCGCCTGTTCGGGGGTGAACCAGCGGTCGCGGTCGCCGTCGCGGGAGATGGTCTCGGGGCTCTGCCCGGTGTGCTCGGCGGTGATCCGCTCCATGGTCCGCTTGGTGAAGTCGAGGTTGTCCGCCTGGATCTCGATGTCCGCCGTGGTGCCGCCGATCCCGGCGGACGGCTGGTGCATCATGATCCGCGCGTTGGGCAGCGAGAACCGCTTGCCGGGGGTGCCCACACAGAGCAGGAACTGCCCCATGCTGGCCGCGAAGCCCATGGCGAGGGTCGCCACGTCGTTGGGGATCAGCCGCATGGTGTCGTAGATGGCCAGGCCCGCGTGGACCGAGCCGCCGGGGCTGTGGATGAAGAGGCTGATGTCGGTGTGCGGGTCCTCCGCCGAGAGGATCATCAGCTGGGCGCAGACCCGGTTGGCGGAGACCTCGTCGACCTGGGTGCCGAGCAGCACGATCCGCTGGCCGAGCAACTGGGCGGCGAGTTGGTCGTCGAACCGGGTGGGCTGGGTGTCACCCTCCTCGGCCCGGGGCGTCCGGTCCGGCCCGAGCCGGGCGGTGAGCGGGGACAGTGGCGGCATGGTGGCTCCTCGTAGTCGTAGTCGTAGTCGTCATAGGCCGGCGGGATCTCCGCATCGGTGGGACCTCCCGGCGTTCGGGAGATGTCCGTGCCCCCACTGTCGGCCGCCGAAGGGTCCCGCCGGGGGTTTGTCGGCCCGTGGCAGATTCGCCGACGGCAGAGCGGCCGGGACCGATGAGTTCCGGGCCGCCCGCCGGTCGGTACCGATGACCGAAAGACCGGACGGGAAGGTACTCATGAGCACCGACGGATTCACCACATGTCTCTGGTTCGACGGCCGGGCCGAGGACGCCGCCCACTCCTACGTGTCGATCTTCAAGAACGCCTCGCTCGGCGGGATCACCCGCTACGGCGAGGGCGCCCCCTTCCCCGCCGGGACCGTGCTGACGGTCGACTTCACACTCAACGGCCAGCGGTTCGTCGCGCTCAACGGCGGGCCCCAGTACTCCTTCACCGAGGCGATCTCCTTCCAGATCCCGTGCGCCGACCAGGACGAGATCGACCACTACTGGACCGCGCTCACCGAGGACGGCGGGGAGCCCGGCCCCTGCGGCTGGCTCAAGGACCGGTTCGGGGTCTCCTGGCAGGTGATCCCCGAGCGGCTGCCCGCGATGCTGAGTGACCCGGACACCGAGCGGGCGGCCCGGGTCGGCCAGGCCCTCATGCAGATGGGCAAGCTGGACCTCGCCGGGCTGGAGCGGGCGTTCGACGGGACGTGACACCCGGGGCCTCGGGCCCCGTCCGTTCAGCGGGCCGTCCCCACCGCACGGGTGATCTCCTGCGCCATCCGCAGGATGCCGGGTGAGCGCACCGGGCACGGCCTGGGCGTCGAGGTGGTGGGCGCCAGACAGAAGTGCAGATAGTCGTCGTCCCGGTGCAGGGCCGTGAGGCCCTTCGCCGGTTCCGTGCAGTAGGTGGGGTGGGCCCGCTCGTAGTCGGTGCAGGGGAGTTGCCCGACCCAGGTGTACCGGTCGCCCGCGCGGCTCACCACCCGGCCCGCGTCGGCGAGGGCGTCACCGGTGGCGGCGGCCTGCTCGCGGTAGAGGCCGTTGACGAGTTCGACCCGTTCGGGGGTGATCGGGTCCGGTCCCTGGAGCACCCAGACGATCCGGGGCCGCCGCTCACCGCCAGCCGCCGCGATCTGCTCGGTGAGCCGGGCCGCGTCGGCGGCGTACCGGTCGAGATAGCGCTCGCGGGAGGCGTCGTAGGTGATGCCGTCCATGCACGGGGTGTAGCCCCAGGCGTTGCCCCAGAACTGGAGCACCACCACATCCGGCCGCTCCCGGCGCACCAGCGCCGCCGCCTTGTCCGCGTCCGGGACGAGGGACCGCGCTCCGGTGCCCTCCAGGTAGTCGCACAGGGTGGTGCCCGAGTAGGGGGCGCTGGTGTAGGCGGCGCCCAGGGTCCGGCGCAGTTCCTCGCCCAGGACGGTCTGGTTCTCCATGGCGAGGGAGTCGCCGAGGTAGACGACGGAGAGGTCCCGGGTGGGAGGCGGGGTGGGGGAGGGCGCCGCGTCCTGGTGGGTGGTGCCGGTCGCCTTCGGGGCGGGCGGCGGCACCGAGGGGGACGGGGAGGGCGCCGCGTTCTGGTGGGTGGTGCCCGTCGCTCTCGGGGCGGGCGGCGGCACCGGCAGCGGCTCGGACTCCGGGTCCCCGCAGGCACCCAGCAGCAGCATCACGCCCAGGGCGCCCCCGAGCCACCGACCCCGCATCCCGTCCCCGCCCACCGTTCGTCATGCGCCGTTGGTCATGCATGCGCCGTTCGCCGTTCGGCGCCGAAAGATCCTCAGGCAAGCACAGCGCCTTGCCCGGCGGAAGACATCCACGGGACAAAAATCCCTGGACCGCACACAGGCGCGGGCTCGTCGCCCGGAGTTGGGCCGGTGGTCATCCGGTGTCCCTACGGTGCGCGCCATGAGAAGACCTTCGATCATGCTCGGCGCCGTAGTCCTCACCCTCGCCCTGGCCTCCCCCGCCGCCGCCAAGGGCCCGCACCAGGGCGGCGACTTCGGCCGCGCCACCCTCACCGGCTTCGCCTCCCTGCCGGCCGAGACCTACGTCCCCGGCAGCGAGCCCTCCGGCGCCCTCATCGGCACGGGCCCGTTCAACGGCATCGCCGCCCCCTTCCAGGACCAGCCCGTCCAGGGCTTCAGCGGCATAGTCAACCGCCACGACGGCACCTACGACGTCCTGTCCGACAACGGCTACGGCAACAAGGCCAACAGCGCCGACTATCTGCTGCGCGTGCACCGGATCAAGCCCGGCACCCGCACCGGCGAGGTCAAGGTGCTCGGCGGCTTCCACCTCACCGACCCGCACCGCAAGGTGCCCTTCGCCCTGACCCGCGCCGACCGGGTCCTCACCGGCGCCGACTTCGACGTCGAGTCGATCACCCGGGCCGCCGACGGCACCTACTGGATCGGCGACGAGTTCGGCCCCTGGCTGCTGCACTTCTCGGCCACCGGCACACTCCTGGAGGCGCCCGTCGCCCTGCCCGGCGTCAAGGCGCCGGAGAACCCGGACCTCGGCGGCGATCGGCCCAACCTCGGCAGCAGCAAGGGCTTCGAGGGTCTCGCCCGCTCGGTCGACGGCCGCAGCCTCTACCCGCTGCTGGAGGGCACGGTCACCGGCGACACCCCGGGCGACCTGCGGTTCAGCCAGTTCGATCTGCGCAGCCGCGCCTACACCGGGAAGACCTTCGTCTACCGGCTGGAGTCCCCGGCCCACGCCATCGGCGATGCCATCGCGGTCGACAGGAACCGCTTCCTGGTCATCGAGCGGGACGGCGGACAGGGCGACGACGCCCGGTTCAAGCGGCTGTACCTCGCCGACACCCGTGACCGGAACAAGGACGGGGCGCTGGACAAGACGCTGGTCGCCGATCTGCTGGACATCGCCAACCCCGGCAGGCTCGGCGGATTCGGTGAGACGTTCCGCTTTCCGTTCACCACCATCGAGGACGTCGTCCTGCTCGACGACCGCACGGTGGCCGTCCTCAACGACAACAACTTCCCGTTCTCCTCGGGCCGGACCCCGGGCAAGGCCGACAACAACGAGTTCATCACCCTCCGCCTGGACGAGCGCCTCCACGCCGATCCGCGCGCCTTCCGCTGACGGCCGCCGATCACTCGCCGACCAGCACCGCCGCTCCGTCGAAGGCCCCCGCCTTCAGATCCCGCAGCGCCCGGAGCGCGTCCGGCAGCCCATAGGTGTGCGTCGTCGCCCGTACCCCGTGGCGGGCGGCGAGCGCCAGGAACTCCCGGGCGTCCGCGCGGGTGTTGGAGGTGACGCTGCGGATCTGCTTCTCGTAGAAGAGGTCCGTCTCGTAGCGCAGCGGCGGGATGTCGCTGAGGTGGATGCCCGCGACCGACAGGACCCCGCCCCGGTCCAGGGCCCGGAGCGCCACCGGGACCAGATCGCCGACCGGCGCGAACAGGACGGCGCTGTCCAGCGGCTCCGGCGGCGCCGTGTCCAGGTCCTGGGCCGAGGACGCGCCGAGGTCGAGGGCGAGTGCGCGGGCCGCCGCGCCCCGGGTCACCACATGGACCCGGGCGCCCTGGGCCAGTGCGATCTGGGCGCACAGATGGGCGCTGCCGCCGAAGCCGTACAGCCCCAGGCGACCGCCCTCGGGCAGGGCGGCCCGCTTCAGGGCGCGGTAGCCGATGATGCCGGCGCACAGCAGCGGGGCCGCCGCCACCGCGTCCAGGGCGTCGGGGAGACGGTGGGCGAAGGGCGCGGGGACGGTGGTGTACCCGGCGTATCCGCCGTCCGCGTCCCAGCCGGTGTAGCGGGAGGCCGGGCAGAGGTTCTCGGCGCCCCGGCGGCACTGGGCGCAGACGCCGTCGGTGTGCCGCAGCCAGGCGACGCCCACCCGGTCCCCGACCGTGAAGTCCCGGGCCGCCGGGCCCAGCGCCACCACCTCGCCGACCACCTCGTGACCGGGGGTGACACCGGGGCGGTGGAACGGCAGATCGCCCTCGGTGACATGCAGATCGGTCCGGCACACCCCGCACGCCCGGACCCGGACCAGCAGCTCGTCACCGGCCGGCTCCGGCACCGGCCGCTCCAGCAGGCGCAGCGGCTCGCCCTCCACCGGTCCCGGGGCCGTCACCGACCAGGCCCGCATCGTCGCGTCCGCCATCGCACACTCCCTGCCGGGCCACCCCGGGCGGCGACCCACCCCCTTATTTTGGAACACAATTTCGATTTCGGCGCGCGTCGGGCGCCCCGAGTGACTAGCGTGAAGTACCGGGACAATTCCGACGAGTGGAGGGAGCACCGTCATGACCGTTCAACCCCAGGGGACACCCGTCTGGGCCGACGCCATGTTCACCGACATCGAGGGGGCGAAGAACTTCTACGCGGAGGTCCTCGGCTGGACCTACGGCGAGGCCGGTAGCGAGTTCGGCAACTACACCCAGGCATTCGCGGACGGCAGGTCGGCCGCCGCCGTCATGCCGCCGATGCCCGGCCAGGACGGCGTCTCGCAGTGGTGTCTGTACCTCGCCTCGCCGGACATCGCGGCCACCGCCGCCGCGATCCGGGCCAACGGCGGACAGGTGCTGATGGAACCCATGCAGGTCGCCGACTTCGGGTCGATGTGCCTTGCGAGCGACCCCGGCGGAGTCGTCTTCGGCGTCTGGCAGGCCGGAACGCACCAGGGCTTCGAGGCGCCGAGCGACCAGCACGGCGCCTACTGCTGGGCCGAGGTCTTCACCCGCGACCCCGACAAGTCCGACGCGTTCTTCCCGGCCGTCTTCCCCTACACCGCCCAGCAGATGGACGACGCGGAGATGGACTTCCGGATCTACAGCGTCCAGGGCGAGCCGGTCCTCGGCCGGATGCGGATGACCGACGACTTCCCGCCCGAGGTGCCGCCGTACATCAATGTCTACTTCAACACCACCGACTGCGACGACACCGTGGCCAGGGCCGTCAAGCTCGGCGGGACCGTACGGTTCGGGCCGGTCGACAGCCCCTTCGGCCGGTTCGCCGCGCTCAGCGACCCCTACGGCGCGAACTTCTCGGTGCTGGACACCACCCGGCTGACCGGCGAGGTCCCGGGGATGGCCGACGTCTCCTAGGAGACCCGGACCCCGGGCGGACGCCCGTGGCGGTCATGGCATGATCGGCGCATGCGTGAACGAGTGGTGGCCGCGTGCGACGGGGCTTCGAAGGGAAACCCCGGACCGGCGGCCTGGGCATGGGTGGTCGCGGACGCTACGGAGGCCCCGAGCCGCTGGGAGGCCGGGCCGCTCGGCCGGGCCACCAACAATGTCGCCGAACTCACCGCCCTGGAGCGGCTGCTCACCGCCGTCGACCCCGGGGTGGCGCTGGAGATCCGGATGGACTCCCAGTACGCCATGAAGGCCGTCACCACCTGGCTGCCCGGCTGGAAGCGCAACGGCTGGAAGACCTCCTCGGGCAAGCCGGTCGCCAACCAGGACCTGGTGGTGCGGATCGACGAACTCCTCGACGGCCGCAGCGTCGAGTTCCGCTACGTCCCCGCCCACCAGGTCGACGGCGACCCGCTCAACGACTTCGCCGACCGCGCCGCCAGCCAGGCCGCCATCGTCCAGGAAGCCGCCGGCAGCGACCTCGGCTCCCCGGAGCCCCCGCCCTCCCCGGACACCCCGAAGGCCGGTGCCCCGCGCCGCAAGCCCGCCGCCCGCAAGAACGGCGCAGACGGCGGCGCCGCCCGCACCCTCAAGGCGAAGTACCCCGGCCGCTGCCCGGTCTGCGGCCGTGCCTACGCCGCCGGCGAGACCATCGCCAAGGACGACCAGGGCTGGGGCCACCCGGAGTGCCGCACCACCTCCTGACCCCCCTTTCACCGGTACGGCCGTCCCGCTCGTGGCGTGGCCCGAGCGCCCCGGAGTGACGCCCTCCGACTGCTACTCTGCGTTGTCAATCGACCGCTTTGAGTGACTTCCAGGGGTGTCCGTGAAGGTCGTCTGCGTCGGCGGCGGGCCCGCCGGCCTGTATCTGTCGATCCTGCTGAAGCGGCAGGACCCCACCCATGACATCACCGTCCACGAGCGCGATCCGGAGGGCTCCACCTACGGCTGGGGCGTGACCTACTGGCGCGGGCTCCTCGACCGGCTGCACGCCCACGACCCCGAGTCCGCCCTCGCCGTCGACGCCGGATCGGTGCGCTGGAGCGACGGGATCGCCCAGGTGCGCGGCCTCACCACCCGGCACAGCGGCGACCAGGGCTTCGGCATCGGCCGCCACCGGCTCCTGGAGATCCTCGCCGCCCGCGCCCGCGAGATGGGCGTCCAGGTCGAGTACCAGCGCGAAGTCACCCCCGACCGGCTGCCCGACGCCGATCTGGTGGTGGCCGCCGACGGGGTCCGCAGCGCCCTGCGCACCCGGCACGCGGACGCCTTCGGCACCGAGGTCCGCTCCGGCCGCAACCACTACATCTGGCTCGGCACCACCAAGGTCTTCGACTCCTTCACCTTCGCCTTCGTGGAGACCCCCCACGGCTGGATCTGGTGCTACGGCTACGGCTTCGGCGCCGACCGCTCCACCTGCGTGGTGGAGTGCGCGCCCGGGACCTGGACCGGCCTCGGCCTCGACCGGGCGGGCGAGGAGGAGGGACTCGAACTGCTGGAGAAACTCTTCGTGGACGTCCTCGACGGCCACCGGCTCATCGGCCGCACCTCGGCCGACGGCGCCCCCCAGTGGCTCAACTTCCGCACCCTCACCAACCGCACCTGGCACCACGGCAACGTCGTCCTGCTCGGCGACGCCGCCCACACCACCCACTACTCCATCGGCGCCGGCACCACCCTCGCCCTGGAGGACGCCATGTCCCTGGCCGGCGCCCTGCGCGACCAGCGCGACCTGCCCCGCGCCCTCGCCGCCTACGAACGGGACCGCAAGCAGGCCCTGCTGCCGGTGCAGAGCGCCGCCCGCTACAGCGCCCAGTGGTACGAGAACCTGCCCCGCTACATCGGCCTGCCCCCCGAGCAGATGTTCGCCCTGCTCGGCCAGCGCCACTCACCCCTGCTGCCCCATGTCCCGCCGCAGCTCTACTACCGGCTCGACCGGGCGGCCGGGCGGGTGGAGACCCTGCGCCGCGTCAAGCGCTGGCTGGGTCCGAGGATCGCCCGCACGGTCCAGGGCCGGTCCTCGACGACCGGGCGCCAGTAGGGAAGGGCTAGGACTGGCCGCGCTCCAGCGCGGCCAGTCGCCGGTCGTGCACCCGGCTCAGCAGCGCCAGCGCGACCACCGCGCCGATCAGCGCGCAGAACATGTCCCACTGGGTGTCCCACACATCCCCCTGCGTCGCCAGGAACGCGTCCGCCGCCTCCCCGCCGATCACCGCCGCCGCCCACTCCAGCATCTCGAACACCGCGCTGAACGCGAGACACGCGCACACCACCAGCGGCGCCAGCCAGCGACTGCCCCGCAACGGCGAGGTACGGACCAGGAGTTCCCGCACCAGGATCGCCGGGACGAACCCCTGCATCAGATGGCCGAAACGGTCGTACGGATTGCGCTCCAGGGCGAAGGTGTCGCGCACCCAGTCCCCGATCGGGACCTCCGCGTAGGTGTAGTGCCCGCCGAGGGCGAGGACCAGCGCATGCGCGGTGAGCAGGACGAGCAGCAGCCCGGTCAGCGGGAACCGCCGCCGCGTCAGCACGACCAGCGGCAGCCCCAGGAACACCCAGAACGTCTCCAGGAACCAGGTCGCCCGGTCCGCCGGAGCCCAGGCGGACACGGCGAGCCCGGCCACCACCACCCCGGCCAGCACCGCGGGCAGCCGGGTGCGGCGCGGACCGGGGCGGGTGACGGGCAGTACGGGCGCGGCGGACATACGGGGCTCCTCGGCTGGACCTCGGTCGACGGGCCCTCATCGTGGAGCCGCCCGCCCGCCGCGGCATGAGTACGGCTACTCAGCCCGCCCTGGGCCCTGAGGCCCCGCGCTCTCCCCGTGGGCCCCGCGCAGCGCGGTCAGACAGGAGGAGATGGCCTGCTGGAGATCCTCCAGCCGGGACACCATGTCGTCCTCGTAGAAGTCCTGGGCGTCGTCGAAGGTCAGCTCCTCGAACGCCTTCGTCGCCTTCTGGAGGCTGCTGTAGAACTTCGTCCGGCGCTCGCTCACCCGCAGTTCGGGATCGGCCTGCACGGTCTCGGCGACCATGTTCTTCATCGTGTCGTACGCCTCGGTGGCCCACTCGCCGGAGTCCTCGTGCTCCTCCAGCTCGTCGATCAGCGACAGATGCCGCTCCGCCTCGTGCCGTACGCCGACCGGGGCGTCCACCGTCTGCCCGGCGGGGGTCTTGATCTGCCCCGACTCGGCGATCTGACGGACATAGCCGATCCGGTCGGCGGCGCGGCTCTCGGTCGCCACCGCCTTCTTCAGATCGTCCGTGCGCACCACATCGCGGGCCAGCTCGGCCTGGAGGTCCGGGTCCTCGCGCACCCGGTCCAGCAGGGCCCGGCGGGCGGCCTGCGCGGTGGACGGATCGGCGAGGATCGCGGCCCGCAGCGCGGTCGGGTTCTCGGCGACCTCCAGCGCCTTGGTCGGACGGATGCCCTCCGCCTCGGCGGCCTCGGCGATGGCGGTGCCGCGCTCGGAGGCGGCGCTGTTGCGGGAGGTGTAGTACGCCGACCAGATGTCGGCGTCCGGCAACTCCACGTCCTGGCCCGGCTCCAGCGCCTCGAACTGCGGCACCATGCCGTCATCGGCGGCCCGGTCCCACGCCCGGTAGTAGCGCATGACCCGCTCCGGCGAGCAGTCCGCCAGCCCGGCGAACTCCTTCGCCGACACCTTCACCGAGCCCGCCGGTACCTCGTCCACGCCCTGCCCGCCGGGCCGTACGCTCCGCGCCACCAGCAGCGCGAACGCCCAGCCGCCGGTACGGGCGTAGACCCCGAACTCCCGGGCGTCACGGGCGACGAGGTCGGAGAGACCGGAGGGGCCGGAGAGGTCGGTGGGGACAGCGGGCTCGGTGAGGGAGGGTGCGGGTGCGGGCGCGGGGTCGGACGGGGCGGTCGTCGCCTCGGACGGCTCGGTCGCTAGGGTCACGGAGAACACTCCTGTGGGGCGGTGAACAGTGCTGCGGATGTACAGACAGGCAGCCTATATGCACCCATTGGCCATGGTTTGCACAACCTGGTGACTCCGCTCCGCCCGCCTGGCCGGAACCCGGTGTTCAGTCCACCGGCGGGCGGAAGGTCCGCAACAGGGTCTCCAGCGCCGCCCGGTTGGCCCGGTCGTCCCAGTCCGCCGCCGGGGTGGTCCAGCGCAGCGAGTAGCCGAGCCCGTCGCCCGCCGAGACACCCCGCCCGAAGGTCCGCACCCGGGTGCCGTCCACCTCGGCCAGCCACTCGATGTCCGCCGCCGTACGGCCCCGGTACGTCGTCGGCTCGATCTCGCCGATCCGTTCGTAGCCGTCGGTCCGCTCCAGGCCGGGTTCCACGTCGTCCCGCCAGACGGCGACCGGGTCGGGGCCGACGCGCTCGCTGTACGTCACCGCCAGGGTGCGCGGATCGCCCTCGGCTCCGAGCGTCACCCGATAGGCCAGGTCGGACACCTTGTCGGTCTCCAGGGCGGTCCACCCCTGCGGCAGGGCGACGGAGAAGCCCTCGGGGGAGGTGAACGTCCGGAACCCGGAGGGAAGTCCGGACCGGGTGGGCGAGGGGGATGGGGGCGAGGGGGATGGGGGCGTGGGGGATGGGGGCGTGGGTGGTGCGGAGGCCGATGGGCGGGGTGGGGCCGCCTCGGGTGCCGTCGTCGCCGGGCCCTCGTCGCCGGACGGCGAGGGCCGGGTCGCCGCCATCACGGCGACCGCCACCGCCACCAGCGCCAGCGCCGTACCGAACACCAGCGTCCGGCTGCCCCAGCGCGAACCGGCGTGCACGGCGGTGGCGTACGCGTGGTGCAGCCGGGGGCGCGGGCCGGGGGTGAGCGCGGTGTCCGGGTCGGCGCCGAGCACCCGGACCAGGGCGTCCCGGGTCACCGGGCGGGTGAGCCGTTCCCGGGAGTTCTTGCGCAGCAGGCCGGTGATGACCTGGGCGAGGGGGCCCGCCCGCAGCGGGGCGCGCAGGGGGAGCCGGTCGACGCCCCGCAGCGTGGCCTCGGGCCGGTCCCGGTCCCGGAACGGCGGCCGTCCCTCGACCATCGTGTAGAGCAGCGCGCCCAGCGCCCACAGATCCGCGGCCGGACCGATCCGCTCGTCACGCGCCTGCTCCGGCGAGGCGTACGAGGGCGCGGTGAGCCGGGGCGCGAGGGTGGCGCCCGCGAGGCCGAACCCATGGAGGACGACGGGGCCCCGGTCCGGTACGAAGACCTGGCCGGGGCTCAGTTCGCCGTGGGTGATGCCCTCGCCGTGCGCGGCGTCCAGGACGTCGAGCAGTTCCAGGCCGAGCCGGGCCGCGCGGAGATGGGTGAACGGCCCCTCGTCGGCGAGGAGCCGGGACAGCGGGGTGCCGCCGGTCCACTCGGTGACCGTCCACAGGGTGCCCTCCTCGGCGAAGGCGTCGATCACCGCCGGCACCCGGCCCGGACGCAGTTCGCCCATCGCGTCCGCCGTGCGGATGATCCGCCCGGTCGCGCGGTACGCGGTGCCGTCACCGCTGCCGGGCGGCAGTCCGACACGGGTCAGGAGACAGGGGCGCCCGGCCTCACTGTCCTCGCCGCACCAGGCGACGCGGTTCGTCTCCCGGTGCACCGCGTCGAGCAGCCGGTAGCGCCCGGCGATCAGCTCCTGTGCGAAGACACGCGCCTCGGCCATGGTCATCCCTCGCTGCACCCCGCTCCCACGTTTCCCAGTGGTACGCGCCCGGTGACACCGGGTGTTCAACGGGGAGGGGAACTGGCGCAGATCTTTCGGGGCGTGGCTGAAGGGGGCGGGGGCGTGGGGCTGCGGGCGTGGGGCTGGCGGGATCCGGGGCTGGAGGGGAGCGGGGTTGGAGGGGGGATCCAGTGCTGAAGGGGCCCGGGGTTGGAGGGGGCCAGTGCTGAAGAGGCCCGGGGCTGGAGGGATGCAGTGCTGAAGGGGCCCGAGGCTGGAGGGGTCCACCAGTGCTGAAGAGGCCCGGGACTGCCGCAAGGGCCCTGCGTGCCCCGGCCGCCCGGTGCCGGGCGCGGCTCGGGAGAATGGCCGCGTGACCGTCTTTCGTTGCGTCAACTGTCAGCAGCCCGTCACCGGTGACGTGATCCGGCGAGAGCCGCTGAGCGGCCCCGAGTCGCCACCGGACGGCGCGGTCCGTCCGCCTCGGATGGCTCCGGGTACCTTCACGGCCGGCTCCGACGGCACTCTCCTGATCCTGCACCCGGACGACGTTCCCGGGACGGCGCGTCACCCCGAGCCGGGACGTTCCGTCGGCTGCTGCGGGCCCTCCGGCCTGGACGGGCCCAACCTCGTCTGCGCCGGATGCGGCGTCGAGCTGGCGACGAGGGTGTCCGACTGCTGGACCGACAACCTCGTGGCGCTGATGGCCGCCGCGGTGACCGAAGGGCGCGGGGCGGACGCCGGAAGGGACGGTCGTCCTCCGGCGCCCGAGTCGTCCTGAGCGGCCCGCCGGGGACGGACCGGTCGGCGGGCCGCGCGGGCGCCCGCGTCAGAGCAGACCGAAGCGGGTCGTCCAGGTCGCCAGCTCCGCCGGGGCCGTGTTGCCGCCGCAGACCACCAGGCCCAGGCGGGTGTCCGGGCCGGTGCGCTCCAGGATCCGGCGGGCCGCCGGGAGGAGGCAGCCCGCCGCCGGTTCCACCCACAGCTTTGCGTGTTCGGCGAACTCCAGGCAGCCGCGTACGGCGTCCCGGTCCGGCACCACCAGGACCTCGGTGACCAGCTCCGCCACATGGTCGTAGGTGAGCTGGGAGACCGACGGGGCGGAGAGCGTGGTGACGATCGACGACGGGGTGATGGAGACCGGGCCGCCCGCCTTCAGGGCCTCCGACATGGACTGCGCGCCCTCCGTCTCCACACCCCAGACCCGCAGCCCGGGGCGCCGGGCCCGCAGTGCCGCCGCGACCCCGGCGATCAGGCCGCCGCCCCCGATGCTCACCAGGACATCGGTCAGCTCCCCGGCGTCGTCCGCGAACTCCAGGCCGACCGTGCCCTGGGCCGCGATCACGATCGGGTCGTCGAAGGGGTGGACCAGGGTGAGTCCCTCGTCCCGCAACTGGGCGACCAGGTCGAACGCCGCGGCCATCCCGTCCGTCAGCCGTACCGACGCGCCCGCGTCGCGGGCCAGCTCCACCGACCGGGCGGGCGCCGACCGGGGCATGACCACCGTCGCCTTCACCTCCAGCGCGGCGGCCATCACCGCCAGCGCGATGCCGTGATTGCCGCCGCTCACCGCCACCACCCCGGCCGCCCGCTCGGCCTCGGTCAGCGAAAGGAGCCTGGCCGTGGCGCCGCGCGACTTGAACGAACCGGTGCGCTGCAACAGTTCCAGCTTGGCGGTCACCTCCACACCGAGCAGGGTGGACAGCCCCGGGCTCGGCACGGTCGGGGTGCGCACCACATGCCCGGCGATCCGTCCGGCCGCCGCTTTGATCTCCGGGATCCCGATCAAGGTACTCAAGGTCATCGATCCTTCCGCCGCGCTCAGTGCTGCTGCGGCTTGGTCGCGGGCGCCTCGCTCGGCCGGACGACGACATGGCCCTGACCCTGGAGCATCAGCTGCACCGCCTCGCCCGAGCCGCCGCGCAGCATCGAACCCACCGACTGCGAGCGGTGCAGGGACGTCTGGAGCCCCGCCGTCCAGCCCACCACCGCGTCCGTGTCCACATACACCGGCCACTGCGGGGCGACCGGGATCACCAGGGGAGTGCCCTCGCACACCAGCCCCAGCCGCCCGTACCCGGTGAAGACACTGTTGAACAGGCCGCCGCCGGTGATGCCGGAGCCCTTCACGGTGGCGATCCGGTAGGAGAGCGTCGGGTCGAAACAGAGGACGTTGCGGCCGTTCACCGTGAATTCATCACCCTGCTCGACCTCCACGATGAAGCAGTTCTGCGCCTCCTGCGCGAACCATGCCTCGCCCTGGCCCCGCACCGACATCAGCGGCAGCCCTTCACCGGTGACCGCCCGCTTGAGCATGCCGCCGACCCCGCCCTGGCCCTTCCGCTCGAACTGGAGACCGCCCCGGTGGGCGACCATGGCGCCCTGCCGGGCCAGCATCTCGCCGTTGACCGTGTACCGGATGCATTTGGCGTTCTCGATCGTCATCCCGGGCGCGGAGGCCGGCTGGACCATGTACTCGTTGGAAAAGAGGTCACCCTTCATGGGGGCATCGTGTCCCGAATGCGGGCGTTCCGGCAACGCGCCCCCGACCGGCCCGGCGCTTCACGCCCCGAACAGCTGGGTCCAGTACGTGCCCGACCGGCCGCCGCCCGCGAAACCTATGCCGATATGGGTGAAATCGGGCTTGAGGATATTGGCGCGGTGGCCGGGGCTGTTCATCCAGCCCGTGACCACCTCGGACGCCGAGCGCTGACCGCAGGCGATGTTCTCCCCGATGGAGCGGTGCCGGGAGCCCGCGGCGGCGGCCCGGTCCCAGGGCTTGCTGCCGTCCGGCGCGGTGTGGGAGTAGAAGTCCCGGGCCACCATGTCGGCGCTGTGTGCCTGCGCCGCCGCCGCGAGCACCCCGTCCGGCGCCAGCGGACGCAGCCCCGCGCGGACCCGCTCCCGGTTGGTCAGCTCCGTCACCTCCGCCGCCGTACGGGCCAGGTCGGCGGGGGTGAACGGACGGGCCCACAGCGCCGTCCAGTACATGTCACCGCTGCGGCGCTCCGTCGCGTAGCCCAGCCCGGCGTGGGTGAACACCGCGTCGTACAGCGTCCGCCGGGGCTGCTCGCCGCGCTGGAGGTAGGTCACGAACTCGCCCGGCGTGCGCGGCCCCGAGACCAGGTGCTCGCCGATCGTGACATAGGCGAACCCGGCGCCGATCACCCGCTGGTACACCGCGACCCCGTCCCCGCCCTCGACGCCTAGCCGCCCGGCCGACGCCATCGCGGCGGCGTGCGCCCGCGCGGCCGACGACAGCCGGACATCCAGGGCGACCGGGGGCGCTCCGGCCTGGGCGCGGGCCGCGTTGACCAGCCCGAGGTAGCCGTCCGGGTCGGCGGGCACCGGGGGCCGGTCGGGTGGGGGAGGGGCGCCGGGGGTGCGCTGGGCCGGTATGAACGGCTGCGGCGGCGCCGGTTCCTCCGCCACCTCCACGCCGAAGTCCCGGGCGAGTCCGGCGAGTCCGTCGCCGTACCCCTGCCCCAGGGCCCGGAGTTTCCAAGCGTCACCGCGTCGGTAGATCTCGGCGAGCAGCAGCACCGTCTCCTGCCGGGGCGGGGGCGGGGTGAACCGGGCCAGGGGGCGTCCGCCGGGGCCGGTGACCCGGAGGGTGGGGGTGGGCAGCCGCCCCAGGGGCATACCGGTCTCGGCGGCGGTCACCGCCACCGTGACCCGGGTGGCGCCGGGGCGCAGCGCGGCCGGGTCGACGGTCAGGGTGTCCCCGGCGAGGCGGGCGCCGGGCGCGGCGGGCTGGTTGAAGAACACGAAGTCGGCGTCCCCGCGGACCTTGCCGTCGTCCCCCGTGACCAGCGCGGAGACATCGAACGGGCCGGACACCCGCAGGACCAGCGGACCGGCGGGCAGGGCCACGTTCCCCCCAGGCACCAGGTCGCTCATGCCACCGCCCTCACACCTCGCCCGACCGGTTCACGAACCGGATCTTTCCCGGACAACGGCCCGCGCAAAGCCCGGGTTCCCGGGAGAAGCCGCCGCTTGCGGTCCCCGGGAGCCGCCGCTTGCGGTCCCCGGAGGCCACCGCCCGCCCGCCGTCGCCGGGCGAAGCCGCCGAGGCCCCGGCTTCCCGGGGAAGGCGCCGCCGCCTCCGGCTCCCCCGGGGGAGGCGCCGATCGCCCGGCTTCGGGGCGAGGGTGTCGGTGCCGCGGGCCTC
>NZ_JBEXLA010000038.1:0-42486 GCF_040609715.1 Streptomyces sp. NPDC004610 | reverse complement strand
CTTCGGGGCGAGGGTGTCGGTGCCGCGGGCCTCCCGGCGAAGCCTCCGACGACCTCGGCCTCCCGGAGAAGGTGCTGCCGTCCGCCGTTTCCGGGTGAAGCCGCCGACGCCCCCGGTTTCCCTGGGGAGGCGGCGGCGCCCTCGGCCTCTGGGTGAAGCCGCCGAGGCCCTCGGCTTCTGGGCGGAGGGCCAGCGTCCCCGGCCTCCCGGAGAAGGCGCTGCCGTCCACCGTTTCCGGGCGTAGCCGCCGACGACCCGGCTTCCCGGGGAAGGCGCCGACGCCCCCGGCCTCCGGGCGAAGCCGCCGAGGCCCCGGCTTCTGAGGGAAGGGCCAGCGCCCCTGGCTTCCCGGAGAAGGTGCTGCCGTCCGCCGTCTCCGGGCGTAGCCGCCGACGCCCCCGGATTCCCTGGGGAGGCGGCGGTGCTCCCGGCCTTTGGGTGAAGCCACCGACGCCCCGGCTGCCGGGAAACCGCCGACGCCCCCGGTCTCCCGGCCTCCCGGCGAAGCCGCCGACGCCCCGGGTCTCCCGGCGGCCTCCCGGCGAAACCTCCGACGCCCCCAGCCTCCCGGCAGCCGCCCGGCCCATCCCCGGGCACTCCCCGGTTCGCGCTCCGGTTCGCGCTCCGGCTCGACCCGCTCCGGCTCGCCGCGTTCCTACTCAACCCGCTCCAGCCGTACCGCCCGGCTCCCCCAGTCCCCCCGGACCACCCCCAGGTCCAGCCCGTACTCCATGAGTACCGTCGCGTGGTGGACCGCCCCGGTGGCGGTGTCCCGGTAGCGGGTGCCCGGGGTCAGGGCCCGGAGTCGTACCGGGGGGTGCGGGGCGCCATGGCGGGCGCCGCGCTGCCAGGCCAGGATCAGGGTCTCGGTGCCGTCCGGGGCGGCGTACTGCACCACCGTCGGGCCCTCGGGGGCCGGGCCGCGCAGGCGGTGCAGGTCGCCCCGCTGGACCAGGTGCCGTACCTCCTTGTAGAAGGCGATCAGCCCGGCCGCCTCCCGCAGTTCGGTCTCCGGCCAGGCCGACAGGTCGCCGCCGATGCCCAGCAGGCCCGCCATCGCCACATGGAACCGGAACGACAGCGGCACCGACCGCCCGGTGAGCTGGTTCGGCGCGTCGGTCACCCACGCCGACATCACCCGCGGCGGATAGACCTGGGCGAAGCCGTGCTGGATCGCGACGCGGTCCTCGGCGTCGGTGTTGTCGGAGGTCCACGCCTGATCGGTGCGGGACAGGATGCCCAGGTCGACCCGGCCGCCACCGCCCGCGCACGTCTCGATCAGCAGCGCCGGATGGTCCGCGCGCAGGCGGTCCAGGACGCCGTACAGATGGGTGACGTAGCGGGTCCACAGCCGGTCCGTGCCGTCGGGTTCGCCGGGCCAGGACGCCTCGCCGAAGGCGCGGTTCATGTCCCATTTGAGGAAGTCCACGCCGTGGTCGCCGACGAGGCGGGTCAGCCAGCCGTACGCCCAGTCGGCCACGTCGTCGCGGGCCAGGTTGAGGACGAGTTCGTTGCGCATCTCGGTGCGGTCGCGGCCCGGGACGTGCAGCACCCAGTCGGGGTGCGCGCGGTACAGGTCGCTGTCCGGGTTGACGTTCTCCGGCTCGACCCAGATGCCGAACCTCATGCCCAGCGCGTGCACGGTGTCGGCGAGCGGACCGAGGCCGGTGGGGAAGCCGTCGGGGGAGGGGGTCCAGTCGCCGAGTCCGGCGCGGTCGTCGCGGCGGGCGCCGAACCAGCCGTCGTCCACCACGTACAGCTCCACGCCCAGCTCGGCGGCGCGTTCGGCGAGTGCCTTCTGGCTGGTCTCGTCGACGTCCCAGCCGGTGGCCTCCCAGGAGTTGTAGAGGACCGGCGCGGTCTCCTCCGGCCGGGGCAGGACATGGTCGCGGACATAGCGGTGCCAGGTGCGGCTGGCCTCGCCGAAGCCGCCGTCGGTGAAGAGCCCGGCGAACACCGGGGTGGTGTGCTCCTCGCCCGGCGCGAGCGGTACCCGCACGCCCTCGTAGCCGCTGCCGCCGCTGAATCCGGCCAGGTCGTCGGGGGTGCGCTGGGCGGTGAGGCGCCAGCTGCCGCTCCAGGCGAGCGCCGCGCTCCACACCCGGCCGTGCTCCTCGGTGGTGTCACCGGGGTCCACCATCAGCCAGGGGTTGGCGTGGTGGCCGGTCACCCCGCGCCGGCTGGTCAGCGTCGTCTCGCCGTACGGCAGCGGTTCGCGGCGCAGTTGGGTCTCGGCCGACCACTGCCCGGTGACATGGCTGATCCGGTAGCCGGGCAGCGGCGGCAGGGTCCAGGCGGCGGAGTCGGCGCGCTCCACCTCGACCCGCTCGGCCCCGGCGTTGCGCAGCACCGTGCGCCGCTCGATGACATCACTGTCCGCGCGCACCCGGTAGTGCAGCGCCACTTGGAGCGGGTAACGGCGGTCACGGAAGCGCAGGACCAGTTCCTCGGTGCCGGGGGCCGGGGTGAGGATCTCGTGGCCGGTCGCGAGCCAGGTGAAGCCGCGGGTGCCGTCGGCGTGGCGGACCTGGAGGGCGGGCGGACCGTAGTGGATCCCGTCGTCCGCGGGAAGTTCCTCACCCACCGCGCGCCGGCCCTCGAAGCTGCTGTGCGGCTGACCGGCCGGAGCGGCGAGACCGGCCGCCTCGGCCGGGGTCAGCCGGGGCCCCCACGCGAGATGACCGGGCGCCCCGGTCTCGTCGATGCGCAGGGCGTACGACGTGCGCGGGGTGGTCAGCAGCCACACCCCGGAGTCGGGCGAGTGGGAGATCAGCGGCATGGGGCCTCACGTTCCAAGCTGGGCAGATGCTGAACCCCAGAGAACGCGACCTTCGATCAGCTGTCAACGGGCCGGTGTCATAGTGTCATTGCATGGTTGACACAGTGAGCAGACACAGTTTCAACAGATCCTGTTTCTTTCATTGACAGCGGAAAATAAGGGATCTAGGTTCCCGGCCATGCAGTCGACCCCTCCCCTCGGGCCTCCCGGGCCGCTCCGTCCCCCCGAGGCGTTCCCGGCCCAGACACCCGCCGTCGCCCAGATCTTCACCACGGTGCTCTCCCACGGCCCGCTCACCCGCTCCGCGGTGGCCGAGCGCACCGGGCTGTCCGCCGCCGCGGTCACCAAGGCGGTACGGCCACTGATCGAGGCCGGGTATCTCGTGGAGGACACCGACGGCACCCCCCGCGCGCTGGGCCGCCCCGCCAACCCGGTCCGGGTCGACGCCGGACGCACGCTCTTCGTCGGGGTCAAGGCCACCGGGGACGAACTCATCGGCGTCCTCACCGATCTGTGCTGCCGGATCCGGGTCGCCCGCCATGTGCCGCTCACCGACCCGGCGCCGGGCCCGGTCCTCGCCGCCCTCGCCGAACTCGTCCGGGAACTGCTCACCGAGGCCGAGGGGTTCGGCGTCCCGGTGCTCGGTCTCGGACTCGCCCTCTCCGGCGATGTCGACCGCGCCGAGGGCGTCGTCCGCTACTCGCCGTTCCTGGAGTGGCGGGACGTGGCGCTCGCCGAACTCGCCACCATGACCACCGGACTGCCCGTCACCGTCGAGAACGACGTCCGCGCGCTGACCGTCGCCGAGCAGTGGTTCGGCGCGGGGGTCGGCCTCAATGACTTCGCCGTGGTCACCGTCGGCGCCGGGATCGGCTGCGGACTGGTGGTGCACGGGCGGGTCGTCGCCGGGGCGCACGGGGTGGCGGGCGAGATCGGGCATGTCGCCATCGACCCGGCCGGGCCGCTGTGCCACTGCGGCAACCGCGGCTGTGTCGAGGCCATCGCCGCCGACACCGCCATCCTCGCCCGGATCCGCGAGACCACGGGCGTGAACGTCACCGACACCGCCGAGGCCGTCGCCCTCGCCCACCGGGGCCACCCCGGGGTGCGCGCGGTGTACGCCGACGCCGGGACCGCCATCGGCCGGGGCATCGCCACCGTCGCCAATCTCTTCGGACCCGAGCGGGTGATCATCTCCGGCGAGGGACTCGCCGCCTACGACCTGTTCGCCGAGCAGATCCGCGACACCTTCGCCGCCTACGCCTTCGGCTCCGCCGCCCGCTGCGACGTCCAGACCCGCCCGCTGCCCTTCGAGGAGTGGGCGCGGGGGGCCGCCGCCACCGCCATCCAGAGCTTCATCCGGGCCGACACCCGGTCCGCCACCCGGTCCGACATCGGCCCGCAGAAGCGATCGGGCACCAGTTCGGACACCGGCCCGCAGAAGCGATCGGGCACCGGTTCGGACACCGGCCCGCAGACGCGATCGGCCACCAGTTCAGACACCCCCCGGCAGCGTGCCGACGGCGCTGCCCCGCGCCCCCAGCACGCGACCTAGCACGAGGAGCGACCAATGACGCAGCAGAGCCGCACACCCCTGGCCGCGCAGGGCCCCGGCCGGCGCAGAGTCGTCGGCGGACTGTTCGGTCTGTCCGCCGCCGCGCTGGCCACTCCGGTCCTCACCGCCTGCGGCGGAGGTCCGGGCGCCGCCACCGACACGGTCACCTTCGGCTCCAACGGCGCCGACGCCACCCCGAAGAAGGCGTACGCGGCCGTCACCAAGGCGTTCTCCGACGACTCCGGGCTGACGGTGAAGACCAACACGGTCGACCACGACACCTTCCAGACCTCCATCACCAGCTATCTCCAGGGCACCCCGGACGATGTCTTCACCTGGTTCGCCGGGTACCGCATGCAGTACTTCGCCAAGAAGGGCCTCGCCAGTCCCATCGACGACGTCTGGGAGGTGATCGGCGGCGGCTTCAGCGACGCCGCCAAGCAGCTCAGCCGGGGCGAGGACGGCACCTACTACTTCGTCCCCCTCTACAACTACCCCTGGGCGGTCTTCTACCGGAAGTCGGTCTTCGCCGAGCGCGGCTACACCGTCCCCACCACCTGGGACGCGTTCATCGCGCTCGCCAAGAAGATGAAGCAGGACGGCCTCGCCCCGGTCACCGCCGGTTACGGCGGCGGCGACAGCTGGTCCATCCTCGGCGCCTTCGACTACCTCGATCTGCGCGCCAACGGCTATGACTTCCATATGGAGCTGATGCGCGGCCAGGTCTCCTGGACCGACCGGCGGGCCGTGCGGATCTTCGACCTGTGGCGCGAGCTGGCCCCCTACTACCAGTCGGGCGGGGGTGGCCGGTCCTGGCAGGACGCCGCCCAGTCACTGATCGACAAGAAGTCCGGCATGGCCGTCATCGGCCTGTTCATCGGCCAGCAGATCACCGACGAGGCCATCCGCGACGACCTCGACTTCTTCGCCTTCCCGGAGATCGACAGCGCCATCGGCGCCACCGCCGTCGAGGCGCCCACCGACGGCTTCATGCTCAGCCGAAAGCCCAAGAACGCGGACGGCGCCAAGAAGTTCCTGGAGTTCCTGGGCGGCGCCCGCGCCGAAGAGCTGTACATGGGCGTCGACCCCAGCAACCTCGCCGTCAACAGCCAGGCCAAGACCGACGCCTACCACGCGCTCCAGACCAAGTCGGCCCAACTCATCGGCTCCGCCCAGCACATCAGCCAGTTCGCCGACCGGGACAGCGACCCCGGGTTCATCTCCACGGTCGTCCTGCCCGGCCTGGTCGAATGGCTCGGCCACCCCGACGACGGCACCGCCACCCTGAAGAAGATCGAGTCCCAGCGCTCCCGCTTCTTCACCGACTGACCCACCACCCCGACCAGCCCCGCACCTCCGAATCCCCTGCCCCCTCCGGGCCCGGAAAGGCTCCGCCGTGTCCTCCGCGACCTCCCCCGGGCGGCTGAGCCGGGGCGACCGTCTCTTCCTGGCGCTCGTCATCGGCCTGCCGCTGCTCGCCCTGCTCGTCTTCGTCTGGCTGCCCGCCCTCGCCTCGGTCGCCCTGTCCTTCACCACCTGGGACGGCATCGACCTGGCCGACATCACCTGGACGGGCATCGAGAACTACACCCAGATCTTCACCAACTACCCGCCGTTCTGGCCGGCCGTCCAGCACAACGTGATCTGGCTGCTGTTCACGGCACTGCTGCCCACCCCGTTCGGGATGTTCCTCGCCGTCCAGCTGGACAAGAGGATCCGGTTCACGAAGTTCTACCAGACCGCGATCTTCCTCCCGATGGTGCTGTCGTTGGCGGTCGTCGGGTTCATCTGGGAGATCATCTACAACCCCGACACGGGGCTGCTCAACAGCGTGCTCGGCGCGGTCGGGGCGAGCGGGACCATCGACTGGCTCGGCGATCCCGACCTCAATCTCTGGGCCGTCCTCATCGCCTCCGGCTGGCGGCACACCGGCTACATCATGATCCTCTACCTGGCCGGGCTGAAGAGCGTCGACCCGGCCCTCAGAGAGGCCGCCGCGCTCGACGGGGCCAATGGCCGCCAGACCTTCTTCCGGGTCGTCTTCCCGGCCCTCAAACCCGTCAACGTCATCATCCTCGTGGTGACCGTCATGGAGTCACTGCGCGCCTTCGACATCGTGTACGTCCTCGGCGGCGGCACCGGCAGCAAACCCGGGATGGAACTGCTCTCCCTGCTCATCACCGACAACATCGTCGGCGAGGCCGGGCACATCGGCTACGGCTCCGCGCTCGCCGTGATCCTGCTCCTGGTCTCCCTCGCCGCGATCGGCACCTTCCTCGTCCAGACCTTCCGGAAGGAGGACCGGTGACCGCCACCGTGGGCCGGCCCGCCTCCCGCCCCCGCTCCGGCGACCGGCAACCCCCGGCCCCCCGCACCAACCGGCCCCCGCGGAACCTCGGCCGCCATCTCCTCCTCGGCTCCGTCGCCGTCCTGTGGCTGGTCCCGCTGGTGTGGGCCGTCTACACCTCCCTCAGGTCCTACGAGGACACCGCCAGCAACGGCTACTTCTCCTGGCCCAGCGGCCTGAGCCTGACGAACTTCGGTGACGCCTGGACCCAGTCCGGCATGCCGCACTTCTTCTGGAACTCGGTCCTCATCACCGTCCCCGCCGTCCTCGGCACCCTGCTGTTCTCCGCCGCGGTGGCCTTCTTCGTCTCCCGGTTCTCGTTCCGTTTCAACCTCGCCCTGCTGATGCTGTTCACCGCGGGCAATCTGCTGCCCGCCCAGGTGATCATCACCCCGCTGTACCGGCTGTACCTCAATCTCCCGCTGCCCTGGTGGATGAGCGACTCGCTGCTGTTCTACGACTCGCTCTGGGGCATCATCGTCATCCACATCGCCTACCAGTGCGGCTTCTGCACCTTCGTCCTCAGCAACTACATGAAGACGATTCCGAGGGAGATCACCGAGGCCGCCCAGGTCGACGGCGCCCCCGTCTGGCGCCAGTTCTTCCAGATCGTGCTGCCGCTGTGCCGCCCCGCCTTCGCCGCGCTGGCCACGCTGGAATCCATCTGGATCTACAACGACTTCTTCTGGCCCCTCGTCCTGGTCGACACCGGCGACAAACGGCCCATCACCTCCGCGCTCGCCAATCTCCAGGGCGCCTACTTCACCAACCCCAATCTGGTCGCGGCCGGTGCCCTGATGACCGCGATCCCCACACTGCTGATCTACTTCGCGCTCCAGCGCCAGTTCATCAGCGGACTCACCATCGGTTCCAGCAAGGGCTGAGCCGCCCCGTTTCCCTCGCCGCACCGAACCTGGAGGCCCGACCCATGCGGTCATCCTCGTACCCCGCCCTGCCCGGACGCAGGCTGAGAGCCGTCCTCGTCCTGGCCCTCGCCGCCGGACTCACCACCGCCGTCCCGGCCGCCCAGGCCGAGCCCACCTCCGCCGGGACGACCACCACGGCGGCCACCGGACTCGCCGCCAAGCCCTTCATGGGCTGGACCAGCTGGAGCATGCAGTCGTCCAAGTACCCGGGCCTCAACCCCAAGGGCGACTACAGCTACCTCACCGAGCAGAACATCACCCGGCAGACCGACGCCCTCGCCTCGAAGCTCAAGAACTACGGCTACGAGTACATCAACATCGACGCCGGCTGGTGGATGGACTGGGACTGGACCCCCCAGTTCGACCAGTACGGGCGCCAGAAGGCCGACGCCGAACGCTTCCCCAGCGGGATGAAGGCGGTCGCCGACCGCATCCACTCCAAGGGCCTGAAGGCCGGCATCTACCTCCCCGTCGGCCTCCAGAAAGAGGCGTACGACAACGGCGCCACCCCCATCCACAACGCCCCCGGCTGCACCACCGCCGACATCGTCTACGACGATCTGCGCACCACCAACGGCTGGGACAGCTCGTACAAGATCGACTTCGACCGGCCCTGTGCGCAGAAGTACATCGACTCGCAGGCCCGGATGTTCGCCGACTGGGGCTACGACTACCTCAAGCTCGACGGGGTCGGCCCCGGCTCCTTCAAGTCCGGCGACCAGTACAACAACGTCGCCGATGTGGCCGCCTGGAACAAGGCGATCGGCACCTCCGGCCGGCCCATCCATCTGGAGGTCTCCTGGTCGCTGGACATCGCCTACGTCGCCGACTGGAAGAAGTACACCAACGGCTGGCGCATCGACACCGATGTGGAGTGCTACTGCAACACCCTGGTCACCTGGGAGAACTCGGTCGACGACCGCTTCGACGACGCCCCCAAGTGGTCCGACTTCGCCGGTCCCGGCGGCTGGAACGACCTGGACTCGCTCAATGTCGGTAATGGCGAGATGGACGGCATCAACAAGGCGGAGCGGCAGACCTACGCCACCCTGTGGGCCATCGCCAAGTCCCCGCTCTACCTCGGCGACGATGTCACCAAGCTCGACTCCTACGGTCTGTCGCTGCTGACCAACCGCGAGGTCATCGCGATCAACCAGAACAACGCCCGGCCCGCCGAGCCGGTGACCGCCTCCAACCCCCAGCAGGTGTGGGCCGCGCAGAACCCCGACGGCAGCTACACCGTCGCCCTGTTCAACCTCGCCGACGGCCCCGCCCAGGTCACCGCCGACTGGTCCACCCTCGGCTTCACCGGCAAGGCGTCCGTGCGGGACGTATGGAACAAGGAGAACCTCGGCACCTACACCGACAAGGTCACCCAGGCGCTGCCCGCCCACGGCTCCCGCCTCTTCACCGTCACCCCGCGCGGCACCACCCTCGCCCACACCGCCACCGAGGCCGAGTCACCCGCCAACACCCTCGGCGGCAACGCCTCCCTCGCCGACTGCTCCGCCTGCTCCGGCGGCAAGAAGGTCGGCAACCTCTACGGCGGCGGCAAGGTCACCTTCAACGACATCACCGTCGCCAGGGCCGGCACCTATCAGATCAAGGTCTCCTACATCAGCGGCGACGCCCGCTCCGCCCTGGTCTCCGCCAACGGCGGCGGCGCCACCTCCCACGCCTTCGGCGCCACCGCCGACTGGGGGACCGTGAACACGGTCCATGTGCCGGTGAGGCTGAAGGCCGGAGCCAACACCATCACCTTCGACAGCGGCAGCGGCGGCTACGCCCCGGACATCGACCGCATCGAGGTCCAGAAGTAGCCCACCGCCCTCCCTCTCACCCGGGGGCCCGGCACCCACCGGGCCCCCGGCCCCGACGCACAGCACCCGGAGCCGCCATGCACACCAGCCCGAACCGGCCGAGCAGAAGAACCGTGCTGTCCGCCGCCTCCACGGTGGGCCTGACCGCAGCCCTCGCCACCCTGCCCGTCTTCACCGCCTCCGCCGCGCCCGACCGCCCCACCGCCGACACCCCTTCCGGGTCACCGAACGAGCAGCTGTGGTGGCAGTCGCCCGGCGACGAGGGCTCCCTCATCGAACAGGGCCTGCCCGTCGGCAACGGCCGGATCGGCGCCCTCGCGAGCAACGACCCCGGCAAGGAACTCCTGCTGCTCACCGACGCCACCCTGTGGACCGGCGGTCTCAACGACACCCTCGACCAGGACGGCCAATTCCCCTACGGCCGAACCGACTTCGGGTCCTTCACCCTGCTCGCCCGGCTCACCGTGGACCTCCCCGACCACGACCTCGGCTCCGTCCACACCTACCGCCGCACCCTGGACCTCGCCCAAGGACTCGTCGGCGCCTCCTACATCCGCTCCGGAGTCACCTACCGGCGCGAGATGTTCGCCAGCCACCCCGACGACGCCATCGTGCTGCGCTTCACCCAGAGCGGCGGCGGACGCTACACCGGCAGCATCACCCTCACCGGCACCCACGGCGAGAACATCACCGACGCCGAGTCCTTCGGCGGCGCCCTCGCCAACGGACTGCGCTACGGAGCCGCCGTCAAGGCCCGGGGGAGCGGCGGCAAGGTCACCGTCCGGGGCACCCGGATCGACTTCTCCGGCTGCAAGGACCTCACCGTCGTGGTCAGCGCGGGCACCAACTACGCGCCCGACGCCGCCGCCGGGTTCCGCGACCCCGCCCTCGACCCCCGCCGCCTCGCCCGCACCAAGGCCGCCGCCGCGATCGGCGCGCCCTACGACGCCCTGCGCCGCACCCATATCGCCGACTACCGCGCCCTGTTCGACCGGCTCGACCTCTCCCTCGGCACCTCCAGCGCCGACCAGCGCGCCCTGGACACCTGGGAGCGGCTCCAGGCCCGCCACGCCGGCCTCGACCCCGACCCCGAACTGGAGGCCGCCTACTTCCACTTCGGCCGCTATCTGATGATCACCGGCTCCCGCGACAGCCTCCCCCTCAACCTCCAGGGCCTGTGGCTGGACGGCAACGACCCGGACTGGATGGGCGACTACCACACCGACATCAACATCCAGATGAACTACTGGCTCGCCGACCGCGCCGGACTGTCCCCCTGCTTCGACGCCTACACCGACTACTGCCTCGCCCAGCTCCCCTCCTGGACCGACACCACGAAACGCCTCTTCAACGACCCCCGCAACCGCTACCGCAACTCCACCGGCAAGATCGCCGGCTGGACCGTCGCCATCTCCACCAACCCCTACGGCGGAGGCGGCTGGTGGTGGCACCCGGCGGGCAACGCCTGGCTCTGCAACAGCCTCTACGAGCACTACGAGTACACCCAGTCCCGCGCCTACCTCGCCAAGATCCACCCGCTGCTCAAGGGCGCCTGCGAGTTCTGGGAGTCCCGGCTGCTCACCCACACCCTGCCCGGCACCACCCGGGAAGTCCTGATCGCCGACAGCGACTGGTCCCCCGAGCACGGCCCGCTCGACGCCAAGGGCATCACCTACGCCCAGGAACTGGTCTGGGCGCTGTTCGGCAACTACGCCGCCGCCTCGGCCCTCCTCGACAAGGACACCACGTACGCCGCCACCATCGCCGGACTGCGCAAGCGGCTGTACCTCCCCGAGGTCAGCCCCACCACCGGCTGGCTCCAGGAGTGGATGTCCCCCGACAACCTCGGCGAGACCACCCACCGCCATCTCTCCGGCCTCGTCGGCCTCTTCCCCGGCGACCGCATCCGCCCCGACGGCTCCACCCCCAAGGAGATCGTCGACGGCGCCACCGCCCAGCTCACCGCCCGCGGTATGAACAGCTTCGGCTGGGCCAACGCCTGGCGCAGCCTGTGCTGGGCCCGCCTCAAGGACGCCGAGAAGGCGTACCAGCTGATCGTCAACAACCTCCGCCCCTCCACCGGCGGCAGCAACGGCAGCGCCCTCAACCTCTTCGACATCTACGAGGTGGAGCGCGGCCGGGGCATCTTCCAGATCGACGCCAACTTCGGCACCCCGGCCGCCATGACCGAGATGCTGCTCTACTCCCGCCCAGGGCACCTCGAACTCCTCCCCGCCCTGCCCGCCGCCTGGGCCGCCGCCGGGCACCTGGGCGGCGTCGCCGCGCGCGGCGGCTTCGTGGTCGACCTCGCCTGGCGGGACGGCAGGCCGACCTCGGCGACGATCCGCAGCGTGGGCGGGCGCAGCACCACCGTCGAGTTCGCGGGCCGCACCCGTACCGTCACCCTCGCGCCCGGCCGGTCCGTCACGCTGCGGGACTTCGACCGGTGAGGGCCCGGATCGCCTCGCTGGGCGGGGCCCTCGCGCTGCTGTGCGCACTGATGGGGCCGGGCGGACAGGCGGTGGCAGCCCCCGCCGAGGCCGCCCCCGCCGAAGCTGCGGTCGCCGAAGCCGCCCCCGATGAAGCCCCGGTCGCCGAAGCCGCGGTCGCCGGGACGCCCGCCCGGCACGAGGTCGTCACCTGGGGGGCGAGCGCCCAGGACGTCGGCACCGCGGTCGCGGACCGTGCCTTCCGGCTCGTCGTCCGCACCAGCGTCGGCGGCGACAACCTCCGCGTCCGGCTGTCCAACGCCTTCGGCGACCGCCCGGTGACCTTCGACCACGTCCGGGCCGGACGGCAGAAGAACGGCGCCGAACTCGTCCGGGGCAGCAACAAGCCGCTGACCTTCGACGGCGCCCGCTCCGTCACCGTCCCGGCCGGAGAGTGGGTCTACAGCGACCCGCTGCCCGGAAAACTGCCCGCCGGGACCGACCTCGTCATCAGCATCCACAGCCCCGACGCCGCCGGACCCCTGACCGGCCACGGCATGGCCATGCAGACCTCCTACTACACCGAGGGCGACCACACCGCCGAGGAGTCCGCCGCGAACTGGTCCGCCCGGACCGGCTCCTGGTTCTACCTGGACGCCGTCACCGTACGGACCAGCTCCTCCATCGGCGCTGTCGTCACCCTCGGCGACTCCATCACCGACGGCTGGCAGTCCTCCGCCGACCTCAACCGCCGCTGGCCCGACTATCTCGCCCGACGCCTGCGCACCTCCACCGCCACCACCGTCGAGGGCGTCGCCAACGAGGGCATCTCCGGCAACAAGGTCCTCGCCGACGGCGCCGGAGTCAGCGCACTGAACCGGCTCGACCGCGATGTGCTCTCCCACCCGGGCGTACGGACCGTCTTCCTCTTCCAGGGCATCAACGACATCAAGGCCCACACCGGGGTCACCGCCGACGAACTGATCGCCGGATACCGCGAGATCATCGACCGGGCGCACTCCGCGGGCACCTGCGTCGTCGGCGCCACGGTCGGCCCCTACAAGGGCTGGTACGAGTGGGACGAGGCCGGTGAGGCCGTACGGCAGGAGGTCAACGCGTTCATCCGCACCAGCGGTGAGTTCGACGCCGTCGCCGACTTCGACCGGGCGCTGCGCAGCCCCTACGACCAGCAGCGGATGCTGCCCTTCCTCGACAACGGCGACCATGTCCACCCCAATGACAAGGGGATGCAGGCCATGGCCGACGCGGTCGACCCGGCGAGCCTCGACTGCTCCTGACACCCCCGGAAGGGGTGTTCAGCCGGAGGCGGTGCGGTCCGGGCCGATCAGCTCCCGCTGATACGCGATGGCCACCGCCTCCGTACGGCTCGCCGCGCCCAGCTTGGCCAGGATGTTGGACACATGCACACTCGCCGTCTTCCCGGTGATGAACAGCTCCTCGCCGATCTGCCGGTTGCTGCGGCCCAGGGTGAGCAGCCGCAGCACATCCCGCTCGCGGGCCGTCAGCGGGGAGGGCGCCGCCGGGCCGCCGGGCACCCCGTCCATCAGCCGGCCCCGCCGGATCAGCGCGTCCACCCGCTCCCGCAGCACCGACGCCCCCAGCTCCTCGGCCGTCTCCCGGACCGCGCGGGCCTCGGATGCCGCCTCCTCGCGCCGCCCGGCGGCCAGCAGCGCCTCCGCCAGTCTCAGCCGGCAGCGGGCCCGCTCGTACCGGTCGGCGAAGCCGAACGCGGCGACCGCCCGCTCCCAGACCGCCGGATCGGGACCGGTGACCGTACGCGTCCGCTCGGCCTCCGCGCGGGCCAGCCAGGCCATGCCCTCCGGACCCTGGGGGCTGCCGTTCTGGCCGTACCGGGCCGTCGTCCGCGCCAGCTCGACCAGCTCCTCCGCCGTCCGCGCCCAGCGGGCGGCACCGGCCGTGTCCCCGCTCAGCCGCAGCGCGGTGGCCCGGTCGGCGACCGGGGACAGCGCCAGCGCCACCAGCCGGACCGCGACATCCGGGGGCGTCCCCGCCTCGTCCGTCAGCTTCCGCACCATGGTCCGCAGCCGGTCGACCGCGCCCTCCGCGTCACCGCGCAGCGCCGCCGCGTCGACCAGCACGATCGCCGCCACCAGATGGGCCATCCAGTCGAACGGCCCCGACATCAGGACCTCCGCCGCCGCCTCCACGGCCGCCGACTCCCCGCGCGCCAGCCGCACATACAGCGCCGGCCCCGCCGTGAACCCGCCCGCCGCGGGCAGCACTTCGGTGTCCTCACGGGCCGCCTCCACACATGTGTCCCACCGGCCCAGCGTGTAGAGCGCCAGCAACCGGAGATAACGCAGCTCCAGCGGGTACGGCGAGGACAGCAGACCCGCCCGGCGGGCCCGGTCCAGCCCCTCCGCCACCCACGACAGACACTCCTCCAGGTCACCGCCCTCGAAGCAGCCCACCGCCAGATTGAACAGGGCCCGCATCTCCACCGGCGCGTTGCCCGCCGTACGCGCCAGCTCCCGGGCCTCCTGGAGCCGCTCCCGGCCCTCCGGCGTCCGCCGGCCGCCGCTCTCGAACGCGACCAGCGAGATCAGCAGATCCGCCTGGGCGTCCCGGATCCCCAGCCGCTCCGCGACCGGCAGCGCCAGCCGCCCCACCTCCAGCGCCGTACGGCTGTCGCCCGTCATCCAGGCCGCCAGCACATGCGTGGCCGCCGCCCACACCCACGTCGGTGACGGCGGGTCGGCCGGGATCAGCTCCAGCGCCTCGCTGCTGTAGGCGAACGCCGCGGTCTGGCTGTCGATCCGCAGCAGGGTCCCGGCCAGCGCGTAGCGCACCCGCGCCGCCAGCTCCGAGTCCGTGTCCGCCCCTACGTCGGCCAGCGCGCTGCGGTTCAGGGCCACCGCCCGGTGCCCCTGCCCGGCGTGGGCGGCGGCGCCCGCCGCGCGCAGGGTCAGCGCGATCCGCTCGACGCCCCCGGGAAGGGCCGCCGGAGGTACCACCGACCACAGCTCCAGCGCGGTCTCCAGATGCCGCAGCTCCTCGGCGGGCGCGCCCACCCGCCGGGCGTGATCGGCGGCCTCCAGCGACGCGGTGAGCGCCTCGGCCAGATCATGGCTCTCGTAGTAGTGGTGCGCGCGCTCCGCCGCCGTCTCCGCCGCGGGGCCGCGGGCGGCCAGCAGCCGGGCGAACGCGCCGTGCAGCCGGGATCTCTCGCCGGGCAGCAGATCGGCGTAGACCGCCTCCCGGGCCAGCGCGTGCCGGAAGCGGTAGGTGCCGTCGTCGCCGGGGAGCAGCAACTGCCGTCCGACGGCCTCGCGCAGCGCGTCCTCCAGCGCGTCGTCGGGCAGCCCGACCGCCTCCCGCAAGGTCGCGTGCGCCACCCGGCGACCGGCCACCGCCGCCGTGCGCAGCACCTGCTGCGCGGTGTCCGAGAGCTGCTCGAACCGGATCAGCAGGACGTCCGCGAGACCGGTGGGCACTCCGCCGTCCCCGGTGCCGGTGGCCGCGAGCAGCTCCTCCGCGTAGAACGCGTTGCCCTCCGCGCGCTCGACGATCCG
The DNA here is from genome assembly GCF_040609715.1 of Streptomyces sp. NPDC004610. Classification (NCBI taxonomy): domain Bacteria; kingdom Bacillati; phylum Actinomycetota; class Actinomycetes; order Kitasatosporales; family Streptomycetaceae; genus Streptomyces; species Streptomyces sp. NPDC004610. The sequence continues at coordinate 27,076 of NZ_JBEXLA010000038.1, read as the reverse complement.
GCGCACCGTGGCCTCCGGCAGGGGGGTCTCGCGCAGGCCCCGCACCAGGGCGGCGACCTCGGTGTCCGGCATGGGCCGCAGCTCCAGCCGCTCCACCGAGGGCAGCCGCACCAGCTCCGCGAGCAGCGGGCGCAGCGGATGCCGCCGGTGCAGATCGTCCGCCCGGTACGACGCCAGCAGCGCCAGCCGGTGGGTGGGGGCGCCGCCCGCCGCCCGCTGGAGCACACCCCGGCTCAGCAGGAACCGCAGCAGGTCCCGCGACGACTGGTCGGCCCAGTGCAGATCCTCCAGCACCAGCAGCAGGGGGGCCCGCTCGGCCACCTCCGCCAGCAGCGCGGCCATCCCCTCGAACAGCCGCAGCCGCCCGCCGCCCGACCGCTCCGCCGCGTTCGGCTCGTCCGCCGCCCCGGCACCGAGCAGGCGCTCGGCCGCCGGATGCGCGGCCAGCACCGGGGCGAACCGCTCGTCGGCGGCCAGCGCGCCCAGGATCTCCGTGAACGGCAGATAGGGCAGACCGACGTCCCCCAGATCCACGCAGTGCCCGGTCAGGACGGTCATCCCGTCCCGCGCGGCCCGCCCCGCGATCTCCTCCAGCAGCCGGGTCTTGCCCACCCCCGCGTCCCCGGCGACGAGCACCGCCCGCCCCTCCCCGCCCCGGGCACGCCGAAGCGCCCCCGACAGCCGGGCGATCTCGTCGCCCCTGCCGACCAGGGGTCCGCCGGTGAAACCGTCATGCACCATGTGATCCATCCTGCCACCGCCCACTGACAACGCCTCGGGTTTTCCGGGGGCCGGTGCGGGGAGGGGCGGGTCTGTCGTCTCGCCGGGGGGGCGGCCTCGGCTCAGCGAAGGGGCGCCGCCCGGTTCTGGAAGGGGTGGCTTCTGGCTGGGTGACGGGTGCGCCCGGTTCAGCCATGGGCCGCCCCTCGGTTCCGGTTTCGCGAGGGACGGTCCGGGCTCAGTGAAGGGCGGGCCCTGCTCAGGGCGGGGCGCCCCTCGGTTCGGTGCCGGGCGGGCCCGGTTTCGCGAGGGACGGCGCCGGTTCGGTGAGGGGCGGGCCCTGCTCAGGGCGGGGCGCCCCTCGGTTCGGTGCCGGGCGGGCCCGGTTCCGCGAGGGACGGCGCCGGTTCGGTGAGGGGCGGGCCCTGCTCAGTGCGTGCCGCCCCTCGGTTCGGTGCCGGGCGGGCCCGGTTCCGCGAGGGACGGCGCCGGTTCGGTGAGGGGCGGGCCCCGCTCAGCGCGCGCCGTCCCTCGGTTCGGTGACGGCCGGGCCCGCTCAGCGCGCGCCGTCCCTCGGCTCAACGCGGGCGCCCCTGCTCAGCGCACCCTCGCCGCCCACGCTGCAAGCGCCGCGAAGTCCTCACCCGTCAGCCCGCGCCGGGGATCGACACGGTGCAGCAGCGCAGGCCCGGCATGGTGCCGTTGCACCCACTCCCGGTCCGCCTCGGTGACCTCGTCGTCGACCCAGGCGAAGGCGCGGCCCCGGGCCCACGCCACCACCTCCGGTGTCTTCCAGAACACCCCGTCCCCGTCCCCGGGTTCGGCGCGTTGCCCGGACCAGGCGATGAAGGGCAGTTCGGGCAGTCCCAACACCGGCCCGATATAGGTGTTGGCCTCTTCCTCCCAGGTCGTCGCCCACACCAGATCGAAGGGGAGCGCCCGCAGCGCCGGACCGTGCGCGGGGTCCAGCCACACCCGCAGCGGCCTCACCGTCCGGCCCGGCATCCCCCGCTCGGCCAGCCGTCGCCGCTCGGCGGCCTTCCAGCGGGGGGTGAGGATCCGGTGCGTCCCATACCCCTCCGGCCGCCGGTGCGGCTTGGCGGCATACGGATTCAGCGGCCCGTCGACATCCACCAGCAGCACCGGACGCACCGGCCTGACCCCCCTCCTCTAGACCCCCCTCACCGGCCCGCCGCCCCCCGGCCTCAGCGATGCAGCGACCTCACCCAGTCCTCCGGCACCCGCCCAGCCGGCCCCGGGACCGGCTGGCCCACCGGGTGGCTCACCGGCGCCGCCAGTTCCGGACCCGACTCGTACAGTTCGCTCGTCTCATAGCTCCAGAACCAGTCCTCGCCCGGCTCGAACGTCCGGACCACCGGGTGCCCGGTCGCCTTGAAGTGGGCCGTGGCGTGCTGGGCGGGTGACGAGTCGCAGCACCCCACATGCCCGCACTGGGCGCAGCGCCGCAGATGGAACCACCACCCGCCGGCCTCGTCGCACTCCACGCAGCCGTCCCCGCTGGGCGGCACGCTCGGGTCGACTCCAGGAACAGACCCACTCATCCCGACTCCTCCGGTCGCTCGTCGTCCTCGTCGGCGGTCAGCGGCAGCAGCACCCGGAACCGGGTGTCACCGGGCACCGACTCCACCAGCAGACTCCCGTGGTGCTTGTTGACCACGATCCGCCAGGAGATGTCGAGACCGAGCCCGGTGCCCTCGCCGACCGGTTTGGTGGTGAAGAACGGATCGAAGATCCGGTCCTTGATCTCCGGTGCCACCCCGGGCCCGGTGTCCTGGAACTCGACCAGCAGCCGGTCCCCGTCCTTGGCGGTGCGCACGGTCAGCGTCCCGTCCCCGCCGCCCGAGCCGATCGCCGCGACCGCGTTGTCGATGAGGTTGGTCCACACCTGGTTCAGCTCCGCCGGATAGGCGGGCACCGCCGGCAGCGTTCGGTCGTACTCCTTGACCACCTTGATCCGCCGGCCGATCTTGCCGCTGAGCATCACCAGGGTGCTGTCCAGCAGCTCATGGACGTCGGCCATCCGGTAGGGCGCCCGGTCGAGCTGCGAGTACTGCTTGGCCGCGTCGACCAGATGCGAGATGCGGTTGGTGGAGTCCTCGATCTCGCACATCAGCAGCTCGGTCTCGACCGTGTAGTTCAGCCAGCCGATCGCGCCCGAGAGGATCTCCGGCACCACGGCCGCCTGCACCTGGTCGAGCCAGTCCGTCTCCAGCCCGGCCTGTACGAACGTCGGGGCCAGCCGCCAGCCCTCCTCGATGCCGTGGTCGTCGAGCCAGTCGGTGATCTCGTCCTCGCGGTCCGCCGCCTCCAGCGGGCTCAGCACCGGCGCCTTCGCGACCCGCTCCGCCGTGCGCTCCTGGATCTCGATCAGCCCGGTGAGCGCCTCGGGCGTGTACGCCCCGGCGGCGATCACCGCGAGCTTGTGCCGCATCTTGGCGACCCGCTCGCGCAGGGTGGAGGTGGCCCGGACCGCCGCCGCGGCCGGGTTGTTCAGCTCATGGGTGAGCCCGGCGGACAGCGAGCCAAGGGCCAGCAGCCGCTCGCGCTGCCCGATGACCCGCTGACTGTTCTTCGACCCGAAGAAGAGCCCCTCCAGCAGATGCACGGCCATCGGGAACCACTCGCGCATCACCTCGGCGAAGGTCTCGGCGGGCAGCACGAAGAACCGGGTCGGCTCGGTCGCCCGCATGGTGTTGTTGTAGACCTGCCGCACCCGCTCGTCGCCGATGTACGCCTGCATGGCGCCCGCGTACACCCCGCGCTGGGAGGTGCGCACCACCTCCACATCGTCGCCGCCGACCTTGCGGGACAGCACCACCGCGCCGTCGAGCATCACGTAGAAGCAGGTCGCCGGCTCGCCCTCGGTGTAGACCGGGCCGGGCTCGAACAGCTCCACCCGCCCCTCGCCGCAGAGCCGCCCGAGCTGCTCGGGCGCGAGCTTCTCGAACAGGAACAGCTCACTGATCTCCCGCGGGCTGCACGGCTGCAAGATCCCGCTCATGACGGCTCCCCACACCTACGCACGACACACCCATTCATGACTGCTCCAGATACCGGTGGACGAGCATCACGGCCATCGCCCCCTCACCGACCGCCGACGCGACCCGCTTGGCCGACTCGGCCCGCGCGTCCCCCGCCACGAACACCCCCGGGATATTGGTCTCCAGGTGGTACGGCGGCCGGTCCAGCTCCCAGCCCGCCGGGGGCCGCCCGTCGGGGGTGAGGTCGGGCCCGGCCAGGATGAACCCGCGTCCGTCGCGCTCCACCGCCCCGGCCAGCCAGTCCGTCAGCGGGGCGGCGCCGATGAACACGAACAGCCACTTCGCGTCGACCAGCTCACTGCCCCCGGTCGCCACATCGCGCAGCGTCAGCTGCTCCAGCTCCTCGCCGCCGTGCGCCGACTCCACCACCGTGTTGCAGCGCACCGAGATGTTCGGCGCGTCGCTGACCTGCTGGATCAGATAGTGCGACATCGACGCCGACAGATCCGGGCCGCGCACCAGCAGCGTCACCGACTTCGCGCCCCGCGCCAGATACATCGCCGCCTGCCCGGCCGAGTTGGCGCCGCCCACGATATAGACGTCGTGCCCCTGGCAGGCCGCAGCCTCGGTCAGCGCCGAGCCGTAGAACACCCCGCAGCCGGTCAGGTCCGGCAGTCCGGGGGCGGCGAGCTGGCGGTAGGACACGCCGGTCGCCAGGATCACCGCGTGCGCGGCGATGGCGCTACCGTCGGCGAACCGGACCGTACGGGCCGCGCCGTTGACCTCCAGGCCGGTCACCTCCCGCGCGGTGAGGATCTCGGCGCCGAACTTCGCGGCCTGCCGCCGTGCCCGGTCGGTGAGCTGCGCGCCCGACACACCGTCGGGGAAGCCCAGGTAGTTCTCGATACGGGACGACTGCCCGGCCTGGCCGCCGGTCGCCTCCCGCTCCACCAGCACCGTCCGCAGCCCCTCCGACGCCCCGTACACGGCCGCGCCCAGCCCGGCCGGGCCGCCGCCGATCACCACCAGGTCGTAGAAGTCGGACGCCGGGGTCGTCGCGAGCCCGACCCGGGCGGCCAGCTCCGGCGCCTCGGGCTCGATCATCGTGTCCCCGTCGGGGGTGATCACCAGCGGCAGCCGCCGTCCGTCCGCGCCCGCCGCGGCCAGCAGCCGCTGCCCCTCCGGCTCGTCCGCCGAGTACCAGCGGTAGGGCACCTGGTTGCGGGCCAGGAACTCCCGGACGTCCGAGGAGGGCGCCGAGAAGCGGTGGCCGACGACCTTGGTGCTGGGCACCGGCTTGTAGTCGCTGGCCCGCCACGCGGAGAGCAGATCGTCCAGGACCGGGTAGAGCTTCTCCTCCGGCGGGTCCCAGGGCTTGAGCAGATAGTGGTCCAGATCGACCACATTGATCGCGTCGATGGCGGCATTGGTGTCCGCGTACGCGGTCAGCAGCACCCGCCGGGCCCCCGGATACACATCCAGGGCCTGCTCCAGGAACTCGATGCCGTTCATCTGCGGCATTCGGTAGTCCGCGAGGATCACGGCCACCAGATCGCCGCGCAGCTTCAGCTCGCGCAGCGCCCCGAGGGCCGACTCGCCGGACTCCGCCCGGACGATCCGGTACGACTCGCCGTAGCGCCGCCGGAGGTCGCGCGCGACGGCACGCGACACCCCCGGATCGTCGTCGACGGTCATGATGACGGTCCGCGCCGTGTCGGCGGCCTGTGCCATACCTCTCCCACCCCGAGCGGATCAGTATCCGCGGCCCGGCGGATCCCGTCCGCCCGCGCCGCTTCCCGCCCATCGTATGTTCGATCGTCCCGCTTCGCGCGGGTACGGCCGGGGCGTCAGTTCCGCCGAGAGCTGAGCACGCAGAACTCGTTGCCCTCCGGGTCCTGGAGCACCACCCAGCTCTCGTCACCGGTCTGCCCGACGTCCGCGGGCCGGGCGCCCAGCGCCAGCAGCCGGTCCACCTCGGCGCGCTGGTCGGCCGGGCGGAAGTCGAGGTGCAGCCGGTTCTTGACCGCCTTGCCCTCCGGGGCGGTGCCGAAGAGCAGGCCGGGCAGGGTGTCGGGGGCGGGCCGGATCTCGTACTCCTCCGGCTCGTCCTGCACGGTCACCCAGCCGAGCGCCTCGGCCCACCAGCGCCCGAGAGTCACCGGGTCGGCACAGTCGATCACCACGTGCTCCCACCGCAATGTCATGAGGTCAGCGTAAGGAAGACTGGGGGGCGCACAAGTGATCACGACTGAAGGAGGCGGCGGGATGACGCGCCCGGTCACGGCAGGGGTGGACGGATCGGACGAGAGCCTGGCGGCGCTGGCCTGGGCGGCGCGGGAGGCCGTCCGGCGTGATCGTCCGCTGCGGGTGGTGCACGCCTGGCGGCCCGAGGACCACGAGGCCGTCGACGCCGACCACGCCGCCCAGGAGCGGTGGGCGCGGGAAGGGGTGGAGGGCGCGGTACGGACCCTCGCCGAGCGCCACCCGGGGCTCGCGGTGACGACCGAGATCACCGAGGGCGCCCCTGCGGAGACCCTGACCGCGGCCTGCGCGGACGCCGAACTGCTGGTCCTCGGCTCACGCGGACACGGCCAGATGGTCGGCTTCCTGCTCGGCTCGGTCGGCCAGCAGGTCATCGCCGGGGCCGCCCGTCCCGTCGTCCTCGTCCGGGCCGGTGACAAGGCGTCCACCGAGGTCGCCGGGCACGAGATCGTCGTCGGCCAGGAGGGCGAGCCCGAGGACAGCGCCGCCGTGCTGGAGTTCGCCTTCCGCACGGCCGCCGCCCGCGCCGCGAGCATCCGCGCGGTCCGCGCCTGGACCCTGCCGCCGATGTACTCCTACAGCCCCGCCGCCATGAAGATCCTCGACGAGGCCGGCGGCCCCGAGCCCTACGAGAAGCGGGCCCTGGCCGACGCCCTGCGCCCCTGGCGCGAGCGCTACCCCGGGGTGCATGTGGTCGAGCACGTCGAGATGGGCAGCGCCGGCCAGGTCCTGCTGTCCGTGGCAGGGGGCGCCCAGCTGATGGTCGTCGGACGCCGGGCCCGCCGGACCGCCGTGGGCGCCCGGATCGGCTCGGTCGCCCACGGGGTGCTGCACCACGCTCAGTGCCCGGTGGCGGTGGTACCGCCCCCGCCCGCCTGAACCGCCGCCGCCCGGATCAGTCGACGTCGCAGGGCAGCGCCGCCGACTCCCGGGCCCTCGGCAGGATGTGCGTGAGGTAGTCCTCGACCACCGTCTCGATCCCGATGTCGTGCTGGGCCCGCTCCGACATGTACCAGCGGTGCTCCAGCAACTGGTGGTAGATCTCCGCCGAGTCCATCGTGCCGCGCAGCTCCAGCGGGACCGCGCGCACGGTGGGTCGGAACACATCGCGGACCCAGCGATGGGCCAGCACCTCGGGCCGCGCGGCCAGCGGGTCGCCCGGCGCGTAGTCCTCCTGGGTGGCCATCCACGACTCCAGGTCGTTCAGCAGCCGCCGCGCCTGGTTCTCCTCGGTGTCCAGGCCGGTCAGCCGCAGCAACTGCCGCTGATGGTGGCCCGCGTCCACCACCTTCGGCACGAAGGTCACCGTGTCGCCGTTCGGGGAGTGCTCGATCTGCATCTCCGCCACATCGAACCCGAGGTCGTTGAGGCGGCGTATCCGGCGCTCCATGTAGTGGTGCTTGCCCGCCGGGTACACCGACACCCGGGTCAGTTCCTCCCACAGGCCCTGGTAGCGGGCGCAGATCTCGGTGCCGAACTCGATCGGGTCCACCGACGGGTGCAGCGCCCCGGACGCCTCCAGGTCGAGCAGCTCACCGCTGATGTTGACCCGCGCGAGATCGAGGTCGTAGTCCCGCTGCCCGGTGCTCAGCCGGGGGTGCAGCTCGCCGGTCTCCGCGTCCACCAGATAAGCGGCGTAGGCGCCCGCGTCCCGCCGGAACAGGGTGTTCGACAGCGAGCAGTCACCCCACGCGAACCCGGCCAGATGCAGCCGCACCAGCAGCACCGCCAGCGCGTCCATCAGCCGGTGCATGGTCGCCGGCCGCATCGTCGTCTCGAACATCGACCGGTACGGCAGCGAGCCCCCGAGATGCCGGGTCACCAGCACCGGTTCCAGCGGCTGCCCGGCCGTGTCGGTGCGCCCGGTGACCACGGCGAGGGCGTCGACCGCCGGGATGCCGAGCCGGTCCAGATCGCGCAGCAGCCCGTACTCGCGCAGCGCGGGCCGTTCGGCCAGCTCCTTGACGGCGATCACCTCGTCCCCGGCGCGCGCGTAGCGCACCACGTGCCGGGAGATACCGCGCGGCAGCGGCACGAGGTGCTCCTCCGGCCAGTTCTCCAGGGGCACGTCCCAGGGAAGCGCGAGCAGCAGAGCCGGATGCTCCGGATTGGTGGCACTGATCTGCAAAGCCATGGCCCGACCTTAGAACGCGGGCCCGAACGCGTGCGCGACCGTATCGGCGTTCGGACTCGGATACTCGGAAACGCCGACTCGCGCACGCCCCTGTCACCGACCGGACGCAGAACACCATCCCGCGCGCGTAGGCGCCCGCATCGGCGAACCGACTCAGAACGCCGCCCGCCGCGCCTCCCCCGCCGCCGCGGCGATCGGAACCCGGTGCGCCGGGCCATGGCCGGGCAGCAGCAGATCGCCGTCCAGTGCCGTGAACCGCTCCAGGGAGGCGAGGGCCTGCGCCCGCTCGTGGTGGAACATCCCCGGCAACAGTTGAGGCCCCCGCAGCCGGGACGTGGGGTGGGCGGTGACCAGGGCGTCCCCGGAGATCACCGCCCCGGAGCCGGGCAGCGCGAAGGCGCAGTGGCCCAGTGTGTGACCGGGCGTCGGCACCGGCACCGGGGCACCCGGCAGATCCAGCGGCCCCCCGAGGGCGAACGCCTCCGGTGCGGTGACCGGGACATGGGCCTTGCCCCCGGCCCGCAGCGCGTGCAGCGACCACGGCAGCACCCCGGGCCGCCACGCGTGGCGCAGCACGTCCCCCACGCCCACCTGGTGCAGGAACTCCCGCCGCGCGTGCGCCGCTTCCGCCGGATGGCACAGCACCGGCGTGCCGTACCGGGCGCGCAGGTACTCGGCCGACCCGAGATGGTCGTTGTGCGCGTGGGTGAGCAGTACGGCGGTGACCGCGCGCGGGGAGCCGCCCACCTCGGCGAGGGAGGCGAGCAGCCGCTCCCGGTCGGCCGGATACCCGGTGTCCACGAGGGTCAGCGCGTCCCCCTCCCGCACGATCACCCAGTTCGTCCGCGCCCCGTGCACCAGATGCACCCCGTCGGCGACCTGCCGTACCTCCACCCGCATGACCCGCGCACGCTCCCGTCGCCGTCCCCGTCCGTGTCCGTGTCCGTACGGGACCAGACAAGCAGATCAAGGGGCGGGCGCCGGTGAGGGACCGGTGCGCATCCCGAACAGGAACCGGGTCACCCGTGCCCGACGGATCCCGGCCTCGTACACCGCGAACACCACCAGCAGCGAACCCGTCACGATCGCCGCGTACTTCACCCCCATGGGCGCCGTCCAGCCCACCACGCCGTAGGCGAGGGCGACGACGACCGGCTGGTGGAGGACGTAGACGGGGAGCGCGGCGCCCGCCAGATACGCCCGGACCCGCGCACCCCGGACCGCCCTCGCGCGGGGCCGGTCCAGCAGCCCCAGGATCGCCAGGACCCAGCACCACCCGGCCGCCCCGAACAGCGCCCGGGTCAGCACCGCGAACCCCGACCGGTCGGTGAACGGATCGTCCAGGGACATGAACCCCGGGGCCGTCGCCGCGAACAGCGCCACGCCCAGGGCCGCGGCGGGCCACGCCAGGCGCCGGGTCGCCGCCCGGACCCGGTCGTCGTCGGCGAGGGCGTAGCCATGGAGGAAGAACACCAGATAGGCCCACCGGTTCCAGCCCGCGAAGCCCTCCTCCATCAGCAGCAGCGCGTTGAGCGCGGCGAGCGGCAGGGCGGGCAGGAACAGCAGCGCGGGGTGCCAGGTCAGGGCGTGGGCCAGTGGCCCGGCGGCGCGGGCCAGCGGTGCCGCGACCGGCGCGAGCAGCAGACTGAACGTCAGCAGCAGCACCACGAACCACAGATGCCCGGTCTCGAAGTGCTCGCCGTCCAGGACGAAGGGGAAGTCCGACGGCTCCGGGCGCACGGTCAGGAAGCGGGGCCAGAAGGCGAGGTAGGACTCGTGGTAGCCGGGGTCGGCCGCGCGCAGCCGCAGCCACGGGGGGAGCGGGAGCAGCAGCAGGGTCGCCGCCACCAGCGGGACGCCCAGCCGCAGCAGCCGCTCGCGCGCGAAGCCGCCCGGTCCGCGGCGGCGCAGGGAGTGCCGGGTGCCGAGCCCGGCCGCCAGGAACAGCACCGGCATCGCCCAGACCACCCCGAGACCGGACAGCACGGTCACGGCCTCGGTGGTCCGCCCGTTCTTGACGTAGAAGTCGTCGTCGGGGGCGAAGACCAGGGCGGCGTGGAAGAAGACCAGGCCGAGGACGACGGCGATACGCAGGGTGTCGAGCTCCGTGCGCCGCCGCCCTCCCGCCTCCGTGCTCATCGGTCCCCCTCCTGAAAGTGCGCCCAGTGTGGAGGAGGAGCCCGACGGACGACAGCCTTCCGGCGCCGGACAGAAACAGCTACCGCACGCCCTCCGGCCGGAACTGCACACTGATCCGCGGCCCCGCCGCCCGGGTGCTCTTCGGTACGCAGTGCTCCCAGGTCCGCTGGCACGAACCGCCCATCACGATCAGATCGCCGTGCCCCAGCGGACGCCGTACCGAGTCGCCGCCGCGCACCGGGCGCAGCAGCAGATCGCGCGGGGCGCCCACGGACAGGATGGCGACCATGGTGTCCTCGCGGGCGCCCCGCCCGATCCGGTCGCCGTGCCAGGCCACGCTGTCCCGTCCGTCCCGGTACAGGCACAGCCCCGCCGTCGTGAACGGCTCCCGCAATTCGCCGGCGTAGTGCGCGGACAGCGCGTCCCGGGCCTCGGCCAGCACCGGGTCGGGCAGCGGCTCGCCCCGCCGGTAGAACGCGAGCAGCCGCGGTACGTCCACCACCTGGTCGTACATCGCGCGGCGCTCGGCCCGCCAGGGGACCTCGTGCGCCAGCCGTTCGAAGAGGGTGTCGGCGCCGGTGAGCCAGCCGGGCAGGACGTCGATCCAGGCGCCGGAGCCGAGCACGGTCCGGCGGATCCCGTCGAGCGAGCCCAGCCGCACCCGGTCGCTCTGGTCGAAGAGGGATCCCTGGAGGTGCGTGGTCATGGGACCAGGATACTCCGGAATCGAGCGTATGTTCGATAGAAGCGGTTCGGGTGGGGCAGGCCGGGGAGTCCGACCGGGGTCGCCCCGAGGTCTATGGATACATTCCCGTATCCGATACATTCCCGTATCCGATACATTCCTGTATCCGATACATTCGCGTATCGAACGGAGGACGCCATGGCGGCGACGGCGGACAAGGGCGAGCCGGTCGCGGCGGGCGGCGCCCGGGTGACCCGGCGGCGGGAGCGGACGCGGACCCGGCTGCTCGACGCCGCGTTCACCGTGTTCGCCGCGAAGGGGTTCGGGCGGGTCTCCATCGAGGAGGTGTGCGACGCCGCCGGATTCAGCCGGGGCGCCTTCTACTCCAACTACGCCAGCCTGGACGAGCTGTTCTTCGCCCTCTACCGGGACCGCGCCGAGCTGATCGCCGGGCAGGTCGCCGGTGCCCTCGCCCAGGACGGCGGGCCCGCGCTGGACGTACCGGCCGCCGTCGACCGCGTCACCGAGGTGCTGCTCCTTGACCGCGACTGGCTGCTGGTGAAGACCGACTTCCTGGTGCACGCCGCCCGCGACCCCGCCGTCTCCGCCACCCTGCTCGAACACCGGGCCCGGCTGCGCGCCGCCATCGCCGACCGGCTGCGCCGCGCCCGCGGCCACACCGCCTTGCCCGCCGTCCTCGGCGACACCGAGGGGGCCGCCCGCGCGGTCGTCGCCGCCTACGACGGCGTCACCGTGCAACTCCTGCTCGACCAGGACCTGCCCGGCGCCCGCGCCTGGCTGAAGCAACTGCTCACCGCTCTCCTGACGGACGGCACCGCCCCCGAGCCCCATGAGCCACCCGAACACCCCGGATGAAGGGAACGTCACCCATGAACGCGGATGTCGCGGAGGTCGCGGATGTCATCGTCGTCGGAGCGGGCCTCGCGGGCCTGGTCGCCGCCCATGAACTCACCAGCCGGGGCCGCCGGGTCGCCCTGGTCGACCAGGAGAACGCGGCCAACCTCGGTGGCCAGGCGTTCTGGTCCTTCGGCGGGCTCTTCCTGGTCGACTCGCCCGAGCAGCGCCGGTTGAAGATCAAGGACTCCTTCGACCTGGCCTGGTCCGACTGGCAGGGCAGCGCCCGGTTCGACCGGCAGGACGACGAGGACTCCTGGGCGGTGCGCTGGGCCCGCGCCTATGTCGAGTTCGCGGCGGGCGAGAAGCGGTCCTGGCTCGACGGCCACGGCATCAAGCTGCTGCCCACCGTCGGCTGGGCCGAGCGCGGCGATCTGCGCGCCGACGGCCACGGCAACTCCGTCCCCCGCTTCCACATCGCCTGGGGCACCGGCACCGGAGTGGTCGAACCCTTCGTCGCGTACGCCCGGCAGGCCGCCGCCGACGGACTGCTCACCTTCCACCACCGCCACCGCGTCGACGCCCTGCTCATCGAGAACGGCACCGCCCGCGGGGTGCGCGGCACCTTTCTCGCCCCGGACGACTCAGCGCGCGGAGTCGCCTCCAGCCGCGAGGAGACCGGCGACTTCGAACTCACCGCCCAGGCCGTCATCGTCACCTCCGGCGGCATCGGCGCCGACCACGACATCGTCCGCCGCCACTGGCCCGCCCGGCTCGGTACGCCGCCCGCCCGGATGATCACCGGCGTGCCCGCCTATGTCGACGGCCGGATGCTCGACATCAGCGCCGACGCCGGGGTCCGCCTGGTCAACCGCGACCGGATGTGGCACTACACCGAGGGCGTCCGCAACTGGGACCCCATCTGGCCCGGCCACGGCATCCGCATCCTGCCCGGCCCGTCCTCGATGTGGTTCGACGCCCTCGGCCGCCGCCTCCCCGAACCCTGCCTGCCCGGCTACGACACCCTCTCCACCCTGCGCCGGCTGCGCACCACCGAGGATCTCGCCGGGCACGACCACTCCTGGTTCATCCTCACCCGGAAGATCATCGAGAAGGAGTTCGCCCTCTCCGGCTCCGAGCAGAACCCCGACATCACCGCCAAGGACCGCGGGGCCGTGCTGCGCGACCGGCTCCTCGGCAAGGGCGCGCCCGGCCCGGTCCAGGCGTTCCTGCGCAGCGGCGCCGACTTCGTCACCGCGCCCACCCTCGACCTCCTGGTCGAACGGATGAACGGCCTCACGGACACACCGCTCCTGGACGCCGCCGTGCTGCGCCGCCAGATCGAGGCCCGCGACCGCCAGCTCGCCAACCCGTACAGCAAGGACGCCCAGGTGCAGGGCATCCGCAACGCCCGCCGCTACATCGGTGACCGGCTCGGCCGGGTCGCCACCCCGCACCGGCTGCTGGACCCCGCGGCCGGTCCGCTGGTCGGCGTCAAGCTGCACATCCTGACCCGCAAGACCCTCGGCGGTATCCAGACCGACCTGGACTCCCGCGCCCTCGGCGCCGACGGCACACCGATCGAGGGGCTCTACGCGGCGGGCGAGGTCGCCGGGTTCGGCGGCGGCGGCGTGCACGGCTACAACGCGCTGGAGGGCACGTTCCTCGGCGGCTGTCTCTTCTCGGGGCGCGCGGCGGGACGGGCGGCGGCGGGGCAGGTCGGCTGAGCGGGGGAGGGGGAGGGGGAGGGGGAGGGGGGTAGGGGGCTCCCGGTCCACCGGTTTCCGGTCTACTGGCCTACCGGTCTACCGGTCTACCGGTCTACCGGTCTACCGGTCTACCGGTCTACCGGTCTACCGGTCTACCGGTCTACCGGTCTACCGGTCTACCGGTCTATCGGTCTACTCGCCGAGGAGCCGGAGCAGGACGGCCGCGTGGCTGCGCTCCGGCTCCTTCACCGCCGTCACCAGCGTCACCGGGCCCGTCCGCGCCGACGCCCGCAGCCCGTCCAGGAGCCCGGCCGCCTCCGGCGCGGTCAGCTCGGCCTCGTAGCGGTGGGCGAACTCCTCGTAGGAGCCCTCGCCGGAGTGGTACCAGCGGCGCAGTTCGGTCGACGGGGTGAGGGCCTTGGGCCAGGCGTCGATCCGCGCCGCCTCCTTGGACACCCCGCGCGGCCACAGCCGGTCGACCAGGACGCGCAGGCCGTCGCCGGGTTCGGCGGCCTCGTGGACTCGGCGGACGCGGACGCTCATACGGAACCCTTCGGCGGTCGGTCGGGCGGCGGGCTGTCCGGAGCGTAACGCGGAGCGGTCCGGTTGGTGGTGAGATGTCCGTCCGGCGGGGGTCGGTGTCCGGTGGGGGTGGGCGTCAGCGGTGGAGCGGGCGGTCGGTCCGGGTCTCGAACACCGCCGGGCCGGAGGTGCCGACGGGGGAGGAAGAACAGATCGGGGTCGTGGTGGCGGCAGGCCCTGATGGCCCTATTCGTTCTCGGGTCACCTGTCGACGCCCGGTGAGACAGTGGTGACGCGTCAGATGCGCAGCCCCCCGGCCGCGGCCTCCAGCACCGCCCCGGCGACCGCGGCCAGCGCGGGGGAGTCCAGCTTCCACTGCTGCCAGTACAGCGGTACGTCCACCGGCCGTCCCACCCCGAGCCGCTCCAGTCGGCCGGTCCCCAGCAGCGGTTCCGCCTGCGCCTCCGGCACCAGCCCCCAGCCCAGCCCGGCCGCGACACACGCGGCGTATCCCTCGCTGGTCGGCACGTAGTGGCGCCGCGCGCCCGCACCGCCCCACCCGCCGCGCAGCTCTCGGACGAAGTCGTCCTGGATGTCGTCGCGCCGGTCGAAGGCGATCACCGGGGCCTCGGCCAGCGCGTCCAGCGGGTCCCGTCCGCGCAGGTTCCGCCCGCGCAGAAACCGGGCCGCGAACTCCGGGGTGGCCACCGGGAGATACCGCATCCGGCCCAGGGGCCGGACCGAGCAGCCCGGTACCGGGTCCGGTGACGAGGTCACCGCCGCCATCACCACCCCCTCCCGCAGCAGGGCCGCCGTATGGTCCTCGTCCTCGCGGCGCAGCTCCAGACCGGGCCCCGAGGCCGGCGGCAGCCGGGTCAGGGCGTCCAGGAACCAGGTGGCCAGCGAGTCCGCGTTCACCGCGACCGACACCCGCGCCGGTCCGCCGTCCCCGGACAGCCCCAGTTCGGCGAACGCGTCCCGCTCCAGCCGGGCCAGCTGCCGGGCCAGCCGCACCAGCACCTCACCGGACTCGGTGGGCCGCACCGGCTTGGTCCGCAGCAGCAGCACCCGCCCGGTCCGCTGCTCCAGCGCCTTCACCCGCTGACTGACCGCCGACGGCGTCACATGCAGCGCGAGGGCCGCCGCGTCGAAGGTGCCCTCGTCCACCACCGCGAGCAGCGTCCGCACCTGGTCCAGCGGCAGATCCGGCAGCCCGGCCTCCGCCACCATCCACAGCCCTCCATCCCTACCCGCATAGCCTGCATTAGTTGCGCTAAGGATACGTAAGAATCTTTAGCTGTACGTATGGTGATCACCTCCGTAGCGTCCCCCGCATGACCCCCGCGCTCTCCGCCGCCGCGGCCGGCTTCGGCACCGGCCTGTCCCTGATCGTCGCCATCGGCGCCCAGAACGCCTTCGTCCTGCGCCAAGGTGTCCGGCGGGACGCGGTCCTCGCGGTGGTCGGCATCTGCGCCCTCTCCGACGCCCTGCTCATCGCGCTCGGCGTCGCCGGGGTCGGCGCGGTCGTGGTCGCCTGGCCGCAGGCGCTCACCGTCGTCGCCTGGATCGGCGGCGCCTTCCTCCTCGGCTACGGCGCCCTCGCCGCCCGCCGGGTGCTCCGGCCCGCCGGGGACGCCCTGCGCACCGACGGCGACGGCCCGGCGGCGTCCGGGTCACGCCGCCGGGCCGTCCTCACCTGTCTGGCCCTGACCTGGCTCAACCCCCATGTCTACCTGGACACGGTCTTCCTGCTCGGCTCCGTCGCCGCCGACCGCGGCCCGCTGCGCTGGACCTTCGGCCTCGGCGCGGTCCTCGCCAGCCTGGTCTGGTTCGCCGCGCTCGGCTTCGGCGCCCGGCTGCTCGGCCGCTGGCTCACCCGGCCCGCCGCCTGGCGGATCCTGGACGGCTTCGTCGCCGCGACGATGATCACCCTGGGCGTGCTGCTGATCACCGGAGCGTGATCCACCCCACCGCAGGACGAGACGGCGCCCCGCGCCTCGCTGACGGCTGCCATAGTGACCCTGGTTCGAACGATGTACCGAGCAACGACCGGCGAGCAGCGAGCAACCAGGACGCCCGTGGACAGCAGCGAACGCAGGACCGAGGAACCGGCCGCGGACCCCGGTGACCAGCCGTCACACCCCCGGCGCCGCTGGGCGATGGACACCCGCCCGCTGCGCCGCCCCGCCTTCCGCAGGCTCTGGGTCTCCACCATCGTCACCGCCGTCGGCAGCCAGCTGACCGCCGTCGCCGTCCCCAAGCAGATCTACGACCTCACCGGGTCCTCCGCCTGGGTCGGCTACGCCAGCATCGCCGGGCTGCTGCCCATGGTGGTGTTCGCGCTGTGGGGCGGCGCCATCGCCGACGCCGTCGACCGCCGCACCCTGCTCCTGGTCACCAACGCCGGGATCGCCGTCACCTCGCTGCTGTTCTGGGTGCAGGCGCTGGTCGGGCTGGACTCGGTCGCCGTGCTGATGGTGCTGCTCGCCGCCCAGCAGGCGTTCTTCGGGCTCAACGCGCCCGCCCGCAACGCCTCCATCGCCCGGCTGGTCCCCGAGCACGAACTCGCCGCCGCCAACGCCCTGGGCTCGACCGTGATGCAGACCGGTCTGGTCGCCGGGCCCCTGCTGGCCGGGGCGCTGATCCCGGTGATCGGCCTCGCCGAGCTGTATCTCCTCGACGCCATCGCCCTGTGCGTGACCGTCTGGGCGGTGATGCGGCTGCCGTCGCTGCCCCCGCTGACCAAGACCGCAAAGCGCCGGGCGGGCGTACGGGAGATCGCCGAGGGGTTCCGCTACATCGCCCTGCACAAGGTGCTGCTGCTGTCCTTCCTCGCCGATGTCATCGCCATGGTCCTCGGCATGCCCCGCGCCCTGTTCCCGCAACTCGCCGCCGAGACCTACGGCTCCTACGGCGAGGGACTCGCCCTCGGGCTGCTGTTCGCGGCGATCCCGGTGGGCGCGGTCCTCGGCGGGCTGTTCTCCGGCACGTTCTCCCGGGCCCGGCAGCACGGCTGGATGGTGATCGGGGCGGTGGTGGTGTGGGGGCTGGCCATCGCCGGGTTCGGGCTGAGCGCCGGTCTCTGGGTCGCCGTGGTGTTCCTGGTCGTCGCCGGGGTCGCGGACATGGTGTCCATGGTGTTCCGGGGCGCGATCCTGCTCTCGGCGGCGACCGACGAGATGCGCGGCCGGATGCAGGGGGTCTTCACGGTGGTCGTCGCGGGCGGCCCCCGGCTGGCCGACGTCCTGCACGGCACGGCGGGCTCCGCGTTCGGCCCCCGGGCCGCCGTGGTGGGCGGCGGCCTGCTGGTCGTCGTGGCGATGCTGGCCCTGGCGGCGGCGGTACCGGCGCTGCGGCGCTACCGGATCTGAGGCGCTACCGGATCTGAGGCCGGGGCCGCACCACCGGGCCCCACCACCCGGGCCGCACCGCCGGAGCCGGACCACCGGGGCTCGCGCCCCGCCCCCGGCGGCCTCCCCTCAGCAACGCCCTCCGGCAACACCCCCCGGCAACGCACAGCCCCCGCGCGGACGCGCCCACCTCGCCCGGCTGCGTCTCCCCCGCCCCGACGCGCCTACCCCGCGAAGAAGATCGGCTTCAGATGGGTGAAGAACGCGATCCCGTCCCCCGCCCCCTCGTACTCGCCCCGCCCGCTGTTCTTCCGTCCCCCGCCCGGTACCCGCAGATCGCCCACCGACGTCGGCAGGTTGATGCCCACCCGCCCGGCGTCCACCGCCTGGGCGAAGCGGCGGCCCCGGTCCCGGTCCCCGGTGAAGATCGCCGCGCACAGCCCGTACGGTGTGCCGTTGGCGAGGGCGATGGCCTCCTCCAGGGAGGCGACGCTGAGCAGCGCGACCACCGGGCCGAAGATCTCCTCCTGCACGATCGGGGAGTCGAGGGCGGGCCGGTCGATGACGGTCGGGGCGATGTAGTAACCGTCCGGCAACTCGGCCCCCTCGGCGGGGCCGCCCCCGACGAGGACCGTGCCGGACAGGGCCCCCGGGGTGAGATAGGAGAGCACCTTGTCGTACTGGACGCGGGACGAGACCGGCCCCATGTCGGCGTCCGGGTCGAGCCCGTCGCCCACCCGCACCTCGCGGGTGCGGGCCACGAACCGGTCGCGGAACTCCTCGAACACCGGCTCCTCGACCAGGATCCGGCTGGTCGCGATGCACCACTGACCGGCCGCCGTGTAGGAGGCGGCCACCGCCGCGTCCAGGGCCCGGTCCAGATCCGCGTCGGCCAGCACCACCAGCGGGTTCTTACCGCCCGTCTCCACCTGGACCTTCACATCCCGCGCCCCCGCCAGCTCCGCCACCTGGAAGCCGACCCGGGTCGAGCCGGTGAAGGAGATCGCGTCCACGTCCGGATGGTCCAGCAGCGGCTGCCCGGCCTCGGTCCCGGTGCCGAAGACCAGGTTGTAGACCCCGGCCGGCAGACCCGCCTCCATCAGGGCCCGGCCGGTCATCTCCGCGGTGACCGGGGTGAGTTCGGACGGCTTGACCACCACGGCGTTCCCCGCGACCAGCGCCGGGACGCTCTTGCGCAGCACCGCGCTGAACGGGTAGTTCCACGGGGTGACCAGCACCGCGACGCCCACCGGTGCCCGGGTCATCTCCACATCGAGGTCGGCCTCCAGGGTCCTGACGTGGCTCAGCAGATCAGGGGCGATCTTCAGCTGATAGGCGGTGGCGGCGAGCGCCCGCGCGATCTCGCCCTGACAGTCGGCGAGGGTCTTGCCGGACTCCAGGACATCGGCGACGGCGAGTGCCTCCGCGCGGCTTTCCAGGAGTTCCAGCGCCCGGCCGAGCACCGCGATCCGGTCCTCCACGGGGGTCGCGGCCCAGCCCGCGGCGGCGGCCCGCGCGGCGGCCACCGCGGCGCCCGCGTCCCCGGCGTCCGACGCCGGGCACACCGCCACGATCCGGTCGGCCCGCGCGGGATTCTCACGGCTGAGGGTGCGCCCCGAACGCGCCGGCTGCCAGGCCCCGTCGATGAGATTGAGGACCTCGCGCGCGGAGGCGGGGATGGTGGGCGGGGGCGACGACTGGGATGAAGCGGTCATGGGGTGAAGCCCTCCCGTCTGCGGAACCTTGAGTGTGGAATGTGAAGGCACCCTTACTATTCATGAGCCCGGGTGGGGACTCAAGAGGTGTGCGTGGTCTGGCGCTGGAGTGAGGGATCGGACCTGGGGGAAGGTGGGGTGCGGGCCCTGGTGGGCTTCTGTCCAGAGGCGCGCTATAGTAAGCAGCCTTTACTATTTATTTCGGCGGACCGGGCGGGAGGGGAGCGAGATGCGAGGCCAGCAGCAGTGCCCCGCGCAGCACCGCCCGTCCCTCCAGGGTGGACCGCGCGACATAGGTGTCCATCCCCGCGCGCACCTCGGCGACCGCCGGATCGTCACCCAGCCGCCGGACGGTCGCCGCGCGCAGCGCCGGGAGCAGTCCGGGCAGCGCGATCACATCACCGTCGAACACGATCCGGCGCGGGGAGACCGTGTAGGTCAGGGCGGTCGTCAACTGGGCCAGGTACCACGCCTCCAGCTCGACCAGGTCCGGGGTCACCGCCTCCGGCCGCCAGGTCCCGGCGCCGGTCCGGGCCAGCAGCGCCCGTCGGCTCGCCAGCGACTCCAGGCACTCCGGGTGGTAGGGGCAGGGCCCGGTCAGCCGGTCCGACGGATGCCGGGCCACCGGCAGATGCCCCGCCTCCGGATGGGCCCGCCCCCGCACCACCCGGCCCCCCGTCAGCACCCCCGCACCGATGCCCCCCGTCACGATCACGAACACCAGGTCGTCGCCCCCGCCGCCGTCCCGCTCGGCCAGCGCGCCCGCGTTGACATCCGTGTCCAGGGCGATCGGCACCGGGAACTCCCGCCACACCGCGCCGACCAGATCGAACCCCGGCCACCCCGGCTTGAGCACCGACCCGACCCTGCCGTACGTCCGGGACTCCAGCCGCAGATCCAGCGGACCGAAGCAGCCGATACCGACCGCCGTCACCGGGCCGTACCGCTCCCGCTGGGCGCGCAGGAACCCGGTGACCCGGCCCAGCGTCTCCGCCGGGGTGGTGGTGGGAAACACCGCCTCGGCCCGTACGTCATCGGGGCCGGTGCCGATCGCACACCTGAAGTCCTTGCCCGATCCCGTGATTCCGGCGAACACCCTGGTTCCTCCTCATGGTTCGTGTCCGTGGTGCGTACTGCGCGTCCGAGTCGCCGGGCGCCCACCGAGCACCTCCGCT
This sequence comes from Streptomyces sp. NPDC004610, assembly GCF_040609715.1. Taxonomy (NCBI): domain Bacteria; kingdom Bacillati; phylum Actinomycetota; class Actinomycetes; order Kitasatosporales; family Streptomycetaceae; genus Streptomyces; species Streptomyces sp. NPDC004610. Next base: position 6,808 of record NZ_JBEXLA010000038.1, on the reverse strand, counting down.
CCGGCTCACGGGCCGCCGCCCGCGTCGCCGTTCAGCCCGGCCCAGTCCGGGCGGGGCAGCCGGAACACCGGGCCGAGCGGGGCGTACGCCGACCCCGACAGCCGGGCCACCGGCGCCAGCAGTTCCGGATCGACGCGTCCGGCCCGCCAGACCTCCGGCGCCACATGGAGATGGAGCACCTCGCCGATCACCAGCGCACTGCCGCCGACCGGCACCTCCCGCACGAACCGGCACTCCAGATGCGCCTTGGCCCGCGCCACCCGGGGCGCCGCCACCCGCACGGCCGACGCCTGCGCCAGCCCCGCCCACCCGAACTCGTCCTCGCCCGGCGGGAAGTCGGCGGAGGTCAGATTCATCGCGGTCACCAGCTCGGCCGACACCACATTGACCACGAACTCGCCGGTCGCGCGGATATTGGTGAGGGTGTCGCGGACCGCGGTCGAGCTGAACACGACATGCGGGGGATCGTGGGAGGCGATGGTGAAGTACGAATGCGGGGCCACATTGCGCACCCCGTCGGCGCTCAGGGTGGACACCCAGGCGATCGGCCGGGGCACCACCAGCGCGGTCAGCAGCCGGTAGACGTCCCGCACCGGCCAGGCGTCGGCGGGCAGTTCCAGCGGCCGGTCCAGCCGCTCGGGCGGGACCGGCGCGCGACCGGTCCCCGCGGGCTCCGTCAAGATCGCTCCCAGGGTCGCAGGGACAGGCCGGACGGTAGGATTGCGGCGCTCGTCGGCGCCGTTCCCGTGTGTGCCGGGCCGGGCCGCCGCGGCCCTCGCCCGTGGTCACACCAGCGCAGGAGGAGGTAGGGGCCACGTTTGTCGAGCCGCGCAACTTCGTGAAGGCGGACCCGTCCATGGTCCGGGTCATCAACCGGCGTTCGGTCATCGACGCCATCCAGCACCACGGTGTGCTCTCGCGCTCCCAGGTGGCCCGGGTGGTCGGGCTGTCCAAGCCGACCGTCTCCGAGGTCTTCACCGATCTGCTGGACGCCGGACTGCTCCGCGAGGCCGGCGCCACCCAGGGCAAGCAGGGCCCCAAGGCCCTGCTCTACGAGATCAACAGCGAGGCCGCCTGGGTCGTCGGCATCGATGTGGGCCGCCGCTGGATCCGCGCCGCCCTGGCCGACCTCTCCGGCCGGATCGTCGCCCGGCACGACGAACGGGTCCGGCTGCGCAGCAACGAGATCCTGCTGGACCAGATCGGCGCCATGGCCCGAACGGTCATGGCCGAGCGGTCGGTCGGCTGGGACCGGGTCAGTCAGGTCACCGTCGGCAGCCCCGGCGTGGTCGATCCGGCCCGCGGCCAGATGATGCTCGCCGCGAATCTGCCCGGCTGGGAGCGGCAGGGCATGGTCGAGTCGATCCGCGCCCGCTTCGACTCCGCCGTCGCCATCGAGAACGATGTCAACCTCGCCGCCCTCGGCGAACTGTGGAGCGGCTACGGCCGCCAGTACGACGACTTCGCCTATCTGTGGATCGGTTCCGGCGTCGGCCTCGGCCTGGTCATCGACGGCAAGCTGCACCGGGGGGCGCGCGGGCTGGCCGGGGAGATCGGCTATCTGCCGATCGGCCTGGAGGGCGCCGACGAGTCCGGGCCGCCGTGGCGCGGCTGGTTCGCCGGCGAGACCGTGGAGCGGGCGGTGGCGCGGCTGGCCGGGGAACGCGGGCTGGACCGGCCGCCGACCATGCGCGGTGTCTTCGCCATGGCCCGGCGCGGGGACGCCCTCGCCCGCGAGGTGGTCGAGCTGGAGGCACGGCTGCTGGCCCGCGCGGTCTCCACGGTCGCCGCCGTGGTCGACCCGGAGGTGGTGGTGCTGGGCGGCGGCATCGGCCACAACGGCGATCTGCTCACCCCGACCATCGAATCCACCCTGCGTGCGCTCACCCCACTCTCCGTCCAGGTCGTCACCTCCGTGCTCGGCACGGACGCCGTCCTGCACGGCGCGGTGGGCAGCGCCGTCTCCGACGCCTGGGGCCGCCTCCTGGGCACACCGATGCCGGACCCCGACGGGGGGCCTCCGGCCGGGGTGACGGTGGGGGAGTAGCGGGGGGTACGTGTCCGGGGCGACGGCTCCGGCGCGTCCTCGCGCGGGGGTGAGGCGGGGGTGCGGGGTGGTGGGTCTTGGGTTTTCCTTCGTCGGGGTTGTGTGGCGGGGGCGGGGGGTTGCGTCCGCCGGGTCCGCGCGGTGGAGGTGGGGGTGCGGGGGCATGTCTCTCGGGTTGTCTTCCGCAGGGTCAGCGCGGTGGAGGCGGGGGTGCGGGGTCGCGTCTCTCGGGTTGTCTTCCGTCAGGGACGTGCGGCGGAGGCGGGGGTGTGGGGGCATGTCCCTCGGGTTCTCTCCCGCCGGGTCCGTGCGGCGCGGAGCCACACCCGCCCACCCCACGACAGCCCCGTACCCCACGAAGCCCACCGCCGCCGCTCCACCCCGATGCCCCCTCACGGCAGCAACCCCTCCCGCAGCGCCGCCGACTGCGGTTCGGCCGCCCCCGGGGCACCCTCGGCCAGCCGCCGCCGGGTCAGTTGCGCCACCACCGTGTGCTCCGCCGCCGAGCCGGGCCCCGAGCCCGACCCCAGGGCGGATCCGGGCCCTGAGCCGGAACCTGAGTCGGATCCGGGCCTCAAGCCGGACCCGGCGCCCGAGCCCGACCCGGACCCGGCGCCCCCACCCCCGCCCGCCCCCACGTCCGCTTCCGCCCCCGCTCCCACCCCCAGCATCCGCAACCCCCGCAGCGCAGCCCCCGTGACCGGTGGCGAGGTCAGGATCCGGACCGTCGCCCGGGGGGCCACCCCGGCGACGCCGCGCCGGACCGTGTCCAGCAGGGGACCGTCCCCCGCGTCGAAGAGCCCGCCGCCGAGCACCACGGGGACCTCGGTGCGGGCCAGCCCCAGCCGTCGTACGGCCGTGCCGACATAGGTGACGATCTCCGACGCCAGCTGGTCCAGCAGTTCACGGGCCACCTCGTCGCCCTCGGCGGCGGTCCGGAAGACGGTCGGGGCCAGCACCAGGAGCTGGCGTTCGGCGATCCGGCCGGTGTAGACGGCCTCGGCGACCGCCATCGGGTCGGCCAGCCCGAAGTACCGGGGCACCGCGGTCTCCAGCGCCGTACGTCGTCCCCGGCCGTCGGCCGCGCGGACCGCCTGGCCCAGGGCCCGCACCCCGAGCCAGCGCCCGCCCGCCACCCAGTCCCCGGAGATCCGCCCGAGCGCGGCGAAGCGCAGATCGCGTCCGTCGGGGGCGATGCCCACGCAGTTCAGCCCGGTCCCGGCGCCGACCGCCACCCCCCACTGGGCGGGGCTGCCCGCCCACAGCACGGCGAAGGTGTCGTTGTGCAGCACCACGGAGTCGGTGAGCCGCTCGGCGCGCAGCGCCGCGCCCACCCGGTGCTCGTCGACCGGCAGATCGATACCGGCGAGGCAGAACACCCCGATCCGGGCCAGTGGCTCACCGGGCGGCAGCCCGGCCGCGGCGCGCAGCCGCCCGGCGCTCTCGCGCACCACCGCCGCCGCGCCCTCCAGCCCCAGCCGCTGATGCGAGCAGCCGGGGCCGCGCGCCGCGGCGAGGACCGTGCCGTCGGCGGCGACCAGCGCCAGTTCGGTCTTGGAGTTGCCGCCGTCCACCGCCAGGACGGCGGCCCGCGTGCTCGTCCGTGCTGTCGCTGATGTCACCACCGCTGTCACCGCTGTCCCCCGCTCTAAGGGCTCCGGGAAGTGCTCCGTGTTTGGTTCAGTGCTCGACTATAGTAAGGGCTCATAACTATTTATCCATCCTCTGTCCCTCTCCTCTTCCTTCTCCTCCTCCCGGTCCTCTTCCTCCTGGTCCCCCTTCTCTTCCTCTCCCCCTCGTCCTCCTCCCGGAGTGATCGGCACAACAGGAAGGCAGCACGATGAGTGTCAAGATCGCGGTGATCGGCGGCGGTTCCACCTACACCCCCGAGCTGGTCGACGGGTTCGCCCGGTTCGCCGACCGGCTGCCGGTGGGGGAGCTGGTGCTGCACGACATCGACGCGGCCCGGCTGGAGCCGGTCGCCGGGCTGGCGGGGCGGATCCTGCGCCGGCAGGGCTGGCCCGGCCGGCTGACCGCCACCGGGAGTCTCGAACAGGCCGTCGAGGGCGCCGACTTCGTCGTCGTCCAGCTCAGGGTCGGCGGGCAGCAGGCCCGGCTGCTGGACGAGACCCTGCCCCTGGAGGTCGGCTGCATCGGGCAGGAGACCACCGGCGCCGGTGGCTTCGCCAAGGCGCTGCGGACCGTGCCCGTGGTGCTGGGCCTCGCCGAACAGGTCGCCGCGCGGGCCGCCGACGGGGCTTGGCTGGTGGACTTCACCAACCCCGTCGGCATCGTCACCCAGGCCCTGATGGACGAGGGGCACCGGGCGATCGGTCTGTGCAATGTGGCCATCGGGCTGCAACGGAGGTTCGCCTCGCTGCTCGGGGTCGCCCCGGAGCGGGTCGCCCTCGAACATGTCGGCCTCAACCATCTGACCTGGGAACGCGCGGTCACCGTCGACGGCCGGGACGTACTGCCGGACCTGCTGGACGGGCATCTCGACGCGCTCTCCGCCCATCTGGAGCTGCCCGGCCCGCTGCTGCGCGACCTCGCCGCGGTGCCGTCCCGCTATCTGCGGTTCTACTACCGCACCGCCGGGATGCTGGCGGAGCAGCGGGGCGGCCGGATCCGCGCCCGCGAGGTGCAGCGCATCGAGGACGAACTGCTCGCCCTCTACCGGGACCCCGCCCTGGACACCAGGCCCGCCGCCCTGGCCCGGCGCGGCGGCACCCACTACAGCGAGGCGGCGGTCCAGCTCATCGCGTCCCTGTACGACGACCGGGGCGATGTGCAGGTGGTCAATATCCGCAATGAGGGCGCCGTCCCGGAGCTGCCGGACGACGCCGTGGTGGAGATCCCCGCGCGGATCACCTCCGCGGGCGCGGCCCCGCTGCCGGCCCGGCCGCTGCCGCCGGAGCTGCTCGGCCTGGTCCAGCAGGTCAAGGCATACGAGCGGCTGGCCGTCGCCGCCGCCCGCACCGGGGACCACCGCAGCGCGGTCCTCGCCCTGATGGCCAACCCGCTGGTCGGCGACCGGGAGCCCGCGGTGGCCCTGCTGGACGCCTTTCTGCGGGAGCACGCGCGGACCCTGCCGGACTTCTGGCACACCGACTGAAGGCAGGTGTCCCGCGGATCCCTCCCGGACTCGCTCCGGACACGAATCTGTAAGCACCCCTTCCTAACTATTGAGCTTGGCCGAAACCGCCGCTAGATTCTGGACACTCACCGGACTCGGGAGAAGGCGGAGCATTCCGGACGTTCCACATGAGCGCCCGGTATTCGCCGGACACCCACCCGAAGCGGTGCGCATGTCCCACACATCCCATGGGACGACATCGGGGGCCTCACATCCATAGCCATGCGCCATCGAAAGGGGCGTCCAGATGGATGGACTGCGTAGGGTTCGAGGCTTGTACATGTCCGTCGCCCTCCTGCTGACCGGGGCGCTGACCGCCGCGTGCGGCGGGGGCGGCAGCGGCGAGGCGGGCGGAGGCGACGAGAAGATCCGGCTGACGATCGGCACGTTCAACGACTTCGGCTACAAAGAGCTGTACCAGCAGTACATGCGGGAGCACCCGAACATCGAGATCGTCGAGCATGTCGCCGAGTACCAGACCCACCACACCCAGCTCGCGACCCGGCTCGCGGCCGGGAACGGGGCACCGGACGTGGTGGCGATCGAGGGGGACTTCCTGGGCCAGTTCACGGCCCAGCCGCAGAACTTCCACAATCTGCTGGACCTCGGCGCAGGCGAACTGAAGGACCGCTGGCTGGCGTGGAAGTGGCAGCAGTCCATGACGGCGGACAACAACGTCCAGATCGGGATGGGCACCGATGTCGGCGGCCTCGCCATCTGCTACCGCCGCGACCTCTTCGAGAAGGCCGGGCTGCCCACCGACCGCACCGAGGTCGCCGGGCTCTGGCCGGACTGGGAGAGCTATATCGAGGTCGGCAAGCGGTTCACCGAGGCCGACACCGGGGCCAAGTTCACCGACAGCGGCCCGCTGCTGTTCAACGCGATCCTCGGCCAGGCCAAGGAGGCGTTCTACGACACCGACAACAGCCTGATCCTGGAGCGCAACCCGGCCGTCAAGGAGTCCTTCGACCTCACCTCCGAGGCGGTGGAGGCCGGGCTGTCAGCCAACCTCGCCGCCTTCAGCCCGCAGTGGAACACCGGCTTCCAGCGCGGCAGCTTCGCCACCATCACCTGCCCCGCCTGGATGATGGCCTTCATCCAGAGCCAGGCCCCCAAGACCGAGGGCCAGTGGGACGTGGCCGCCGTGCCCGGCGGCGGCGCCGGGAACTGGGGCGGCTCCTGGCTCACCGTCCCCAAGCAGTCCGAGCACCCCGAGGAGGCGTACCGGCTCGCCGCCTGGCTCACCGCACCCGAGCAGGCGCTCACCGTCTTCAAGAACATCGGCAATCTGCCCGCCATCCCCGAGCTGTACCGGGACCCGGCCATGGCGGACCTGAAGAAGCCCTTCTTCAACAACGCCCCCGTCGGACAGATCTTCACCGAGTCCGCCACCCTGCTCCGGCCCCAGTACCAGGGCCCCAAGGCGGCGGCCGTACGACTGGCCCTCCAGAACGGCATCAAACGCGTCGAGGAGGGCCGGGAATCACCCGGCGAGGCATGGGACAAGGCACTGAGCGATGCAGAAAAGGCCGCCGAGTAGCCCGCCGGTGCCCGCGCCCGCCGCGCACCCCGCCGCCGCCCGGCCCACGGCGGGGCCGGCCACCACCCCCCGGGGCCGGCCCCGT
>NZ_JBEXLA010000037.1:0-109671 GCF_040609715.1 Streptomyces sp. NPDC004610 | reverse complement strand
TCGTTCGCGCCCTTCACATACGCCGCGTGGTGCTTGTCGTGATGCAGTTCGATGATCTCGGGGCTGATCACCGGGGCGAGCGCGGAGTAGTCGTACGGCAGTTCAGGCAGCGTATAGACGGGCATGCGGTCCCCTCCGACCTCTTATTGCAATAGCCTTGCAAGTGCACGCTAGCAGCAGGAGGGGTGGGGTGGGCGGTCGGGACGCGCGACGGAAATCCCCGCCCGGGGGATGCCCTCGGCGCCCTCTTGGAGGGATCCCACAGGCCACCGCTCCCGGCACTCATGTGATCGGACCGTCCTCACCTCAGTGACCGGCATCACGCCGACCCAGGTGTATCCGGCATTCTTTGTGCGGTGCCCACCAAGACGCGGACACCGCCTTTGTCGTCTGCGAACGGTGATCGCCCCTTCACCGCTGGGATAGCGTCACGATGTCCCGAACTGCCCTCACCCCCGCGGAGTCCCCATGGCCACCGCCGCCACCACCGCCCGTCCGGGCCTGGTCCTCGCCGACCTGCTCCCGGCCTCCCGCGTCCGTGACCTCGCGCTTGTCGCGGGGGGCGCCGCTCTCACCGGCATCGCCGCCCAGATCGCCGTCCCGGTACCCGGCTCGCCGGTCCCGGTCACCGGCCAGACCTTCGCCGCCCTGCTGGTCGGCACCGCCCTCGGCGCCGGCCGCGGCTTCCTCTCGCTCGCGCTGTACGCGCTGGTCGGCATGGCGGGCGTGCCCTGGTTCGCCGAGGGCGGCAGCGGTGTGTCCGCCCCGTCCTTCGGCTATGTCATCGGCATGCTGCTCGCCGCCACGGCCGTGGGCGCCCTGGCCCGCCGCGGCGCCGACCGCTCGCCGCTGCGGATGGCGGGGGCGATGGTGGCCGGCGAGGCGATCATCTACGCCGTCGGCGTCCCCTACCTCGCCCTGGCCGCGGACATGTCCCTCACCGCCGCCATCGCCGCGGGCCTGACCCCATTCCTCCTCGGAGACGCCCTCAAGGCAGCCCTGGCAATGGGCGCGGTCCCCCTGGCCTGGAAGCTCACGAAGCGCGACTGAGAACGCCGGGCTCCTCTACCCCGGGAGGTTAGGGGGCGCGGGGAACTGCGCGACCAGCCACGAGACCGCCGCATCCGCCGACGGCCATCACCCACGCGCCCCAGACGGCCTCCGCTCACGCCACAACGCAACCCCCACCACCCCACCCCCCACCAGCAACGACAACAACACCGTCGTACGCCCGTTGTGCTCGGTGTCCGTCAGCATGTACCCGAGCACGAACACGATCACCCCCGCCGCGGCCCAGGTCAGATACGGATACAGCCACATCCGCACCACCAGCTTCTCCGGCGACTCCCGCTCGATGATCTTCCGCATCCGCAGCTGCGAGCAGCAGATCACCAGCCAGACGAACAGCGCGACCGCCCCGGACGAGTTCACCAGGAACAGGAACACCGAGTCCGGGAACCGGTAGTTGAAGAACACGGCGACGAACCCGAACACCACGGACACCAGGATCGCCGTACGCGGCACCCCCCGCTCCGTCGTCCGCGCGAACGCCCCCGGCGCGTCCCCGCGCCGCCCCAGCGAGAACGCCATCCGGGACGCCGTGTAGAGCCCGGAGTTCAGACAGGACAGCACGGACGTCAGCACGATGAAGTTCATGATCTGCCCGGCGTGCGCGATGCCGAGGGAGTCGAGCGCGGCGACATACGAGCCGTCCTCCTGGATCGCGGCGGAGTCCCACGGCAGCAGCGCGACCACGACGAACACCGAGCCGAGATAGAAGACGCCGATCCGCCAGATGACGCTGTTGGTGGACTTGGTCACCGCCCGCCGCGGGTCCCTCGACTCGCCCGCCGCCAGCGTGGCGATCTCGCTGCCCATGAAGGAGAAGACGACCAGCAGCACCCCGGTGAGGATCGCGCCCGGCCCGTTCGGCAGAAAACCGCCGTGGCCGGTGAGATTGCCCAGCCCGGCCCGCCCGCTGTCGACGCCCGGCAGCACCCCGAACACCGCGAGCCCGCCGATCACGATGAACGCGCCGATCGCGACCACCTTGATCCCCGCGAACCAGAACTCGAACTCCCCGTAGGAGCCCACCGAGACCAGGTTCGTGCCGGTGAGCACCACCATCACCAGCAGCGCCCACGCCCACTGCGGCACGGCCGGGAGCCAGCCCTCCAGGATCACGGCCCCGGCGGTCGCCTCGACGGCGAGGACGACGACCCAGAAGAACCAGTACAGCCAGCCGATGGAGAACCCGGCCCAGCGGCCGAGCGCCCGGTCGGCGTGCGCGGAGAACGACCCCGAGGCCGGATCGGCCGCCGACATCTCGCCCAGCATCCGCATCACCAGCACCACGAGCGTGCCGACGAGCGCGTAGGAGAGCAGGATGCCGGGTCCGGCGGTGGCGATACCGGAACTGGACCCGACGAAGAGCCCGGCGCCGATGACTCCCCCTAGGGCGATCATCGACAGATGGCGGTTCTTGAGCCCGGCCTGAAGCCCGGAACCGGGCTCACCGGAGCCGGAGCCGCGGCCGTGGCCGTGTCCCTCGGGCCCGGCGTCGGACAGGGTGGGTGGAGACGCTGCCATGTGGGGGGTCCTTAGCGGAGTAGGTGGGGTGGGGGGAGGGAGGGCGGACGACGGTCCCCGTCGCCCCGGCCCCTGCGCTGCCCCGCTTACCCGGGCATGTCACACTCATCCCATGCGCGTGTACCTCGGCTCCGACCATGCCGGCTACGAACTCAAGAACCACCTCGTCGAGTGGCTGAAGTCGGCGGGCCACGAGCCCGTGGACTGCGGGCCGCACCTCTACGACGCCCAGGACGACTACCCGCCCTTCTGCCTGCGCGCCGCCGAGCGCACGGCCGTGGACCCGGACGCCCTCGGCATCGTGATCGGCGGCTCCGGCAACGGCGAGCAGATCGCCGCGAACAAGGTCAAGGGCGTCCGCGCGGCCCTCGCCTGGAGCGAGGAGACGGCGGCGCTCGGCCGCCAGCACAACAACGCCAATGTGGTCGCGGTCGGCGCCCGTATGCACTCGGAGGCGGAGGCGACGGGGTTCGTCGAGACCTTCCTCGCCACCCCCTTCTCCGGCGACGAGCGGCACATCCGGCGCATCGACATGCTCGCGGACTACGAGACCACGGGCGAGCTGCCGCCGATCCCGGCCCACCACCCGCAGGGCTGAGGCCGCGCGGGGACCAGAGGCGAGACGGCCGGGACAGGAGCGGACGGGAGACGGCATCGTGCCGGAGGGCCACACCATCCATCGGCTCGCCCAGGACTACGGGGCCGCCTTCGCGGGGCGCCCGGTGCGGGTCAGCAGCCCCCAGGGCAAGTTCAGCGACGCCGCCGCCCTGCTGGACCGTACGCCGCTGGAAGCGGCCGACGCCCACGGCAAGCATCTCTTCCTGGGGTTCCGGGACGCCGACTGGGTCCATATCCACCTCGGGCTCTTCGGCAAGGTCGCCTTCGGTGCCGCCCCGGCGCCCCCGCCCACGGACACCGTCCGGCTGCGGCTCACCAGCGACACCGCCTATGTCGATCTGCGCGGCCCGACCACCTGCGCCCTGATCACCGGCGCCGAGAAGCAGGCCGTCCACGACCGGCTCGGCCCCGACCCGCTCCGCGCGGACGCCGACCCGGGCGCCGCCTACCGGCGGATCTCCCGCAGCCGTACGACGATCGCCGCGCTGCTGATGGACCAGAAGGTCATCGCCGGGGTCGGCAACGTCTACCGCGCCGAGGTGCTCTTCCGGCACGGTATCGACCCCTACCGCGCCGGGCGGGACCTCACCCCGGCCGAGTGGGACGCGATCTGGGCCGATCTGGTCGCCCTGATGCGCGAGGGCGTCCGCCTCAACCGCATCGACACCGTCCGCCCCGAGCACACCCCCGAGGCGATGGGCCGCCCGCCCCGCGTGGACGATCACGGGGGCGAGGTGTACGTCTACCGGCGGGCGCACCAGCCCTGCCATCTGTGCGGCGGCGAGATCCGCACCGCCGACCTCGCCGCCCGCAACCTCTTCTGGTGCCCCACCTGCCAGACCCACTGACCCGACCGACCCCAGGCCCCCGGCCCCCGGTCAGATGCCGAAGGAGGCAGCCACGCCCCGATCACAAGCCCCGCGGCAGCCAGGCCCAGCTCAGCAGCCGACGGCAGCCCACGCCCCGGTCACAAGCCGTGCGGCAGCCAGAGCCCAGCTCAGCTGCCGATGACGACCCACGCCCCGCTCAGAAGCCGTGCGGCAGCCAGACCCAGCTCAGCAGCCGACGGCAGCCCACGCCCCGCTCAGAAGCCGTGCGGCAGCCAGGGCGCGGGGCCGCCGCCCGGCCCGAACGCCGCCGACGCCGCCGCCAGCGCCCCGTCCCGCACCTCCCGGACCAGCCCGGCCCCGGCCAGCGCCGCCAGCGACGTACCGCCCAGATACGCCGACCCCAGCTCCCGCACCGACAGCGCCAGATCCGCCGCGTCCGTGGTGGGCGCGCAGGACGCGCCGCCCGCGTCCCCGGTGAGGCGCCAGCGCCCCGCGTTCCAGGGGCAGAAGGCGTCCTCGACGTCCAGCACCAGATCCACCGGCACCGCGTACGTCCGGGCCGCCAGCGCCGCGCCCACGTCCACCAGCCGGACATGCGCCGAGTCCTTCAGCCCTACGCCCAACCGCCGGACGTCCGACGCCAGATGCAGTACCGGATCGTCCACCGGGCGTCCGCGCGCCTCCAGCGTCGAGGTGAGGTCGATATCGAACAGGAACCGCCACAGCGCCGCGTACGCCGCCGGATACAGCGCCTCCACATCCCGCAGCCGCACCACGCCGTTCGGCCCGGCCGGATCCCACCCCGGCTTCACCTGGAACCGGGCATAGCCGACGATCTCCCGCTCCGACCCCGCCGCCCGCTCCGCGACCACGCACTGGAGCGGCGACGCCCCCTCCCGCTCGCTCTCCGGGTCCAGCAGCGGCACCCGCTCCCAGCCCGGCTGCCGGGCCAGCATCCCCGCCCGCCCCGCCACCTTCGCCGCGTACACCGCCTCGCACGCCGCCAGCACCTCCCCGGGCGCCGCGTACCGCAGCCGTACGTCATCCGTCCCCGGCGGGACCGACAGCCGTACCCGGCGGGTCTCGGCGGTCAGACTGAGCGAGTGCGAGCCGATGCCGTAGCCGAACCGGCCGTAGATCCCCGGCTCGGACGCCGTCAGCACCGCCAGCGGCCAGCCCCAGGACCGGACGTCCGCGAGCTGGCGCTCCATCATCGCCGTCAGCACCCCGCGCCGCCGGTGGGTGGCGGCCACGCTCACCATGGTCACGCCCGCCGCCGGTACCGACGCCCCGCCCGGCACGGTCATCCGGAACGCGAACGCCCCGGCCGTCCCCACCACCTCATCGCCGTCCCACGCCCCGAGGGAACGTTCCGTCTCGATCAGGGAGTCCCACAGCTCCCGCTCCTCCGGTGCCTCCGGCACCCCGCCGAACGCGCGGATCAGGGTGCCGTACCAGCGGGAGATCTCGTCCTTGTCGTCCTTGTGCGGCACCCGAAGATGCGCCACCCTCGCAGGGGCACCCGCACCAGCCGTCGTGTCACTCGCCTTGCTCGCCTCACTCACCATGAACCCATGCCTACCAGGGCATTGCCGGACGAGCCAGGGAATTTCCCCCTGAGGGCGGCGCGACGGCTTTCCGTGAAGTTCACTGTGAAGTCGAGCCTCGGACGGGGGACAAGTGGGACCTCCCGTACCGGGCGGCCGGTCCGATGGATAGGGTCCCGAACTAATGGCAGCAGGACGAGAGCGGCGCGCGGCGGCCGAGACGTTCCCGGCCCGGTTGAAGATGCAGTGGCACCGGGCCCGCGTCGGCGTGCGCAGAAGCGCCGTGGACTACTTCCGCGGCGACGGCTCCGACTGGATCGCCCTCGTCGGACTGCTGCTCACCATCCCCGTGATCACCGTCATGACCCTCGCCAACCCGGTCTGGTTCTCCCCGGCCGCGCTGGTGCTGCCGATCGTGGCGGGCGGACTGCTGCTGCGCCCCGCCAGCCTGCTCGGGCTGTACGCGGGCGCGGCCACCGCGCTGATCCTGGAGTCCGTCCGGCTCGGCCCGTACACCGAGGGCCCCGCCCGGGTCACGCCCGGCGTGGTGCTGGTGGTGGCCGCCTGCGGGTTCTTCGGGCTGCTGATCGCCCAGTTCCGCAGCCGGGTCGGGGTGCCCTGGCGGCGCGGCGGCACCATGCTCTTCGATCTGCGCGAACGGATCCGCACCCAGAGCCGGCTGCCCAAGCTCCCGGCGGGCTGGCACCGCGAGATGGCGCTGCGCCCGGCCGGCGGCCAGTCCTTCTCCGGGGACTTCGTGGTCGCCGCCCGCACCAACGGCGGCCGGACCCTGGAGGTCGTCCTCACCGATGTCTCCGGCAAGGGCATGGACGCGGGCTCGCGCGCCCTGCTGCTCTCCGGCGCCTTCGGCGGCCTCCTCGGCTCCCTCCCGCCGCACGCCTTCCTCCCCGCCGCCAACGGCTATCTGCTCCGCCAGGACTGGGACGAGGGCTTCGCCACCTCCATCCATCTCGTCCTGGACCTCGACTCCGGGGACTACGAGCTGTACTCCGCGGGCCATCCGCCGGGCCTCCAGCTCAGCGCGGGCAGCGGACGCTGGGAGGAGAAGGCCGCCGAGGGCCCCCTCCTCGGGGTGTACGACGCCGCCCAGTTCGACCCGGTCAAGGGCACGCTGCGCCCCGGCGACGTTCTGATGCTGTTCACGGACGGCCTGGTCGAGACCTCCGAACGGGACATCGTGGAAGGCATCGACCGCCTCACCGGCGAGGCCGACCGCTATGTCGCCGGAGGCTTCCACGGCGCCGCCTGGCATCTCATCGAGGCGGTCGCCAAGGACGTCAACGACGACCGCGCGCTGCTGCTGATCAGCCGCGAGGGAGGCGGCCCGGCCACGCCACCGCCTCCGGCGCTCTCCGGGCCGCCCCAGGCTCCGTAGGGGCTCCAGGAGGCTTGGAAGGGGGCTTGAAGGGGGCTTCCCAGGCTTCCTGGGGGCCTCTGAGGGCCTGAAGGTCCGGGGGGCCGGGGGAGACACTGGGGCATGACCGATGCCCCAGCCCCAGGCCCGGCCCCAAACCCGGCCCCAGCCGCCGCCGGGTCCCCCGACCCGCCCCCGCCCCCGCCCCCGCTCACCCTCCCCGAGGTCGAGGCGCTCGCCCGCGCCGCGCACCAGGGCCAGACCGACAAGGCCGGACGCCCCTACGCCGAGCATCTGCGGGCCGTCGCGGACGGCGTACGGCGCCGGGGCGGCGACCCCGACCAGATCGCCGCCGCCTGGCTGCACGACGCCGTCGAGGACGACGCCCTCTCCGAGCAGCAGCTCGCCGGGACCCCGCTCAGCCCCCGTACGAAGGCCATCGTCCTGGCGCTGACCAAGCGCGCCGGGCAGACCCCGCAGGAGTACGCGGCCCGCGTCCTCGCGGTGCCGGGGGCGCTGCTGGTGAAGGAGGCCGATCTGGCGCACAACGCCGACCCGGAGCGGCTGGCGGTGCTGGGGGAGGAGACCCGGGAGCGGCTGACCCGCAAGTACGCGCGGATGCGGGCGCTGCTGGGACTGCCCCGGAAGCCGCTGGATGGACCCCCGGTGGCCTGAAGGTGACGGCCAGGTGAACGGCGTCAATAAGCAATAAATAAGTTTCAGCGAGCATCTTTCTTGGTTTCCAGTAGTCACCACCCGCCCGACCATTCATGTGGTATTGGGCCACTTTGCTCGCGATCGGTGTTTCATCGAAGCTAACTTCCAGTAATTGCTGGAGCGCCCCATGGTGGGGACAACCATCGTTGTCAACACTCCTTGTCCATGGCTTCAGATGAACTTAACGGCCTGTTTCTCGCCCTCACCGGTTCGGAGATGCCGGACGCCGATTCGGCGCTGATGCGCGCCTATCTGGCGCAGCCGCAGCGTGAGCTGGAGGAGCAGCTCGTCCAGATACAGGAACTGGTCGTGCGGGTCGCCCAGTCCGTGTCGTCGAATGCCACGGGCGAGTTCAGCGAGTCGTATGTCGAGGCCATGAAGACGCTGGCCGCCCCGGAGGGGATGGCCGCGCTGGAGGGATTGCGGCAACAGGCAAGGGAGTTGGGGGACTTCGCGGAGGAGTCGGCGTACCAGGTCGACTACACGAATCTGATGATCCTCATGCAGCTGGCGATGTTCCTGCTGGAGTGGATGTTCACGCTGGTGATGGCGCTGTGGAATCCCTTCGGCGCACTGATACGGCAGTCCTTTCTCAAAGCGTTCTACCGGGCGATCCTGAACAGTCTGGTGCTGCGGGTGCTGGCGTCGATCCTGATGCAGCAGGTGATCCAGGTCGGACTGGCCGTGGCCATGGACCGGATCGCCCAGTGGGCCCTGGCCAAGATGGGCAAGCACACCACCAAGGGCAACACGTATCTGGTCCAGGCGGTCGGCTTCGGCGCGGTGTCCGGGCTGCTGGCGGTGCCGTTGCAGTTCTCGGCGTCCTGGGTGGCGCAGCGGCTGACCAAGGCGTGGCGCGGGGACGCGGGGGCGAAGCTCTTCAACGACCTGGACAACGCCCTGGCCAACCCGCCGGGACCGGTCCGGACGACGACCCGGGACGCCGCCGACGACAAACTGGACGGCGGCGGCCCCGCCCCCGTGCCGAGGCCCCGCCCCTCGGACACCGTGTTCGCCCGGGAGTTCACCGACCTGGTCACCGATGTCTCGGCACGGGTGATGCGCGACGGGGATCCGGGCGAGCTGGGTCTGACCCTCGTGGACGACATGGGGGCCGTCTTCGCCCGCGGTTTCGCCGACGACCTGGGCGGCGAGGGCCTGGCGGCGGCGCTGGGGCAGGAGTGGGCGCGGACGCTCCTGCGCAATCTGGGCAGCGACGACCTCGGGGGCGCGCTGAGCGGCGTCCTGGCCCGGGGCCTGCCGGATGCCTTCGGCGACGGGGTGCGGCGGGCGCTGTCGTACGGGGCGGCGGACCTGGTGGTCCCGTCCAACTGGGGCGGCAAGCTGATCAACTTCGTGGTGCAGGGCGTGGGGGAGGGGGTCCTGGGCCTGGGCTCGGAGATCGTTTACAACGCGGTCGCGCTGAAGGAGTTCTCCGTCAACGCGGCGAGCTTCTACTCGGGAATGATCAGCGAACGCTTCACACAGACGCTCGACTTCAACGCGGAGTGGGTGGCGGCGGGCTGGAAGAACCTGATGGCGGACGTGGGGTCCAAGTCGGGGACGGCGGGGGGGACGGCGGGGGAGCCCGTTCCGGGTTCCGACTCCGACTCCGGTTCGGGCACCGGCTCCGACTCCGGCTATGACTCCGGCAGGGGTGGCCTGGTGATGGCCGGGCCGAACGGCACGAACGGGTTCAACGGCGTAAACGGGTTCAACGGTACGAGTGGGCTCAACGGCACGAACGGGTTCGGGGGACTCAACGGGTCCGGCGGGCTCAACGGGCCCGGTCGCTTCACGGTCCCCGGTGTCTTCGGAGACGGCGGCGGCACGTGGAACACCGACGCTGAAACGTTTCTGGCAAACGTACCGGAGTTCGACCGTCCGGCCCTCGCGCCGCTCACACCGTTCGCTACGGAGGGCGATTCCACGGCGGACGGCACCCGGTCGGCGGCGGACCGGCAGACCCCGGACGCCTCCCGCCCGTCGAGTCCGGCCATGCCCTCTCCGGTCACCGGCACGCCGCTCGATCAGCGGGCGCCGGGAGACGTCCCGACGACGGACGCGGGCCGGGTCGTGGTCCCGCCCGCGATCAACCTCGCCCAGGACCCGGGCGCCGGTGCCCCTCGGCCGACGGCGGACCCCTCCACGACGGACAGGGAGCCGCTGCCGCAGGGGCCGGGGGTGCCTCAGCCGTCCGGCCTGGTCACTCCCTCCCCGGTCACCACTTCTCCGGTCACCACTTCTCCGGTACCGGTACCGCTCCCTCCGGTCATGCCGTCGCCGGTCACGCCGACTCCCGTCACGCCTACTTCGGTCACGCCTACTCCCGTCACGCCTACTTCGGCCACACCGTCTCCGGTCACTGACGCCTCCCCCCGCTCCAGCGCGCCCGGACCGGCCACGGCCACGCCCCGGCCCGATCAAGCCCGGCCCGATCAGCCCCGGCCCGTTCCCGGCCTGGTCTCCGACCCGGTTTCCAGCGACGTCCCCAGCCCTGTTCGCAACCTCGTCTCCGCCCCCGTCCCCGGCCCCGCTCCGTCCGCCACCCCCACCTCCAACCCGACCCCCACCTCCAACCCCGTTCTCACCCCCACCCCCACCCCCACCGAGAGCCGCCCCCCTGCCCCCACCTCCACCACCTCCACCCCCACCCCCCGCACCCCCGACCTCTTCGAGACCCTGACCGGTTCCCCCAGCTCCCCCAGTTCCCCCAACTCCGCCGCCGCCGACCACGACGACGCACCCACCACCGACACCCCGGACGATCGCCTCACCCCCGAGGAGCAGCACCACCGCGCCGAACTGCGCACCGCCGTGAACGCCGCCGCCGATGCCGCCCGGCAGGAGTATCTGCGGGACCTCGGGGCCGCCCAGGGCACCCCGCACCGCGAGGTCCCGCTCCGGATCATCAACTGCGTGATCCTGGTCCAGAAGCTGGCCCAGTACCTGTACTTCGGCAACAACTCCGACCTCTTCCGGGACGGCACCCACGGCGGCAGCGGTGTCCGGTCGGCCCGGACCATGGACGACCTCGGCATCGGCACCTCCCGCGCCGACCGGCGTCTGGCCGGGGGCCCCTGGACGCGCGTCACCTCACCGTCGGCGGTCGAGGAGGCCCTGCGCGCGGCCGAGCCCCGCTCCACCGCCCTGATCCTCGGCCAGCGCCCGGACGGACCGGGCCACGCCTTCGCCGCCCACCGCACTCAGACCGACATCCAGTGGATCGAGATGCAGGTCGAGCCGGTGGCCGGGCAGGGGCCCCGGATCGGCGATGTGCAGCTGCCGCAGCTGCCCGGTCAGACCCTGGCCGTCATCGTCGGCCCCGACGGCCGGGTCGTCCCCGACGCCTTCCCCGAACCCCCCGGCGGTTTCGCCGACCGCAGCCCCTCCGACGCCGAGGCCGTCATCGACCCCCCGGCGACGACCGGGTACGCGGCCGTCCGCCCCCAGCCCGACCCCCAGCCCCAGCCCCAACCCCCGTCCACCGCACCGGACTGGCGGGCCCTGGACCGCGCCCCGGCCGTCGGACTGCCCGCCCTCCTCGCCGGTCTCGCCGCCACCCCCGGCGCCACCACCGCCCACGCCGTCCGCGACCTCGCCGCCGCGATCGCCGGGCGGACCACCGGCCCCCCCGCCGCCGCCGTCCTCACCTTCGCCCCGACGGCCGCCGAGACCCGCCACTGGGTGCGCCGCCATCTCGCCTGGGCCATGGAGACCGTACGGGAGGACCTGCGGTGGGAGGGCCGGGCCGATCCGCGGGCCGACGCGCGGGCCCGGCGGTTCCTGCGGCAGTACGACGCCGCCTACCGCGACCCGGCGACGCTGCTCGACCGGCCCGGCACCCTGCACCACACCCTCGCCGCGGTCGACCGCGAAGTACGGGCCATCCGCACCGCGTTCACCAGCGGTATCGACCACCGGCCCGCCCCGGAGCCCCCGGAGTCCGTCCGGCTCCTCGGCCTGCGCCCGGAGCAGCTGCTGCCCGCCCTCGCCCAGGAACTCGGCGTCCCGGTCCGGCTGGACACCACCGCGCCCGACGGGACGACGTCCCGCCGCTGGGCCGAGTCCATCGGGCTCGTCTACGGCCGTGATCCGACCCCGGGCGACACCCTCCCCACCGGGATCCGCGGCGAACGCGGCTGGGCCGAGGTGGACCGGCGGCTGGCCGCGCTGGACCCCCGGCTCCCGGACCTCCACCGGTCCGCGCTGCTCCTCACCGCGTCCCCCAACGGCACCACGGCCGGTTTCCGGTCCACGCTCCCGCCCCGCGTCGGCGGCGACGCCTACCACGCCCTGGACCTGATCGACGCTCTGACCCGGGGCACCGTACGGCCCGACGCCGTCCCGGCGGCGGTCGACCGGATCGCCGGTTTCGTCGACCCGGCGGCGGCCGGCAGCCTGATGGCGCTGCTGGCCCGGCATGTCTCCACCGGGTCGGCGGACAGCGAGTTCAGGGCCCTGACGGGACGTCTGCTGGCCGCCGGGGAGGGAGCCTCCGCCCTGCTGGTCCCGGCCCACGACGGCCCCGAGGGCTCCTCGCCCGCCCCGGCCCTGCATGTCCTCAACATCGGCGGTGAGCTCCGCTGGGTCGACGCCCTCGCCGGCCCCGTCGCGGACACCTCCGTCCCGGGCCGGTTCCACTCGCTGGAGTTCGACCGGGACGGCCGCGCGCTCACCCCGGGACCGGATCTCCTCCCCCTGGGCGGCCACGCCTGGCCGCTGCGCCGCCTGGCCGTCGGGGACGAGGAGTGGACGCGGATCCGCCGGTCGGCGCTGGCGCCGGACTCACCGCCCGATTCCCCGGTCCCCCCGGCTCCGCCCGTCCCGCTCGCCCCGAGCCCGTCCGTGCGGGCCTTCGGCACCGCCCACACCGGCGCCGTCGACCTCGTCCGCATCCTCCCCGTCCCGCAGCCCACCGTCGACTGGCTGTACCACCAGGTCGTCGATGCCGTGGAGGCCGCTGAGGCCAGGGAGGTCATGGAGGCCATGGAGGCCATGGAGGACTGGGAGGGCGGCCCCGGTGCCGTCGCCACCGTCGAGCCCGAGCCCGACGCGGCGTTCCGCGCCGCCGTCCGGGCGACCCTCAACCAGAGCCTGCTCAGCGCCGACTGGCCCCGGCTGTTCAGCGAGTCCGGACTCCCGCTGCGGGTGTCGTACCGCGGGACGTGGTACCCGGTCTCCATCCGGCTCTCCACCGACGACCCCCGCCCGGCCGACCCGGGGATGGAACTCCTCGCCGACGGGCCGCCCGTGGCCGTCCACCGCTGGGCGTACGGCACCACCGAGAGCACCGAGACCGCGGGCGAGGGCGCGCTGCGGCCGGGCACGGCGGCGTACACCCACTACTTCCCGGTGGCGCGGACCGCGCTGTCGCAGGTGGCGCTCAGCCCGCAGGCGAGCCTGGTCCACAACCAGGCCGCGAGCTGGGTGACGACGGGCCGCAACGTCTATCCGATCGTCCGGCTGCGCAGCACCGAGCGCTCCTTCCCCTTCTCGTACGCCATGGACTGGGAAGTGCGGATCGGCGACGCCGCCGGGGAACTGCTCGCCGGACGGGTCCCGGCCGACGGCTGGCAGCGGATCGAGGGCGCGGCCCCCGACCGGCTGACGGTGTGGTTCCCCAAGCATCTGGCGGACCCGGCGCCGCTGCCCGTCGCCGACCCCGACGATCCCACCACCCTGCCCGCGCCGGTCGACCGGCTGCTGGACGAGGTCCCGCTCTACAGCCTGGTCAGCATCCCCGGCCACGACCGGCTGTTCGCCCATGTCATGGAGTCCTTCGCGGGGCCGCTCGACCGGCTGGGGGAGCAGTCCCAGGAGTCGCTGCGGGAGTTCCTCGCCGAGGGCGGCCTCCGGGTCAACATGCCGTCGCTCTGGGGCGGTTCCCTGCCCTCGCCCACCCTGTACGACGACTCCGGCCGGGTGCTCGGCTATCTGCGGCTCGGGGTGGACCTGACCGGTGGCGAGGAGGTGACGGGACCGATGTTCGCGGGTGCCCAGATCCAGAGCATCCTGCACCGGGCCCTGCGCATGGCGGGCGGGTCCTCGGTGACCAACTCCCTGGGCGTCAATCTGCCGCTGCCCGGCGTCTCGCTGACGATCGGCGGGGACACGGACCCGGAGACCGGGGTGCGCGGTGTCGGCGGTTCGCTGACCATGCAGTTCGGGATGCGGCACACCTTCACCCACACCCTGGGCTCCGGCGGCAGCACCCGGCTGATGCGCACCCTGCGGATCGCCCGCCCCCTGTTCCACATCACCCCGCAGGTGTCCCTGCGGGTCAGCCTGGTGCGCCCCGCCGGTCCCGAGGTGGGGCCCGCCGAGGGCACCCCGCTGGCCGACCCGGCGCAGCGCTATCCGGTGAACCTCAGGGTCCCCTCGCTGGACTCGCTGGGCCGCCCGCCCACCGAGACCCGGCATCTCCCGGCCCATCTGCTGCACCTCACCTCGCTGAGCACGGGCACGACCGCGCTCCAGGTCGAGGGGACCACCCCGCTCTTCGACCGGGCCGAGCAGGTGCTGCGCGACCACGGCTTCCTGCCCTCCCGGTCCGCCCTGGCCGGCACCCTGGACACGGTCACCCAGAAGTCGGTGCGCGCGGTACGGCTGGACAATCTGCGCAGGCTCGACCAGGCCCGGGACCGCCTCGGCCTGCGTGCCGAGCTGGACGAGATGATCGACGGCGGCTTCACCGTGCCGTTCACCGTGCCCACCACCGTCGGGGTGCGGCGGGCGACCCTCACCCTCGTCGCCGAGCGCGGCTACCGCGAGGGCGGCCCGGAGAAGGGTGTGGTGCACGAGTCGTCGGTGCCCGATGTGCACACCGCGAACTTCTACGGCGCCAACCTCGGCGGCGAGGAGTCCTTCACGACGGTCCCGCTGGCCTGGAACGCCGGGGTGCACGGCGCGGTCACCAACCCCATCTCCGCGCTGGGCCTGAGCGACACCCGGCCCCTCACCCAGGCCGGCGCGGAGTACCTGTTCAGCGCGCAGACCGCGTACACCCGGGGGGCGGCGACCGGCATCGACCAGGAGTACTACCTGCTGACCCCGACCGCCGAGGGCGTCCAGATCTTCCGGGTCCCGGTCACCTACCGCATGGAGATCGCCTTCGACGACGGGACGTCCGTCAGCCCGTCGCCCGCCGAGGGCTCGGTCCGGCTGGCGGTCCCGACCTACCGGACCTTCACCGATCCCGCCGGCTCCGCCACTTCCGCCGGGGCCCCCGCCCGGTCCGAACCGGTGGTGCGTGCGAAGGGCGGGGAGGACGACGCCCGGCTGCTGCTGCCGGACCAGCCGGGGCGCACGTACCAGAACGGGGTGCTGAAGCTGCCGGAGACGGCCTATCTGGAGCGGGTGGAGGGCAGCGGCGCGCTGCGCGACACCGTCCACGATCTGCTGGCCGGGCTGGATGTGGAGGCCGCCGCCCTGGCGCGGCAGGAGGCGGCGGCACTGGCCCTCCCCCCGATGCCGGGCGGCTGGCCGGAACACACCCCGGAGGACACCGCGGACAACACCCCGCAGGACCCCGCGGACGACCCCGCGGACGACCCGTCGGCCCCCGGCGGCCTCCCCCTCCCGGTCACCACCCCCACCCCCACCGCGGGCGTACGAGGACTCCCCGGACCGGACACCCCCGCGACCCCCGGCACCTCCTGGGGCACCGCCCTGGCCGCCACCACCGCCTCCACGGTCGGCCGCGCCGCGCTCACCGCCGTCCGCTGGGCCGCCCTGCCCCCCGGCGTCGACGGCGCCTGGCGCTTCGTCCGCCACCTGGCCGTCGGTGACCCGGTCACCGAATTCGGCTCCAGCATCGAGCAGGCCCACCGCGCGGCCCTGTCCCCGCAGCATCTGGTCGGCCACGCGATCCGGATCTTCCGGGACTCCTACGTCATCGAGAGCGGCGGCACCCCCGGAGCGCTGGCCGGGACGGATGTGACCGTGGAGGTCCGCGGCTATCTGACCGACGTCCGCAGGCTCCCGTACGCGCCGAAGCTCACCGTCGAGCGCTACAACCAGACCAACGACTCCTCCTCCACCACCGAGTCCCGGACCACGGGCCACCGCTTCGCCGGCTCCCTGACCGGCCGCTACGGCGACTCCACCCGCTCCTTCGACCCCACCGGCACCTACCACTACACCACCGGCACCACCCACAGCACCTCGGTCGCCGACAAGAGCGTGTCGGCCCGCGCGATGATCGACGAGGGCAGGACCGGGCACCTGTTCACCGCCACCCCGGTCTATGTCGTCACCGTCCGCAAGGGCATCGGCAACATCGTCACCGGGACGGTCCATCCCCGCCCCCACATCGAGCGCACCCGGGTGGTCGAGGTGCCCGACGGCGTCGAGTTCATCCTGGTGGACGAGGATCTGCGCAACCACCCCGACCTCGCCACGCTCGGCGGCCCCACCCCCACCCCGGCGAACCCCCTGGACCGGGTGCTGCCGTCCTGGTACCGCGACAGCGGGGGCGTCATGGCCACCGGCACGGTCATCGAGGCCCATCTCCAGGACGGCCGCAGCGCCCTGCACGACGCCGTCCGCGCCGCGGTCGAGGAACAGGCGCCCGGCTCCACCACCCCGGGCAGCGTCACCTACCGGCGCAATGTGCTGACCCGGATCAACGAGCACACCTCGGCCGTGGGCCTGCGCAGCCTGCCCGAGGCCGGCCCGGAAGGGCACGCCGCCTTCCACTTCGTCCACAACTCCTGGTTCGGCCCGCGGCTGGTCGAGGTCGCCCTCACCGCCCACCCGGTCCCCGGCGCACTCGACGCGGTCCGCGGCCGGGTCACCGACCCCGACTCCGGCCTCGACACCCTCTACGACCGCTCCACCGGCGAGGGCACCGCCCTGCGGGTGCCCGGCGCCACCCAGGTCTCCGTCACCCGCACCGCCGGTCACGGACTGGACCTCGCCCCCGTCGGCCAGGTCCGCGGCAACCAGGGACGGCCCCGGATCGCCCTGTCCGGCAGCCGCTCCACCACCGACAGCCAGTCCTCCAGCCGCCAACTGCGCGCCTGGGCCCGCACCCTGAACACCGTCGACTTCCACGGGGTGGAGTACGAGTACAGCTGGTCGGTCACCGCCCGCCCGCTGACCGAGGCGCTCCTCGTCGGGATCGTCACCGCCGGGCTGGGCGGGGTGACCAACGGTCTGCTGTGGGCGGGCCGCGCCACCGGGCTCGTCGGCCCCCAGCAGCCCCAGACCGGCTCCACGGGCACCCGCCGCGCCCGCCTCGACCTCCGCTTCCCGGCGGACGAGGCCCCGCCGGTCCCCTCCGTCACCCCGGTCCCGGCCCCGGCAGCCCTCCCGGCCCCGCCCGTGACCCCGGACGGGCTCGTGCCCCCGGCCGTCTACGCCGTCGACCCCACCGCCGCACCGCCCCCGGACGCGATCGTCGTCCAGATCGAGCCCCCCGAGGTGCCCACCACCACCCGCTCGCTGCTCACCGGCCACCCCTGGCAGCCCACCCGCGCCATCCAGCTCTACGCGTTCGGCGGCCTGCCGGAGCTGGGCCGGGCCCTGCGCGAGGTCCAGCCCGCGCTCGGCCGGACCGACGCCCCCCAGACCTCCCGGTCACCGGCGGGCATGCTGCTGCGCCTCACCGAACTCGTCTCCACCACGCGGGCGGTCGTCCTGGAACCGGCCCAGGTCGCCGCGTTCCTCGGCCAGAAGGGCGCCCCCGGCGTCTCCCTGCGCATCGGCGGCGTGTACGCGGCCCGCGCCGAGTCCAGCAGCAAGGACATCGCCATCGACCGCATGGCGATGATGGTGGACGGCTTCGGCGGCCAGACCAGCAAGACCACGACGCTCGGGGTGACCTTCGGCGGCTCCCCGATGCAGGCCGACGGCATCCGGCGCGGCGGCCCGTCCGTCCCCCTGCTGGGCGGCACCAGCACCCTCGGCCAGGGGTCGAGCGTCACCGGCCAGCGCCGGGACGTGATGCGGGCCGGCACCACCAAGCCCGAGGCCGACGGTTCGGGCCTCACCGGCCACCGGGTCCGCGCCGTGGCGGTGGTGGAGGTACGCGGCCCGGCGGGCACCCGCTGGGTCGTCGGCGACCTGGTCTTCCGCACGACGGAGACACCGCCACCGCTGCCCACCCCGCCCCCGGCACTCGCCCCGGCGCCTGCCCCCGCTCCAGCGCCGGACGCGGACCCGGTTCCTGTGCCGGACCCGGTCACTGTGCCGGACCTGGTCCCTGTCCCGGACCTTGACCCGGACCCTGTCCCTGTGTCGACGACGCCCACCTCGGCTCCGGACCCGGCCCCGACGGTCGTCTCGATCTCCGACCGCATCACAGCCGTACTGATGGGCGCCGACGGGGGCGACCGGGGCGGCCGGGTGGCGGAGGACGCCGGGGACGAACGGAAAGCCGTCAGCTAGGCGTTGACCCGCTCGCGCTCACCGTGCCCCGGCTGCGACACCGGCCGCGGACCGGAACCCCCAGCCCCAGCCTCAGCCCCAGCCTCAGCCCCTGCCTCAGCCCCAGCCCCTTCCCGCTCCCGGGCCACCCGCCCCGCGTCCCGGCGGAACGCCCAGTCCATCCGCGGCTCCATGGAGAACCGGAAGACCCGCCGCACCGGCCCGGTGCACAGCAGCGTGACCCCGACCACGGCCAGCGCTGTGACAAAGATCTCGCCGAGCGGCCGATGCAGCCAGGCCGGGTCGAACAGCCCGGCCTGATCGGCGCCCTTGACCACGAAACCGTGCAGCAGATAGCCGTACAGCGTGCCCGCGCCCAGCGCGGTGAACCAGGTACGGCGGCCCGGCACCCAGGCGAAGAAGCACGCGGTCAGCAGCAGCGAGCAGCCGAACAGGGCGAGCACCATCACCGGCCCGGTCCACCAGGGCGCGCCCAACTCCTCGGCGGAGTCGCGGTGGTAGAACCACCCGGTCTCCATCCGCGGCACCGCCCACCAGCCGACGGCGACCGCGAGGGCGAACACCGGAACCGACGCGATCCGTACCGAGGTCCGCCGCACCCACTGGAAGTGCTCCGGCCTCATGCCCAGTCCGAGCACGAAGAACGGCAGGAACTGCAACACCCGCTGAAGGTCGAGGTCGTCGCCGATTTCGGGGGAGAGGGTGGCGACCATGGCGATGGCCAGCGCCACCGGCAGCGGATACCGAATCATCTTCCAGATCGGCGTGGTGAGCCGCCACACGAACAACGCGCAGAGGAACCAGGTCAGATACCAGGGATCCAGCAGACTGATCTCCGCGGTCGCGTCCTTTTCGACGTACCGGCGGAATACGAAATACGCGGTCTCGAAGAGGATGTAGGGCACCGCGACACCCGTGATCAGGCGCTTGAGCCGGTCGGGCCGCATGTCGAAACTGCGGGAGAAGTAGCCGGAGATGAGGATGAACGCCGGCATGTGGAACGCGTACACCACCATATACAGGCCCTCCAGCACACGGCTGTCCCCCTTCAGGGGTTCCCAGGTGTGCCCGATCGCGACCAGCACGATGGCGAGATATTTGGCGTTGTCGAAGAATGCGTCCCGCTGCTTGCTCATCGGGGCACCCTAGTGGCGGGCGAGCTTTGTGCAAAACGAGGGCGGCGCTCTTCGTATCACTATTCGAAATGTCCGCTTCTCTGCTGTTCTAAAGACCTGTGAATTACTGTGAACACACTGTGTGGACATGGAAACGATTGTGCCGAATTCCCTGTTCAGTGCGGGTTTCGCGACGGGACCCGACCATCCTTGTGTGACCGACGTTGCGTCACGCCCCGCATACCGGAGCCGGGTTGGTGGCACCATGGTTCTGGCGGGGATGCGCGGTCGCACTCCCGGCCGGGAGAGCAGACCGACCGAGGGTGTGATCAGTTGTGGCCATTTCACTGTCCGTTGTGCTGCTGTTGGCGATCATCCTGGTGGTGTTGATCCGGGGCGGCTCGCTCAAGGCGGGACCGGCCATCGTGGCGGTCCTCTTCGGCTTCTTCCTGGCCTCGACGGGGATGGCCCCCTCGATCAACAGGTTTATGAACTCGATAGCGGAGACCATCAACTCGATCAGCTTCTGACCCCGTCCGTCACTACGGTTACGCTCCTCCGCAAGCGGACGACGCGAAACAGGGGGCGGCACGGGGATGGCGCTGCGCGACTCCGATCCGGCCGAGGTCGGCGGCTATCGGATCGAGGACCGGCTGGGCTCCGGCGGGATGGGCGTGGTCTATCTCGCCCGCTCCGCCTCGGGCCGCCGTCTCGCCCTGAAGATCGTGCACGACCAGTACGCGGGCGACGACGAGTTCCGTACCCTCCCCCACTTTCGGCTTCGCTCAAGCGGGGGGACCCCCATCGCCGCGAGGTGGCCGCCGCCCGCCGGGTCAGCGGCGCCTTCACCGCCCCGGTCGTCGACGCCGACGCCGATGCCGACCGCCCCTGGATGGCCACCCTCTACATCCCCGGCCCCACGCTCGCCGCCCATGTCCGCGACCACGGCCCGCTGCCCCTGCCCGCACTGCGCGACCTCGCCGCCGGACTCGCCGAGGCGCTGCGGGACATCCACCGCGCCGGGGTCGTCCACCGCGATCTCAAACCGGCCAATGTGATGCTGGCCGAGGACGGCCCCCGCGTCATCGACTTCGGTATCTCCCGCGCCGCCGAGTCCGCCGCCGAGGCCCTCACCCAGACCGGCCGCGTCCTGGGCACGCCGCCCTTCATGTCGCCGGAGCAGTTCGCCGCCCCGCAGCGGGTCGACGCCGCCACCGATGTCTTCTCCCTCGGCGCGGTCCTCACCTACGTCGCCACCGGCAAGGGCCCCTTCGACAGCGACAGCCCCTATGAGACGGCGGTCCGGGTGGTCGAGGGCCGCCCGGAACTGGACGCCGTACCCGAGGAATTGACCCCCTTCGTCCAGCGCTGCCTGGAGAAGGACCCGGCGACCCGCCCCACCGCGGCCGGACTGGTCGCCGGACTCCACGAGGCGGCCCTGCTCACCGCCCTCACCACCGGCCCCGCCACCCCCGCCCCGTCCCCCCTGCGCCCCGGCACCCGACCCACCCGGGCCTCCGACACGGAATGGGAAGGCGCCCGCTGGGACGGCACGGACTGGTCGGACACCGGCAGCGCGCCACTCCGGCCCGACACCGGCACCCCACCACCGGCGCCGCACCTCACCGCCCACCGCGCCGCCCCCACGGCCCCCTCCGGGACACCCACCCCCGAAGACCGGCCACCCACCCCCGAAGACAGGCCACCCACCCCCGAAGACCGGCCACTCCCCCCGGAGGACAGACCACTCCCCCCGGAGGACCAGCCCCCCACCCCCCGCCCCCGCCGCATGATCCTCGCCGCCGGGGCCGGAGCCGTCGCGCTGGCCGCCCTCGCCACCACCCTCCTCGCCCTCGCCCCCGGCGACAGCACCGCCCCCACCGACACCGGGTCCGCCACCACCCCGGCGGCCGGCGACCTCCCCGCCGGATGGCGTCCCTGGGCGGCCACCGCCGACGGCGGCGCGCGGGACTCCCGTACCGCCTTCCGCGGCTGTGTCCGCTCCGGGGACTCCCTGGTGTGCGCGGGCGCCGATCTGACGGCGGCCGGATTCGCCCTGGCCGACGGCGGCCGGGCCTGGCAGCACCCGGTGGACCCGGACCCGGTGACCCGGGGCGCGGGCGGCGAGGGCGCGGTCATCGGCACCCACGGCGGCACGGTCTTCGGCTACGGCGCCGACGAGACCGGCACCGAGGAGGACATGGCCGTCCGCTACAGCGTCCAGGCCCTCGCCGCCGACACCGGCGAGGTGATCTGGCGCACCAACACCGGCACCGGCCCGCTGGCGTTCTCCCCCGACAGCGAGCAGGGCGGATCCGTCGCCGTGGAACAGGGCGTGATCGTCCGCTACGGCGACACCGGCGGGGCGTACGCCCTG
Source organism: Streptomyces sp. NPDC004610 (assembly GCF_040609715.1). Lineage (NCBI taxonomy): Bacteria > Bacillati > Actinomycetota > Actinomycetes > Kitasatosporales > Streptomycetaceae > Streptomyces > Streptomyces sp. NPDC004610. Next base: position 88,111 of record NZ_JBEXLA010000037.1, on the reverse strand, counting down.
CTGGACGCCGAGGACGGCTCGGTGCGCTGGGAGAGCGCCTGGCCGCAGCCCGTGGACGACCCCGGCCCGCCCGGCGTCGGCGACGCCTGCGAACTGCGCGGTGCGGCCGGACAGGCGTATCTGCTGTGCACGACCGGCCGGATGGCCGACGGCGACGTACGCACCAGCCTGTACCAGCTCGATCCGGTCACCGGGGAACCCCGCTGGACCAGCGCCACGGAAGGGCTTCTGACCCTCCTGGGCGAGACCGGCGGACGCCTGGTGGCCGTCGCCCAGCGGGGCGACCTCCGGGAACCGCTCCTCGTCGACACCGCCACCGGCGAGATCGCCCCGGCCCCTCTCGCCCTCCCCATCGCCGGTGTCTCCCAGGGCACGGTCCATCTCGCCGGGGACACGCTCTACCTCGTCCTGCCCAGCGGCACCGTCCGCGCGTACACGGCCACCACCGGCGCGCAGAAGTGGGAGAGCGACTCCACCGTCGAGCAGCCGGGCCCACCGGCGGCCTCCGCCACCCATCTCTATCTGGCGTCCCCGAGCGGCCGGGTCGCCGCCCTGAATCTGCGCACCGGCGCCGTCGACGGCACGGCCCCCGCGCGCGAGGACGCCGCCGTCGCCACCGACCGCGAGCGCGGCGGCTCCCGGCCCCTGCTGGTCGGCGACGCCCTCTATGTGCCGTACGGGGTCCGCTCCGTCTACACGGTCGACATCCGCGACCTGTGACCCCCGCGGGACCCCCCAGGCCCCCCATGCGCCCGTACATGCCTCGGGGCCGGTCACGACGCGTTGCGCGTGACCGGCCCCGGGCCGGGAAGAGCGGGCGACGGGAATCGAACCCGCGTAGCTAGTTTGGAAGACTAGGGCTCTACCATTGAGCTACGCCCGCACAGACGCGCCGCGGGTCAAAGGACCGCGGCACCTGAAGCATCGTAGCGGGTCACACCCCCTCGCCGCACACCGCTTGTGCGCCCCCGGTGACCGGAGCGGGGCCGGGGCGGGGACACCCCGCAAATGCGGCGGTCGCACCGCCTGCGGGCATGTACCCTACGTGTCGCACCTGACGGGGTGTGGCGCAGCTTGGTAGCGCGTCCGCTTTGGGAGCGGAAGGCCGTGGGTTCAAATCCCGCCACCCCGACCACATGGATCCGGCGTAGAACCGGCGCGGATCCAGCGGAGCGGATCCCGTGGATCCGGCAGACGCCCGGGGACAGCCGGGGTGAGCCGGAGAAAGCGGGGGACTGCGGGGGACAGCCGGGAGCCGCCCCGGTACGGCGTCCCGGTATCGCGCCCCGTGATCGCCTTTTGGGGCGTTCGGCGCCTGCGGTTACTATGCAAGCTGCGCGCCCGTGTCTCTCCTCACCGAAGTCTCCGGGCGGCGAACGTGTCGGACCTGTCTGGCTCCGGCAGAATCCAAGAAGTCAGCCACAAGGAGACCGAACCGTGAAGAGCGCCGTTGAGAATCTGAACCCGACCCGGGTTCGGCTCACTGTCGAGGTGCCCTTCGAGGAGCTCAAGGACAGCCTCGACGCGGCGTACAAGAAGATCAACCAGCAGGTCACGGTGAAGGGCTTCCGCAAGGGCAAGATCCCGGCCCGGGTTATCGACCAGCGGTTCGGCCGCGGTGCCGTGCTGGAGGAGGCCGTCAACGACGCGCTGCCGAAGTTCTACACGGAGGCGGTCAACGAGGCCGAGCTGAACGTCCTGGGCCAGCCCGAGGTCGACATCAAGGAGCTGAAGGACAACGAGCTGCTGTCCTTCACCGCCGAGGTCGACATCCGCCCGGCCATCGAGATCCCGGACTACTCCGGTATCGAGGTCGAGGTCGACGCGGTCGCGGTCAGCGACGAGGACATCGACACCTCCGTGGAGCAGCTGCGCGAGCGCTTCGCGTCCACCTCCCCGGTCGAGCGGCCCGCCGAGGACGGCGACGTCGTCACCATCGACCTGGAGGCCAAGGTCGAGGGCGAGGTCCTGGAGGACGGCATCGCCTCCGGCGTCTCCTACACCATCGGCTCCGGTGAGCTGCTGGAGGGCATCGACGACGCCGTGAAGGGCCTGGAGGCCGGTGGCGAGACCACCTTCACCTCCGAGCTGAAGGGCGGCTCGGCGGCCGGCAAGGAGGCCGAGGTCACCGTCAAGGTCACCCAGGTCGCCGCCCGTGAACTGCCCGAGCTGGACGACGAGTTCGCGCAGCTCGCCTCCGAGTTCGACACCCTGGACGAGCTGAAGGCCGACAGCCGCAAGCGGCTGGAGAACATGAAGCAGTTCGACCAGGCCACCCAGGCGCAGGAGCGGGTCCTGGAGAAGCTCCTCGAACTGGTCGAGATCCCCGTCCCCGAGAAGCTCCTCGAAGACGAGGTCAACACCCGCAAGCACAACCTGGAGCACCACCAGCTCGGCCAGATGGGCCTCACCCTCGACAAGTACCTGGAGCTCCAGGGCAAGACCGCCGAGGAGTTCGAGACCGAGACCCACGAGGCGGCCGTCAAGGGCATCAAGACCCAGTTCGTCCTGGACGAGCTGGTCAAGACCGAGAAGCTCAATGTCAGCCAGGACGAGCTGACCGAGCACCTGATGCGCCGCGCCGCCTCCTCGGGCATGTCCCCGGACCAGTTCGCGCAGGCCGTCGTGGAGCAGGGCCAGGTCCCGCTGCTGGTCGGCGAGGTCGCCCGCGGCAAGGCCCTCGCGGTGGTCGTCGAGGCCGCCGTGGTCAAGGACACCAACGGCGAGATCATCGACCTGGACGACGAGGACGAGGACACCACCGAGGCAGCCACGGAGACGGCGGCCGAGGTCACGGAGGGTGAGCCGGAGCCCGCCGAGGACGCCGACAAGTCGTAAGCGACAGCAAGAGGGCCCTGGACGAGCAGAACGTCCGGGGCCTTCTTCATCTGGCGCCCCGGACACGCCCCGAAGGGGCGCCGGGCCGTATCGATATGCGGCTCCGCCGCGCGGGCGCGATCAGCCCCCCACCACCCGCACCCGCCCGAGCACCCCGGCCCCCCTCCCCCCTGGGCGCCCCACCCCCCCGGCGCGACTACGCCCCCGGCGAACACCTCCAATTCCGGGATTCCCCCGGAGGGGCACCGCGTTAGGGTCCATGAATACGGCGAACGTAAGACGGCCCGGTGCCGTCGCAAGACGAGCAGGTGGATACGTGACGAATCTGATGCCCTCCGCCGCCGGCGACCCCATCGGTGGCGGCCTCGGTGACCAGGTCTACAACCGGCTGCTCAACGAGCGGATCATCTTCCTCGGCCAGGCAGTGGACGACGACATCGCCAACAAGATCACCGCACAGCTGATTCTCCTTGCCGCCGACCCCGACAAGGACATCTACCTCTACATCAACAGCCCCGGCGGATCGATCACGGCCGGCATGGCGATCTACGACACGATGCAGTTCATCAAGAACGACGTGCAGACCATCGCCATGGGTCTCGCGGCCTCCATGGGGCAGTTCCTGCTCAGCGCGGGCACCCCCGGCAAGCGCTTCGCGCTGCCGAACGCCGAGATCCTGATCCACCAGCCCTCCGCCGGTCTCGCCGGTTCGGCCTCGGACATCAAGATCCACGCCGAGCGGCTGCTGCACACGAAGAAGCGCATGGCCGAGCTGACCAGTCAGCACACCGGCCAGAGCGTCGAGCAGATCACCCGCGACTCCGACCGCGACCGCTGGTTCGACGCCTTCGAGGCCAAGGAGTACGGCCTCATCGACGACGTCATCCCCACGGCCGCCGGTATGCCGGGCGGCGGCGGCACGGGCGCCTGAGGCACCCGAGCGCAGCCCCAGCCGACCGCCACAGCTCCTAGGAGAGAGACAGTGAACGAATATCCCGGCAGCGGCCTCTACGACCGTACGCGCGCCGAATACAACGGCCCGGTGGCCGAGTCCCGCTATGTCATCCCGCGCTTCGTCGAGCGCACCTCCCAGGGCATCCGCGAGTACGACCCGTACGCGAAGCTCTTCGAGGAGCGGGTGATCTTCCTCGGGGTGCAGATCGACGACGCCTCCGCCAATGACGTCATGGCGCAGCTGCTGTGCCTGGAGTCGATGGACCCGGACCGGGACATCTCGGTCTACATCAACAGCCCCGGTGGCTCCTTCACCGCGCTGACCGCGATCTACGACACCATGCAGTTCGTGAAGCCCGATGTCCAGACGGTCTGCATGGGCCAGGCGGCCTCCGCCGCGGCGATCCTGCTCGCGGCCGGCACCGAGGGCAAGCGCATGGCCCTGCCGAACGCGCGGGTGCTGATCCACCAGCCCTACAGCGAGACGGGCCGCGGCCAGGTCTCGGACCTGGAGATCGCCGCGAACGAGATCCTGCGGATGCGCGCGCAGCTGGAGGAGATGCTGGCCAAGCACTCCACCACGCCGATCGAGCAGATCCGTGAGGACATCGAGCGCGACAAGATCCTCACGGCCGAGGACGCCCTGGCCTACGGCCTGATCGACCAGATCATCTCCACCCGCAAGATGAACAACGCCTCCGTGCGTTGACACGGACGGCGCACCCCGGGCCGAGCGCGACCGGCGCCCGGGGGAGTATCGTCTGCCGCCCCTTGGCATGGTTCGCCCCGGTGCCCGACTCGGTGCACGTCAAAGTGAACCGCGCCAAGGGGGGCCCGAACGGGGGGCCCGGCAAGGTACCGTCGACATAAGGCAGCACCAGGAGCCGCTGGACTCGAAAGCGTCCAGGCAGCTCCCAGGCGAAGGGGAAGCACACCGTGGCACGCATCGGTGACGGCGGCGATCTGCTCAAGTGCTCGTTCTGCGGCAAGAGCCAGAAGCAGGTCAAGAAGCTCATCGCAGGCCCCGGTGTGTACATCTGCGACGAGTGCATCGATCTCTGCAACGAGATCATCGAGGAAGAGCTGGCCGAGACCAGCGAGGTGCGCTGGGAGGAACTGCCCAAGCCGCGCGAGATCTACGAGTTCCTCGAGGGATACGTCGTGGGTCAGGAGCCGGCCAAGAAGGCGCTCTCCGTCGCGGTGTACAACCACTACAAGCGCGTCCAGGCCGGTGAGAACGGCGGCGCCCAGGGACGGGACGACGCCATCGAGCTGGCCAAGTCCAACATCCTGCTGCTGGGCCCCACCGGCTCCGGCAAGACCCTCCTCGCCCAGACCCTGGCCCGGATGCTGAACGTACCGTTCGCCATCGCCGACGCCACGGCGCTGACCGAGGCGGGCTATGTGGGCGAGGACGTGGAGAACATCCTGCTCAAGCTGATCCAGGCGGCCGACTACGACGTCAAGAAGGCCGAGACCGGGATCATCTACATCGATGAGATCGACAAGGTCGCGCGCAAGAGCGAGAACCCGTCGATCACCCGGGATGTCAGCGGCGAGGGCGTACAGCAGGCCCTGCTGAAGATCCTGGAGGGCACCACGGCGTCCGTTCCGCCGCAGGGCGGTCGCAAACACCCTCACCAGGAGTTCATCCAGATCGACACCACGAATGTGCTGTTCATCGTGGGCGGTGCCTTCGCGGGCCTGGAGAAGATCATCGAGTCCCGGGCGGGCGCCAAGGGCATCGGCTTCGGCGCCACCATCCGCTCCAAGCGGGAGCTGGAGGCCAAGGACCAGTTCGAGAACGTCATGCCGGAGGACCTGGTCAAGTTCGGCATGATCCCCGAGTTCATCGGCCGTCTCCCGGTCATCACCTCGGTGCACAACCTGGACCGCGAGGCGCTCCTCCAGATCCTGGTGGAGCCGCGCAACGCGCTGGTGAAGCAGTACCAGCGGCTCTTCGAACTCGACGGTGTGGAGCTGGACTTCGAGCGCGAGGCCCTCGAAGCCATCGCCGACCAGGCCATCCTCCGCCAGACCGGCGCCCGCGGCCTGCGCGCCATCATGGAGGAGGTCCTCCAGGCGGTGATGTACGAGGTCCCGTCCCGCAAGGATGTGGCCCGGGTCGTCATCACCGCCGATGTCGTCCTCTCCAATGTCAACCCGACCCTGATCCCGAGGGACTCGCGGGGCCGTGGCTCCGGCGAGCAGAAGTCGGCCTGACCGACGGCACCGTACGCAGCGCAAGGGGAAGGCCCCGGTCCCAGTGACCGGGGCCTTCCCCTGTTCCGCTTGCCCTGTTCCGCTTCTCCCGCCCGCGTCACTTCTTGACGCGGACCTCCTTGCGGAGGTCCGCCGCCAGCTTCGCGGCCTCGTCCAGGGTGTACGTCGTGGTGCCGGCGGTCGGCTCGACCACGCCCATGGTGCTGTAGTCGGCCCAGATGCAGAGATAGGTGTTCTGCTTCTCCCCGGTGAGCACGCTCGGCGACTCCGCCTGCTGGCACTTCATCACCGCGCCGTCCAGGCTTGCCGGTTCGACCGACTTGGCCTCGCCGACGAAGGTGATGTCCTCGCCGCCCGACTCCTTCTTCATCTCCGCGAAGGTGGAGTCGAGCGCGGCCTGCGGGTCCGCCACCTTGCCGTACACGCCGAAGTAGGTGATGTTCTCGGCGTCGCTCATCTCGCTCGGGTCCTCGATGGCGGCGAGGTCGGTGGTCGAGTAGATGGCGCCGACCGAGGTGGGGTCGGTGATGCCGGCCTTCTCCAGATCCTTGGCGTCACTCGCGCTCGCCTCCTCCTCGGTGGGCTCACCGAAGCGGTCGTACTTGGACAGGACCGTGGCCGGGGCGCTCAGCTTGTGCGGGCCGTCGTCCTCGATCCCGCCCGCCCCGCCCGAGCCGCCGCCGATCACGAAGTACGCGCCGACGCCGATCGCCGCGACCACCGCGACCGCGCCGATGATCAGGCCCGTCCGCTTCTTGCCGCCACCCGGAGCCGGGGGCTGCGGCACCCCGTACGGGGGCTGGCCGGGGGGCTGCTGGCCGTACGGATTGGGCTGCTGGCCGTAGGGGCCGGGCTGCTGGGGGGCGCCGGGCTGCTGCGGGTAGCCGTAGCCGGGCTGGCCCTGCAGTGGAGCGGGCGGCTGCTGGGGGTAGCCGTAGCCGGGCTGCGGTGCCTGCGGCTGCTGGCCGTAGGGGCCCGGCTGTCCGTAGGGGCCCGACTGACCGTGCGGTCCGGGCTGCTGGGGCTGCCCGCCGTACGGGCCCGGCTGGTTGTAGCTCATTTCTAGGTTCCCCCTGTGGCTGCTTATGTGTTCCTGACATCCTGGACCAGGCGCCGGAAACGCAGGCCATCGGGGTCCCCACCGTTACAAAGCAATCGCGTTTCGGGACGGCCCCGTGACACCCCTAAACTGGGCCCGTGACCGAGAACGCTCAGCAGCAGCCACCAGCGCCCCACATCGAACTGCCGACCCAGTACGCGCCGGCCGACGTAGAGGGCCCGCTGTACGAGCGCTGGGTAGAGCGCGGTTACTTCGAGGCGGACGCGAACAGCGACAAGCCGCCGTACACCATCGTCATCCCGCCGCCGAACGTCACGGGCTCGCTCCACCTCGGGCACGCCTTCGAGCACACCCTCATCGACGCCCTCACCCGCCGCAAGCGGATGCAGGGCTTCGAGACGCTCTGGCAGCCCGGCATGGACCACGCCGGCATCGCCACCCAGAACGTCGTCGAGCGCGAACTCGGCAAAGAGGGCAAGTCCCGGCACGACCTGGGCCGGGAGGCGTTCGTCGAGCGGGTCTGGCAGTGGAAGGGCGAGTCCGGCGGCCAGATCTCCGGCCAGATGCGCCGCCTCGGCGACGGCGTCGCCTGGAACCGCGAGCGGTTCACCATGGACGAGGGCCTGTCCCACGCCGTCCAGACCATCTTCAAGCGGCTCTACGACGACGAGCTGATCTACCGCGCCGAGCGCATCATCAACTGGTGCCCGCGCTGTCTGACCGCGATCTCCGACATCGAGGTCGAGTACCAGGACGACGACGGCGAACTGGTCTCCATGCGGTACGGCGAGGGCGAGGACACCATCGTCGTCGCCACCACCCGCGCCGAGACCATGCTCGGGGACACCGCGGTCGCCGTGCACCCGGGCGACGAGCGGTACGCGCACCTCATCGGCAAGCTGATCCGCCTCCCCCTCACCGACCGCTCGATCCCGGTCGTCGCCGACGAGCATGTCGACCCGGAGTTCGGCACGGGCGCCGTCAAGGTCACCCCGGCCCACGACCCCAACGACTTCGAGATCGGTCGGCGCCATGACCTGCCCGCCATCACCGTGATGGACGAGCACGCCGTGATCACCGTCCCCGGCCCCTTCCAGGGCCTGGACCGGCTGGAGGCCCGCTCCGCCATCGTCGCCGCGCTGCGCGCCGAGGGCCGGATCGTCGCCGAGAAGCGGCCCTACGTCCACTCCGTCGGGCACTGCTCGCGCTGCAAGACCACCATCGAGCCGCGGCTCTCCCTCCAGTGGTGGGTCAAGGTCGGCCCGCTCGCCCAGGCCGCCGGTGACGCGGTCCGCGACGGCCGGGTCACGATCCACCCCCAGGAGATGGAGAAGCGGTACTTCGACTGGGTCGACAACCTCCACGACTGGACCATCTCCCGCCAGCTCTGGTGGGGCCACCGCATCCCGGTCTGGTACGGCCCGGACGGCGAGGTCGTCTGCGTCGGCCCCGACGACGAGCCGCCCACCGGCGAGGGCTGGCACCAGGACACCGACGTCCTGGACACCTGGTTCTCGTCCGGCCTGTGGCCCTTCTCCACCCTGGGCTGGCCCGAACGGACCGAGTCGCTCGCGAAGTTCTATCCGAACTCCGTCCTGGTCACCGGCTACGACATCCTCTTCTTCTGGGTCGCCCGGATGATGATGTTCGGCCTCTACGCGATGGACGGCACCCCGCCCTTCCACACCATCGCCCTGCACGGCATGGTCCGTGACCAGTTCGGCAAGAAGATGTCCAAGTCCTTCGGCAACGCGGTCAATCCGCTGGACTGGATGGACAAGTACGGCTCCGACGCCCTGCGCTTCACCCTCGCCCGCGGCGCCAACCCGGGCGTCGACGTCCCGATCGGCGAGGACTGGGTCCAGGGCTCCCGCAACTTCGCCAACAAGATCTGGAACGCCACCCGCTTCGCCCTGATGAACGGCGCGACGGTCGACGGCCCGCTGCCGGACCCGTCCCGGATGTCCGCCACCGACCGCTGGATCCTCTCCCGCCTCAACACGGTCGTCTCCGAGGTCGACGCCCTCTACGACGACTTCCAGTTCGCCAAGCTCTCCGACGCCCTGTTCCACTTCGCCTGGGACGAGGTCTTCGACTGGTACGTCGAGCTGTCCAAGACGACGTTCCAGGCGGGCGGCGAGCCGGCCGAGGTCTCGAAGCGCGTCCTCGGCGAGGTCCTGGACGTCACCCTGCGGCTGCTCCACCCGGTCGTCCCCTTCGTCACCGAGACCCTGTGGACGACCCTCACGGGCGGAGAGTCGGTCGTCATCGCCGACTGGCCGACCGACAGCGGCTTCCGGGACACCGGCGCCGAGCGCGAGATCGAGTCACTCCAGTCCGTCATCACCGAGGTCCGTCGCTTCCGCGCCGACCAGGGCCTCCAGCCCGGCCAGCGGGTGCCCGCCCGGCTGACCCTGGACGGTACGGCGCTGGCCCCGCACGAGGCCGCGATCCGCCAGCTCCTCCGGCTCCAGCCCGAGGGCGAGAACTTCTCGGCGACGGCGACCCTGCCGGTGTCCGGCGCCTCGGTCGCCCTCGACCTCTCCGGCACGATCGATGTGGCGGCGGAGCGGAAGCGGCTGACCAAGGACCTCGCCGCCGCAGAGAAGGAGAAGGCCCAGGCCACGGGCAAGCTCGGCAACGAGGCGTTCCTCGCGAAGGCCCCGGACCAGGTGGTGGAGAAGATCCGGGGCCGCCTGGCGAAGGCGGAGGCGGACATCACACGGATCACTGCGCAGCTGGCGGGGTTGCCGGAGGTGTAGGGCGGGGAGGTGGGCGGGGCTGGCTGCGTGGGGCGGGGGGCGGCAACGCCCTGCTTTTTAGGGGCGCTGGGGGCACCCCCTCTGGGGGAGGAACTGCGCGAACGGGCCCCACCGGCCCGCACCAGCCCACCCGGCCCAGCCACCCCCCACCGCCCCCGCCCCCACCGGCTCCCACCCCGCCCGCCTTAGACTGACCCCGTGAGTGACAGCGACAGCGACCCGTTCGACGACATCGTCGCCGAAGAGACCGACCGCGACCCCGACCTCGCCGTGATCGAAGCGGGCAGCCGCACGCTCCGGACCCAGGGCGCCGCCCCCACCCGGGGCGACATCCCCGCCCGCCCCGAGGACCCGGAGGTCGACGCCGCGCTGCGCGAGGTCGAGGCCGAGCTGGCCACCCGCTGGGGCGAGACCAAGCTGGAGCCCTCGGTCACCAGGATCGCCGCGCTGCTGGACGTCCTGGGCGAGCCGCAGCGCACGTACCCCTCGCTCCACATCACCGGGACCAACGGCAAGACCTCCACCGCCCGCATGATCGAGGCCCTGCTCGGCGCCTTCGATCTGCGCACGGGCCGGTACACCTCCCCCCATGTCCAGTCCGTCACCGAGCGGATCAGTCTCGACGGCGCCCCGATCTCCGCCGAGCGGTTCATCGAGACGTACCAGGACATCAAGCCGTACATCGAGATGGTCGACACCGCCCAGGAGTACCGGCTGTCGTTCTTCGAGGTGCTCACCGCCATGGCGTACGCGGCCTTCGCCGACGCGCCCGTCGATGTCGCGGTCGTCGAGGTCGGGATGGGCGGGACCTGGGACGCGACGAATGTGATCGACGGCGATGTCGCGGTCGTGACGCCCATCGATCTCGACCACACCGACCGGCTCGGCTCCACGCCCGGCGAGATCGCGGGGGAGAAGTCCGGGATCATCAAGCCGGGCGCCACCGTGATCATGGCCCAGCAGCCGGTGGACGCGGCACAGGTGCTGCTGAAGAAGGCCGTCGAGGTCGATGCGACGGTGGCGCGCGAGGGCCTGGAGTTCGGGGTCGCGGAGCGCAGCGTCGCCGTCGGCGGGCAGCTCGTCACCCTGCGCGGGCTCGGCGGCGAGTACCCCGAGCTGTACCTGCCGCTGCACGGCGCCCACCAGGCGCACAACGCGGCCGTGGCGCTCGCCGCCGTCGAGGCGTTCTTCGGGGTCGGTGCCCTGCGCTCCGACCCGCTGGACCTGGACACGGTCCGCAAGGCGTTCGCGTCGGTGGCCTCGCCGGGCCGGCTGGAGGTCGTCCGGCGCTCGCCCACCGTCGTGCTGGACGCGGCGCACAACCCGGCGGGCGCGCGGGCGGTCGCCGAGGCGGTGGGGGAGGCGTTCCAGTTCACCCGGCTGATCGGGGTGGTGGGCGCGAGCGCCGACAAGGACGTACGGGGGCTGCTGGAGGCGCTGGAGCCGGTCTTCCTGGAGGTCGTCGTCACCCAGAACTCCAGTCATCGCGCGATGGACGCCGATGAGCTGGCGGCGGTCGCGGTGGAGGTGTTCGGCGAGGACCGGGTGCAGGTCGAGCCGCGGCTGCCGGACGCGCTGGAGGCCGCGATCACGCTGGCCGAGGAGGAGGGTGAGTTCGCGGGCGGCGGTGTGCTGGTCACCGGGTCCGTCATCACCGTGGGAGAGGCCCGGCTGCTGCTGGGGAAGGGCTGAGTCCAGACGTCATGCGTACGCTCACGTCGTCGACCCTGATCGGCGAGATCTTCATCATCGGCTTCGCCGGGCTGGTCGCCATGAAGGACCCGGATCTGTCCACCCAGACGGTGTGGACGGTGTGCGGGATCGCCATGTTCGCGTCGCTGGTGCTGTGCGGGCTGGCCACCCGGCCCGGGGGCATCGCACTGGGCTGGGCGCTCCAGGGGGCGCTGATCCTGTCCGGGTTCGTGGTGCCGCTGATGTTCTTCCTGGGGGCGATGTTCGCCGGGCTGTGGTGGGCGTCGGTGCACTACGGGCGGAAGATCGACGAGGCCAGGGCGAGATTCGCGGCGCAGGGCGGCCCGGCGCCCGATGCCTCGCCTGACGCTGCGTGAGGACGGCTCAGGGCAGCCCTGTAGCCTCGTCCCACCGCACGCACAGCACGTACACCGTCAGGCAGTAAGTCAAGGCAGTAAGAAGGAGTCCTCCCGTGACCCAGCGCACCCTCGTCCTGCTCAAGCCCGACGCCGTGCGGCGCGGACTGACCGGCGAGATCATCAGCCGTATCGAGCGCAAGGCCGGCTGGCGGATCACCGCGCTGGAGCTGCGCACGCTGGACCAGGAGACGCTGGAGCAGCACTACGGCGAGCACAAAGGCAAGCCGTTCTACGAGCCGCTCATGGAGTTCATGGCCTCCGGTCCGGTCGTGGCGCTGATCGTCGAGGGCGACCGGGTCATCGAGGGGGTGCGCGCGCTGGCCGGCCCGACCGACCCGATCGCCGCCGCGCCCGGTTCCATCCGCGGTGACTTCGGGGTGATCGTGCGCGAGAACCTGATCCACGCGTCCGACTCGGAGGAGTCCGCCGAGCGCGAGGTGAAGATCTTCTTCCCGGGCCGCGGCTGACGTATCGCGTCCCTCCCCGCGGTGTCGATGCGGGGACGTCCCTCCCCGCGGTGTCGACGCGGACGGAATTGGCCCATCCGGGGGCGTGCCGTCCGGGGGAGTTTTCGTGGACGTTCCTGACGGGATGTCAATCGGATCACATCGGCCATGCTGGGACCATGGTGGGGCGGCCGGGCGTTTTCGGCCGCCCTTTGGCATATGCGTGGCGATCGGGGGAACGAATGCCCCCGATGGACCGTCTCCACAAGCGAGGCGGTTCGCCATCTGGTGACAATGGCGAAGACCCTCGCGCGGTGTTCGTGCAGGCGCGTCTACGATGGAAGCCTTCACGTCACCGCACCCACCTCGCCTACCTGAAAAGCCCTCAAAGCTCCGTGGGAAGGCCAGACGAATCCTGATGGGGAACTCAATGTCGTTCATCGGCCGTGACATGGCTGTCGACCTCGGGACCGCCAACACGCTGGTGTACGTCAGGGGTCGCGGGATCGTACTCAACGAGCCGTCCGTCGTCGCGATCAACACCAACACCGGTGGAATTCTCGCGGTCGGCGCCGAAGCGAAGAAGATGATCGGGCGCACCCCGGGCAACATCGTGGCCGTGCGTCCGCTGAAGGACGGCGTCATCGCCGACTTCGAGATCACCGAGCGGATGCTCCGCTACTTCATCCTGAAGATTCACAAGCGGCGGTATCTCGCCCGGCCGCGGGTCGTCGTCTGTGTGCCGTCCGGTATCACGGGCGTCGAGCGCCGTGCCGTCATCGAGGCGTCGTCCCAGGCCGGCGCCCGTCAGGTGCACATCATCGAGGAGCCCATGGCCGCGGCCATCGGCTCCGGTCTCCCGGTCCACGAGGCCACGGGCAACATGGTGGTGGACATCGGCGGCGGCACGACGGAGGTCGCGGTCATCTCGCTCGGCGGCATCGTCACCGCGCAGTCCATCCGCGTCGCGGGCGACGAGCTGGACAACGCGATCATCCAGCACATCAAGAAGGAGTACTCGCTCCTGCTGGGTGAGCGCACGGCCGAGCAGATCAAGATCACGATCGGCTCCGCGTACGACCTCGACGCCGACGAGCACACCGAGATCCGCGGCCGGGACCTGGTGTCCGGGCTGCCCAAGACGGTCGTCATCTCCGCCGCCGAAGTCCGCAAGGCGATCGAGGAACCGGTCAACGCGATCGTGGACGCCGTGAAGACCACGCTCGACAAATGCCCGCCGGAGCTGTCCGGCGACATCATGGACCGCGGAATCGTTCTCACCGGCGGCGGAGCGCTGCTGCGCGGACTCGACGAACGGCTGCGCCGGGAGACCGGAATGCCGATCCACATCGCCGAGGACCCGCTCGACAGCGTGGCGCTCGGCTCCGGAAAGTGCGTCGAGGAGTTCGAGGCGCTCCAGCAGGTGCTGGACGCCCAGCCGCGCAGATGACATAACTCTTCGATTCCGCCGTACGAGACGATCCCCTCTCGTACGGCGGATCGTTGATTAACCGGCATAAGCTCCCTACATCTATCCGTTCCGTATCCACCCACCCGTATCCGCCCACCCGTATCCGCCCCCAGCTGTTCCGCCATCAGTTAGCTGTTCTGTCATCAGTTCCGCATCTGATCCGCGCCTGATCCGCATCCGATCCGTATCTGCTTCGTATCCACGTCGTATCCGATCCGTATCCGCATCGCCGCACCGCGTATCCCTTGCGCGTCCGTTCCTCGTCCGTTCCTCGTCCGCTCTTCGTCCGTTCCGCGTTCCTGCCGGATCCCCTTCGGATCCCCTTCGGATCCGCTTCGTATCCGGTGCGCGGTACATCGCCCCGCCGAATCGGTGAATGGGCCGAATCGGCCGAATGGGACGGGCGGGCCGAAGGGGCCGGAGGTGCCGGGCGGGGGCGGTATCCGGATACACGCACCACCCACACGAGAATTCCTACGAGGAAGGGCACGGCCGCCGCACGTGAGGGACACACGAGAGAGCCGGCTGCTCCTGGTGCTGCTGGTCGCCATCGCGTTCGCACTGATCACGGTGGACATCCGCGGCGGTGAGGACTCACCCGTCGACGGAGCCCGGCAGGCCGCGGCGACGGTCTTCGGCCCGATCGAGAACGGGGTGGCCTCCGCGGTCGACCCGGTGGGCAACGCGATCGCCGCGGTCCGCGACTCGGGGGAGCGCCATGACCGGCTCGCCGAACTGGAGCGGGAGAACGCCGCGCTGAAGGCGCAGATCGGCAGCGAGGACCGCGGACGCAGCCGCCTCGCCCAGCTCGACTCGATGCTGAAGCTCGCGGGCGAGGGCCAGTACGGCATCAAGGGCGCCGAGGTCATCGCCATAGGGGCGGCCCAGGGCTTCTCCTGGACCATCACCATCGACATCGGCGCCAATGACGGCATCAAGCGCGACATGACCGTCCTCAACGGCGACGGTCTGGTCGGCCGGATCACCACCGTCGGCCCGCACACCTCGACCGTGCTGCTCGCCAACGACCCCGACTTCACCGTCGGCACCCGGATGGAGGGCAACGACGAACTCGGCTTCGCCTCCGGCCAGGGCGACCGGCCGCTGCGGGTCGAACTCCTCAACGGCAAGGCCGAGATCAAGAAGGGCGACCGGCTGGTGACCTTCGGCTCCGAGGCCGACAAGCCGTTCGTGCCGGGGGTGCCGGTCGGGATCGTCTCCCGGGTCGACCCGTCCGGCGGCGATCTGACCCGCACCCTGTATGTGACGCCGTACGTCGGCTTCAGCAAGCTCGACATCGTGGGTGTGGTCGTCGAGGCGCCGAAGAAGGACCCGCGGGACGCCGTACTGCCCGACCGGCCCAGGGCCACTCCCACCCCGACCGTCACGGTGACCGTGACGCCGGGCGCCGACGGCGAACTGCCGCTGGAGGAGCAGGCGGGCGGCGAGCAGCAGCAGGGCGGCCGGGAACAACGGCCCGGTACCGGGGAAGAGCCCGCCGGGCAGAACCAGCAGGGCGGTCCCGAGCAGCAGGGCGGCGGCCGGGAACTGCCGAGCGCCCAGGAACTGCCCGGGGCCACCGACCAGCGAGACCCGCAAGGGCAGTAGGGGAGCTGAACTCATGCGCTTCAACCGGATCCTGCTCTCCACCACCCTGGTCGTCGTCGCCCTGGTCATCCAGGTCAGCGTGCTGGCCCGGCTGCATCTGCCGGGCGCCGTCCCCGATCTGGTGCTGCTCACCGTCCTCGGCCTCGCCCTGGTCTACGGGCATGTCGGCGGCGCCCTGATCGGCTTCGGCGCCGGGCTGCTCTCCGACCTCGCCCCGCCCGCCGACCACGCGGCCGGCCGCTATGCGCTGGTGCTCTGTGTGATCGGCTATCTGGCCGGCCTGGTCAAGCCGGAGAACGGCCGTCTGAAGTCGGCGACGGCCCCCATGGTGGTGGTCGTGGCCGCCGCGATCGGTACGACGCTGCTGTACGCGGGCGTGGGCGCCCTGGTCGGCGACACCGCCGCCCGCCATGTCGGCCTGCCCAGCCTGCTGTTTACGGCGGCGCTGTACGACCTGCTGCTCGCCCCGTTCGTGGTCCCCGGCGTCATGGCGCTGGCCCGCCGCGCGGAGAACGACCCGCTGGCCGAGTCCTCCGCCGCCGCGAAGAGCACCGACATCTCCTCCGGCTGGCTCTCCTCCGGCACCGGACTGCGCATCGGCAACCAGCGCGGCGGTCTCGGCGGGCTGAAGGTGAAGGCGGCCCGCGCCCGGGTGGCTCGGGCCGGTCGTATCAAGGGGGTCAAGCGGCTGTGACCGCAGGGCAGTTCACCCGAACGGGGGAGCGGGGGCGGAACCCGGCCCCGTCGGCCGCTCGTTCATCACTCGTACATGCACACGCACGGGCATCGGCTGTACCGGTACCGGTACCGGTACCAGTGCTGGTACCAGTGCTGGTACCGGTCTCCGTACCGCCGATGCCCGCGTACTCGCACACACACTGAGAGGGGGAGGCAGCCGCAGTGACCAACATCCCCGAGACCGGCCGGACCCCACGGGTCCAGATCCGGCTCGTCGTCATCCAGATCCTCGTCCTCTCCCTCCTCGGCACGCTCGGCGGCCGGCTCTGGTACCTCCAGATCCGCCAGGGCGCCGAGTACGCGAAAGAGGCGTCGGGCAACCATGTGCAGCAGGTCGTCGACCCCGCCGTACGCGGCTCGATCCTGGACGCGCGCGGAGTGCCCCTCGCGGACAACGAGACCCGGCTGGTGGTCTCCGCCTCCCGCACCGAGCTGCTGAAGATGCCGGACGACGGCGCCGCGGTGCTCGGCAAGCTGGCGGGCGTCCTGGGCATGGAGCCCAAGGAGGTCCAGGAGAAGGTCCGGCTGTGCGACGCCGAGACCCCCCAGCCCTGCTGGAACGGCTCGCCCTACCAGCCCATCCCGATCACCGACGAGGCCACCGCGCGCCAGGCCCTCCAGATCCGCGAGCGCGCCGAGGACTTCCCCGGCATCACCGCCGAGCCCCAGGCCGTACGGCGCTATGCCGCGCCGGGCCAGGCCAATACCGCCCAGGTCCTCGGCTACCTCTCCCCGGTCACCGACGACGAGCTCCAGAAGGCCCAGGACACCGACTCGCCGTATCTGCGCTCCGACCAGGTCGGCCGCTCCGGCCTGGAGCGGGAGTACGACGCGGAGCTGCGCGGCAAGGCCGGTGTCACCCGCTACGAGGTGGACAATCTGGGCCGGGTCATCGGCGAGGCCGAGGCCGACCCGGCCGAGCCCGGCGCCAACCTGGTCACCAGCATCGACGCCCGGGTGCAGCGGGTCGCCGAGTTCGAGCTGAACGAGGCGATGAAGGCGGCCCGCAAGGAGTGGGACCGCAACACCCAGGAGAACTACAAGGCCGACGCGGGCGCGGTCGTGGTGATGGAGGCCAAGACCGGCCGGGTCGTCGCCATGGCCTCCAACCCGACCTACGACCCCAACGCCTGGGTGGGCGGTATCTCCGCCAAGGACTACGCGGCGCTCACCGGCAAGTCCTCCAACTACCCGCTGCTCAACCGGGCCATACAGGGTCAGGCCGCCCCTGGCTCCATCTTCAAGGTGGTCTCCACGGCCGCCGCGGTCCAGGCGGGCTACGACTTCGACGGCGGGTACAACTGCTCCAGCTCGTACTCGGTCGGTGGTCAGGTCTTCAAGAACTTCGAGTCGCAGAACCACGGCTCGATCGACCTGGGCCGCGCCCTGGAGGTGTCCTGCGACACCGTCTACTACTCCCTCGCGCACAGCGAGTGGAAGAAGGACGGCGGCATCGACCCCAAGGGCAAGCCCAACGACTACTTCTACAAGGCCGCCCATCAGTTCGGCCTCGGCAAGGAGACCGGCATCGACCTGCCCAACGAGGTCACCGGCCGGGTCCCGGACCGCCAGTGGAAGCAGGACTACTGGGAGGCCAACAAGGACGCCTGGTGCAAGACCGGCAAGAAGGACGGCTCCTACGTCGAGGTCATCGCCTACGAGAACTGCCTCGAAGGCAACAAGATGCGCGCCGGTGACGAGATCAACTACTCCATCGGCCAGGGCGACACCCTGGTGACACCGATCCAGATGGCCACCATCTACGCGGCCATCGCCAACGGCGGCACCCTCTACAACCCCACCGTAGGCAAGGCCGTGGTCAGCGCCGACGGCAAGCAGGTCACGGAGATCGAGCCCGAGGCGCACGGCAAGCTGCCGGTCGACCAGGCGACCCTCAAGCAGATGGACGAGGCGCTGGAGGGCGTGGCCACCCGGGGCACGGCGGCCTGGCGGTTCGGCGGCTGGCCGCAGGACGAGATCGCGATGCACGCCAAGACGGGCACGGCGGAGGTCTACGGCAAGCAGACCACCTCCTGGTTCGCCACGTACACCGAGGACTACGCGATCGTGATGACGATCTCCCAGGGCGGTACGGGCTCCGGGGCCTCCGGACCGGCCGTGCGGAACATATACGACGCGCTGTACGGGGTCTCCGACGACGGCACGATCACGGAGAAGAACGCGCTGCTGCCGTCGCCGCAGGCATCCCTGCCGAAGGTCCGCACGGACGGCACGATCACCTCGCCGAAGATCTCCAAGGACCCGGCGAAGGACCAGCAGGCGTACCAGAAGGCTCCGGAGGAGCCGACCGGGGGACAGCTCCCGGCGGGCGCCCCGCAGTCGCCGGAGGCCAACACCAACCGAGAGACGCGCAGGCGCAGGCGCCGGGGCGGGGGACGACCGGGCGGCGGATCGCGGCGTGACGGCACGGGCTCCGGCTCGGGCTCGGGCTTGGGCTCGGGTTCGGGGCCGGGTTCGGGGCCGGGATGCTGCGGCCCGGCCGGTGAGGCGGCGGCCTCCGGGCTCCCGGGCGCGGCGATGGCCCTGCCGGGTGCCGTGACGGCTCTGCCCGCGAGGAGACATCGGGAGACGCCCGGCGGCAGGCCCCGGCGGCTCGGGCCGAGGCGCGCCCGTGGGGTGTGGGCCGCGCTGAAGGACGGCCGGAAGGCGGCGGGCTCATGACCGGGGCGAACAGCTTCCAGGTGTCCGGGTACGGGCCGGAGCGGGCCGGATGGACCCGGCTGCTGGCCCGGGACTCGCTGGCCCGCCGGCTCGACTGGCCGATACTGCTGTCGGCGCTCGCGCTGTCCCTGATCGGCTCGCTGCTGGTCTGGTCGGCGACCCGCAACCGCACCGAGCTGAACCAGGGCGACCCGTACTACTTCCTGTTCCGGCATCTGCTCAACACCGGTATCGGCTTCGCCCTGATGATCGGCACGGTCTGGCTCGGCCACCGCACCCTGCGTACGGCGGTGCCGATCCTCTACGGGGCGTCGGTCCTGCTGATCCTGCTGGTGCTCACCCCGCTCGGCTCGACGGTCAACGGCGCCCACTCCTGGATCCAGGTCGGCGGCGGGTTCTCGCTCCAGCCGTCGGAGTTCGTGAAGGTCACCATCATCCTGGGCATGGCGATGCTGCTGGCGGCGCGGGTGGACGCGGGCGACAAGCTCTACCCCGACCACCGGACGGTGCTCCAGGCGCTGGGGCTGGCGACCGTGCCGATGCTGATCGTGATGCTGATGCCGGACCTCGGCTCGGTGATGGTGATGGTCATCATCGTGCTGGGGGTGCTGCTGGCCTCCGGTGCCTCCAACCGCTGGATCTTCGGCCTGCTGGGCGCGGGCACCACCGGCGCGCTCGCGATCTGGCAGCTCGGCATCCTCGACGAGTACCAGATCAACCGCTTCGCCGCGTTCGCCAACCCCGAGCTGGACCCGGCCGGGGTCGGGTACAACACCAATCAGGCGCGGATCGCGATCGGTTCGGGCGGGCTGACCGGGTCGGGGCTGTTCGAGGGCTCGCAGACCACCGGGCAGTTCGTGCCGGAGCAGCAGACCGACTTCGTCTTCACGGTGGCCGGTGAGGAGCTGGGCTTTCTCGGTGCCGGACTGATCATCGTGCTGCTCGGCGTCCTGCTCTGGCGGGCGTGCCGGATCGCCCGGGAGACGACCGAGCTGTACGGGACGATCGTGGCGGCCGGGATCGTGGCCTGGTTCGCGTTCCAGGCGTTCGAGAACATCGGGATGACCCTCGGGATCATGCCGGTGACGGGTCTGCCGCTGCCGTTCGTGTCGTACGGAGGGTCGTCGATGTTCGCCGTGTGGGTGGCGGTGGGGTTGTTGCAGTCGATCAGAGTGCAGCGTCCGATGTCGGCGTGAGCCGTGCGGCGGACGCGCGGTCCGGCGGGCTGGTGTGCGGCGGGTCCGGGGTCCGGCGGATCCGGGGTCCGGCGGATCCGGGGTCCGGCAGGCTGCTGTGCGCTGCGTCCTCGCCGGGCGTTTTCCTCCGGTTCACCCGGGGTGCACTCTGCCATCGCGGCGTGACTGCCATTAGGGTCGGTTCATGGCGGAGACGAAGCGTGAAATCGAGCGCAAATACGAATCCGACGAGAGCGGCCTGCCGGATCTGACCGGAGTGGCCGGGGTGGCGGCGGTCGTGGACAAGGGCGTCGCCGAACTGGACGCCACCTACTACGACACCGCCGACGAACGCCTCGCCGGGGCCGCCATCACCCTGCGCCGCCGCACCGGGGGCTCGGACGCGGGCTGGCATCTGAAGTTCCCGGTGTCCCCCGGGGTGCGGGACGAGATCCAGTCCCCCCTGTCCGACACCCTGCCCGGCGAACTCGCCGCGCTGATCCGGTCCCGGGTCAGGGACACCGAGCTGCTGCCGGTGGTGCGGCTGCGCTCCGCGCGGGACGTCCGGGAGCTGACCGACGGCGAGGGCCGGCTGCTGGCGGAGGTGAGCGTGGACGCCGTACGGGCCGAGCGGCTCACCGGGGGCGGCGGGCGGGCACAGTGGACCGAGATCGAGGTGGAGCTGGCCGAGGGGGCGGACCCGGCCGTGCTCGACAAGGTCGAGAAGCGGCTCCGCAAGGCGGGGGTACGGCCGTCGAAGTCCCCCTCGAAGCTGGCGCGGGCGCTCACCGAGACCGCCCCGAAGAAGCAGCGCAAGCACCGGAAGGCCGACCGCACACCGGCGCCGCCGGTCACCGCCGGGGACCATGTGCTGGCGTATCTGCGCGAGCAGCGGGACACGATCGTGGCGCTGGACCCGGCCGTGCGCCGGGACGCGTACGACTCGGTGCACCGGATGCGGGTGGCGACCCGGCGCACCCGCAGCGCCTTCAAGTCGTACGGGAAGCTGCTGGACCGGGCGGTGACCGACCCGATCGGCGAGGAGCTGAAGTGGCTCGCCGGGGAGCTGGGCGTCGACCGGGACCAGGAGGTGCTGACCGAGCGGCTCACCGACACCATCGGCGCCCTGCCCCGCATCCTGACCGTCGGCCCGGTCCGCACCCGGCTGCGCACCTGGTCCCACGCCCGGCGCGGCGGCTCCCGGCGCCGGCTGATCGCCGTACTGGACGGGCGGCGGTATCTGGCGCTGCTCGGCGCGCTGGACACCCTGCTGGCCGAGCCGCCCCTGCTGGAGCCGGCCGCGGGGGACCCGGCGAAGGTGATCGCCAAGGCCGTCCGCAAGGACGTCGACAAGCTGGCGGCGCTGGTGGACCAGGCGCTGGAGCTGCCCCCCGGGCACGACCGGGACTTCGCGCTGCACGAGGCCCGCAAGAAGGCGAAGCGGGCCCGGTACGCGGCGGAGGCGGCCGTCCCGGCGCTCGGGGCCCCGGCGGGCGGGCTGGTGAAGTCGATGAAGTCGCTCCAGAGCCTGCTCGGCGACCACCAGGACAGCGTGATGACCCGAGAGGCCCTCCGCGACCTGTCCCGCCAGGCCCACACGGCGGGGGAGAGCGCGTTCACCTACGGCGTCCTGTACGGCCGGGAGGAACAACGAGCGGCGGACGTGGAACGCGAGCTGCCGGGGGTGTGGGGTCCGATCCGCAAGACAGCACCGGTGTGACCCGGATCCCCCCCACTCCCCACCCCCCATTCCCCACTGTTGCCCCCACCCACCCCACCGACCACCAGCCCGTACGGACCGCCCCTCCGGTCGCGTTAGGCTGGATGGTCACTCCTCTTCCCCGGATCGGCCTCCGGCCGGGGGCGCCCCCGTCAGCTCACGAAAGTCCGCGATGTCTGCCGAGTCGGTTTTCCCGCAGCTCGAAGCCTTGCTCCCGCATGTGCAGAAGCCGATCCAGTACGTCGGTGGAGAGCTGAACTCCACCGTGAAGGACTGGGACTCCTGCGATGTGCGCTGGGCGCTCATGTACCCGGACGCGTACGAGGTCGGGCTCCCCAACCAGGGCGTCATGATCCTCTACGAGGTGCTGAACGAGCAGGAGGGCGTCCTCGCCGAGCGCACCTACAGCGTGTGGCCGGATCTGGAGGCGCTGATGCGTGAGCACCGCGTGCCGCAGTTCACGGTGGACGCGCACCGCCCGGTGAAGGCGTTCGACGTGCTCGGGGTGTCCTTCTCCACCGAGCTGGGCTACACCAATCTGCTGACCGCGCTGGACCTGGCCGGCATCCCGCTGGCCGCCGCGGACCGCACCGTCGACGACCCGATCGTCCTCGCCGGGGGCCATGCCGCGTTCAACCCGGAGCCGATCGCCGAGTTCATCGACGCGGCGGTCATCGGCGACGGCGAGCAGGCCGTGCTGGACATGACCCGGATCATCCGGGCCTGGAAGGCGGAGGGCCGCCCCGGCGGCCGGGACGAGGTGCTGCTGCGCCTGGCGAAGACCGGCGCCGTCTACATCCCGCGCTTCTACGACGTGGAGTACCTGCCGGACGGCCGGATCGGGCGGGTCGTACCGAACCGTTCCGGCGTGCCGTGGCGGATCTCCAAGCACACGGTGATGGACCTGGACGAGTGGCCCTACCCCAAGCAGCCCCTGGTCCCGCTCGCCGAGACGGTCCATGAGCGCATGTCGGTGGAGATCTTCCGCGGCTGCACCCGGGGCTGCCGCTTCTGCCAGGCCGGCATGATCACCCGCCCGGTGCGCGAGCGCTCCATCACCGGCATCGGCGACATGGTCGACAAGGGCCTGAAGGCGACCGGCTTCGAGGAGGTCGGCCTGCTCTCCCTGTCCTCCGCGGACCACAGCGAGATCGGCGACATCGCCAAGGGCCTCGCCGACCGCTACGAGCAGGACAAGGTCGGCCTCTCCCTCCCCTCCACCCGCGTGGACGCCTTCAATGTCGACCTCGCGGGCGAGCTGACCCGCAACGGCCGCCGCTCCGGCCTCACCTTCGCCCCCGAGGGCGGCAGCGAGCGGATGCGGAAGGTCATCAACAAGATGGTCTCCGAGGAGGACCTGATCCGGACGGTCGCCACCGCCTACGGCAACGGCTGGCGCCAGGTGAAGCTGTACTTCATGTGCGGCCTGCCCACCGAGACCGACGAGGACGTCCTCCAGATCGCCGACATGGCGATGAGTGTGATCGCCAAGGGCCGCGAGGTCTCCGGCTCCGGCGACATCCGCTGCACGGTGTCGATCGGCGGCTTCGTCCCCAAGCCCCACACCCCCTTCCAGTGGGCGCCCCAGCTCTCCGCCGAGGAGACCGACGCCCGCCTCGGAAAGCTCCGCGACAAGATCCGCGGCGACAAGAAGTACGGCCGCTCCATCGGCTTCCGCTACCACGACGGCAAGCCCGGCATCGTCGAGGGCCTCCTCTCCCGCGGCGACCGCCGCATCGGCGCCGCGATCCGCGCGGTCTACGAGGACGGCGGCCGGTTCGACGGCTGGCGCGAGCACTTCTCCTACGACCGCTGGATGCACTGCGCCGACAAGGCACTGGCCCCCTTCGGCGTGGACGTCGACTGGTACACCACCCGCGAGCGCTCCTACGAGGAGGTCCTCCCCTGGGACCACCTGGACTCGGGCCTCGACAAGGACTGGCTCTGGGAGGACTGGCAGGACGCCCTCGACGAGACGGAGGTCGAGGACTGCCGGTGGACGCCGTGCTTCGACTGCGGGGTGTGCCCGGCCATGGACACCCACATCCAGACCGGCCCCACCGGCAAGAAACTGCTGCCCCTGAGCGTGGTGAACGGCGGCGCCTGAGCGCCGGGAGGCGGCCTAGGACGTCGGGCCGAGGGCTGGTCGGTGTACGAGGTCGGCGTGGCGGTCAGCGGACCAGCGCCGGACGCTTCGGGTCGAAGCTCCAGCCCGGGATCAGGTACTGCATCCCCGTCGCGTCGTCCCGGCCGTCGAGGCCGAGGGCGTGATAGCGCTCATGGGCGGCCTCCACCTCCGGCCAGTCCAGGTCGATGCCCAGCCCAGGGCGGTCGGGGAGGGTGAGGCGGCCGTTCCGGATGGTGAGCGGGGCGCGGGTCAGACGCTGGCCGTCCTGCCAGATCCAGTGGGTGTCGATCGCGGTGATCTCGCCCGGCGCCGCCGCCGCGACCTGGGTGAACATGGCCAGGGAGACGTCGAAGTGGTTGTTGGAGTGCGAGCCCCAGGTCAGCCCCCAGGCGTCGCAGAGCTGCGCGACCCGCACCGAACCGTGCATCGTCCAGAAGTGCGGGTCGGCCAGCGGGATGTCCACCGCGTCCGCCTTGACGGCATGGGCCAGTTGCCGCCAGTCGGTGGCGATCATATTGGTGGCCGTCCGCAGCCCGGTCGCCCGGCGGAACTCCGCCATCGTCTCCCGCCCCGAGAACCCGCCCTCGCCACCGCAGGGATCCTCGGCGTACGCCAGTACGTCCCGCAGTGAGCGGCCGATCGCGACCGCCTCCGCCAGCGGCCAGCCGCCGTTGGGGTCGAGGGTGATCCGGGCGCCGGGGAACCGTTCGGCGAGCGCGGTCACCGTCTCGGCCTCCGCCCGCCCGTCCAGCACCCCGCCCTTCAGCTTGAAGTCCTGGAACCCGTACCGCTCCTGGGCCGCCTCCGCCAGCGCCACCACCGCCCCGGGCGTCAGCGCCTCCTCGTTGCGCAGCCGCGACCAGCGGTCGTCGGCGCCGGACTCGTCGCGGTAGGGGAGATCGGTACGGCGGCGGTCGCCGACGAAGAAGAGATAGCCGAGGACGGGGACGGACGTCCGCCGCACCCCCTCGCCCAGCAGCGCGGCCACCGGTACGCCGAGGTACTGGCCCAGCAGGTCCAGCAGCGCCGACTCCACGGCCGTCACCGCGTGCACCGCCACCCGCAGATCGAAGGTCTGCGCCCCGCGCCCGGCCGCGTCCCGCGCCCCGAACCGCTCCCGCAGGGCACGCAGCACGGCGTGCGGATCACCGACGGGGGCGCCCACCACCAGCTCGCGGGACTCCTCCAGGGTCGTGCGGATGCGCTCGCCGCCGGGTACCTCGCCGACCCCGGTCCGGCCGTCCGAGTCGGTCAGCACCAGCAGATTGCGGGTGAAGTACGGGGCGTGCGCGCCGCTGAGGTTGAGCAGCATGCTGTCCCGCCCGGCGACCGGGACGACCCGCAGCGCGGTGACGACGGGGGTGGCCGCGGGGGAGGGGTGCGTGGGGGTCGTCGTCATCGTCATCGTCGTCGTCCTCTCCGAGGCTCCCGGGGCGGCGCTCCGACGCTAGGAGGGCGGGTTCATGCGCGTCCAATATCGGTTCGGCATGCTGTGATGCGTCTCATGCATCAGCCGGTCGCAGAAGGGTGCCGTATGTACTCGCTGGAGCAGCTCGCCGGGTTCGTGGCCGTCGCCGAGGAGGGGCACTTCGGGCGTGCGGCGGCCCGGCTCCATATGACCCAGCCGCCGCTCAGCCGCCGCGTCCAGGCCCTGGAGCAGCAGCTCGGCGTCGATCTGCTGGACCGCTCGCGGCGCGGGGTGCGGCTCACCGCCGCCGGGCACAGCCTGCTCGCCGACGCCCGCCGCATCCTGGGCCTCGCGGAACGCTCCGTGCACTCCGCCCGCCGCGCGATGGCCGGGGAGACCGGCACCCTCACCTTCGGCTTCACCGCCAGTTCCGGGTACGTCCATCTGGAGACGGTCCTCGGCATCGCCCGCACCCGGCTGCCCGGGGTGCACCTGGTGCTGCGCGAGATGGTCACCTCGGCCCAGCGCGCCGCACTCCTCGCCGGTGACCTCGACACGGGCCTCGTACGCCCGCCCGTCGCCTCCCCCGAACTCACCCGCCGCCCCTTCGCCCGCGAACCCCTGCTCGCCGCGCTCCCCGCCGCCCACCCCCTGGCGACCCGGGACACACCCCCGGACGTACGGGACCTGCACGGCGAACCGTTTCTGATGTACGACCCCGACGAGGCCCGCTACTTCCATGACCTGCTCGACCGGCTGTTCGAGCGCACCGGCACCGCACCCGTCCACGTCCAGTACGCCAGCCAGGTGCACACCCTGCTCGCCCTGGTCGGCGCGGGGCTCGGCGTCTGCCTGGTCCCCGAGGCGGCCCGGCGGCTGGGCCCGGCCGGAGTGGTCTTCCGCCCGCTGACGGGCACCGGCGCCACCCGCGCCGAACTCCAGCTGGCCTGGCGCACCGACCACGACTCCCCGGCGCTGGGCGCCCTGCTCACCGCGCTGCTGACCGCCCCGCCCCGAGACCCGGTCGAGACCGCGACGGAACCCCGGGACGGCATCCGGAGCGCCCGTCCAGGCATCTGAACGGACATGGGCATGAGCATGGGCATGGACATGAGCATGGGTATGGGTACGGGCATGGGCATGGAGACGGACACGGACACGGACACAGGCACGTACCTGGAGAAGCGACCGCCGTCCTGATCCCCCATCCGATCGCCGACCCCATTGCCGACCCGCCCGCCCCCCGGGGCCCGACGAGGACCCGCGACGCGCCCGGGGAACTCCGGCGGGCGCCGGGCCCGGGGGATGTCTCGTGATGGCGACCCGCCGACCCCGCGCGCTGCGCCCACCGCACCGCGCTCACCCCGGTCGCGCACCCCGTACGGGACGCCGCGCTGCGGCCCGCCGCCCCCTGCCCGACCGCAGCACGCCGGACGGCCCCCGGCAGCCGTCCGCCGCCGTGCCGGATACCGCCCGCAGGACGCTCCCCGCCGCGCACGACACCGCCCGCCAGACCCCCGCCGACCTCCGCCGCCCGCCCCTCGGGGACCGTCGGCGGCCGGAGGCCGTGGCCCGCGGGGAACCTGGGGAACCTTCGGGGCGTGAGACACGTACTCTTGGTAGCAGTACGACCGCACTCACGAAGGACTGAACGACACTGGGGAAGCGACAGCCCGAAGGCCCGCCGCCGGTACCCGCGGTGCAGCGCATCCGACTGCGTTACACCAAGCGTGGCCGCCTGAGGTTCACCAGCCACCGCGACTTCCAGCGCGCTTTCGAGCGGGCGCTGCGCCGTGCCGAGGTGCCCATGGCGTACTCGGCGGGGTTCACGCCGCATCCCAAGGTGTCGTACGCCAATGCCGCACCCACCGGCACGGGCAGTGAGGCGGAGTATCTGGAGATCGCGCTCACCGCGCCGCGCGACCCGCAGCGGCTGCGCGCCCTCCTCGACGAGTCGCTGCCCCCGGGCCTCGACATCGTCGACGCCGTCGAGGCCCGTACATCAGGGCTCGCCGACCGGCTCACCGCCTCCGTGTGGGAGCTGCGGCTCGACGGTGTGGCACCCCTGGACGCCGCCCGCGCGGTCGCCGCGTTCAACGCGGCCGAGACCGTCGAGGTGCAGCGTCTGACCAAGAACGGGATGCGGACGTTCGACGCCCGCCAGGCCGTGGCGAGCCTGACGAGCGACCCGGCCGGCGACGGGGTGGCAACACCGGGTTCGTCGGCTGATAGGCCGACCGACCGGCCCTGTGCGATACTGCGGCTGGTTGTTCGGCACGTGACGCCTGCCGTTCGACCCGACGACGTCCTGTCCGGTCTCCGCGCCGTGGCCGACCTGGCGCCGCCGGTCCCCGCAGCGGTGACCAGGCTGGCGCAGGGGCTGTTCGATGAAGAGACCGGCACGGTGACCGACCCGCTCACGCCCGACCGCGAGGCGGATGCGGCCCTTACTCCGGCCGCCCCGACCGCCGCCGCGAAGGCGCCTGCTTAGGGAAGGTCCCGCGTAGGACGCACGCCGCAAGCGCCGCCCTCGTACTCGGGAGCCACCTGGGTCGGGCAGCGCACCGACCAGAAGACTTTCGCCAGGCCGTACGCGACAAGGCATACGGAACCGGCGAGACAAGACACAGAGAGCTTCCGTGCGGCGCCCGCGCCCCGGACGGCGGCGCACGCGCACTGCGCGAGCCGCGGACGTCACCGGCCTTCCCGCCGGACCATGCGCGGCGCCCGGAAGCCTGACGGGAGAAACGCCCGCATGCTCGAACCGACCGAACCCGCGGAGTCAGCGGACAACACCACCGACTCCGCCCAGAACACCCCCAGCGACACGCTGCCGCCGCGCCGTCGGCGCAGGGCGGCGTCCCGCCCGGCCGGACCACCGGCCGGCCCCTCCGCCGCACCGGCCGAGACCCTCGCGCCGATCACCGGGAACGCCCTGGCCGCCGAAGGCGACGACAAGGGCGCCGACGACGGCGTAGAGGCAGCGAAGGCCGTAGAGGCCGCGGAGACCGCCGGGGCCGAGGAGACCACTGTGACGGCCGAGACGCCTGAGACGAACGACGAGACCATCGAAACCATCGAAGAGACCGAAGAGATCACCGGAGAGAACACCGGGGCGGGCGCCGACCGGGCCGCCGCGCCGGTCACCGAAGAGCCCGCCCCCCGGACCCGCCGCCGTGCCGTCCGCCGGGCCTCCGCGCCCGTGGGGTCGCCCACCGCCGCCGACGCCGCCGAGACCGTGGTCCCGGCCGCCGCGCCGGTCGCCGAGGCGCCCGAGGCCCCCGCCGCCGAGGAGCCCGCGCCGCCGCGCACCCGCCGTCGTGCCACTCGCCGGGCCACCGCGCCAGCCGGTGCGCCGGAGCCGGTCGCCGCCGAGCAGCCCGCCGAGGACACCCCGGCGGTGCCCGAGACCCCCGCGTCCGCCCCCGCCGCGGAGGACGACGCAGCCCCCCGGCGTACGCGCCGCCGGGCCACCCGCCGTGTGACGGCCCCGGCCGCTGAGAGCGCCGAACCGGCTGTCGAGCAGGCCGAGGCGCCGCAGGCGCCCGAGGTCCCGGAGCCGGCCCCCGCCAAGAAGGCCGCGGCCCAGGCCCAGGCCCCCGAGGCCGATGCCGACGCCGACGACGACACCTCCCCCCGGCGCCGCCGCAGGGTCGCCCGCAAGCCCGCCACCGGGTTCGCCGCGCCCCCCGCGACCGCCCCGAAGACCTCGGCGCGCACCGCCGCGGCCCAGGAGCAGGACGACGCCCCGCGCCGCCCGGCCCGCCCCGCCGTCGCCGTGTTCCAGGCGCCGGTGTTCGCCGAGCCCCGCTTCCAGACGCCCGAGCGGGCCGCCGCCGAGGCCGCCGCGGTGGCGGCGGAGCCCTTCCAGGCCGCCCCCCAGGAGCCCGCCGAGACCGCACCCGTGACCGCGCCGCAGGCCCCGACGGCGGAGCCGTCCGCCGAGGCCGCCGAGGAGGCGTCCGGCCCCCGGGGCCGCCGCCGTCGCCGCCGGGGTGCCGCCTTCGAGGAGGCCGAGCCCCGCGCCGAGGCCCCGGCCGAGGACGAGGAGCCCGCCGCCGACACCACCGACACCGACACGGACGACGGTGACGAGCAGGCCGACGACTCCGACGACTCCGAGGAGACCGGTTCGCGCCGCCGCCGTCGCCGGGGTGGCCGCCGCCGCCGCCGTGGGGAGGCCGCCGACGGCGATCTGTCCGACGACGGTGACGACAGCGCCGCCGAGCAGGCCGCGCAGGACGCCGAGGACACCGCCGAGCAGCTCGACGAGGACGCCGAGGACGACGACCGCGCCGAGGACTCCGGGGGCTCGTCCGCCGGAAGCCGCCGTCGCCGCCGCCGTCGTCGCCGGGCCGGGGACTCCTCCGGCGAGGGCGACGGGCCCGACCGCTCCTCCGACGACCCGGAGCGCACGGTCGTCAAGGTGCGCGAGCCGCGCAAGCAGTCCGAGCGCGAGCCGTCCGACGAAGTGCAGTCCATCAAGGGCTCCACCCGGCTGGAGGCCAAGAAGCAGCGCCGCCGCGAGGGCCGTGAGCAGGGCCGCCGCCGTGTCCCGATCATCACCGAGGCCGAGTTCCTCGCCCGCCGCGAGGCCGTCGAGCGCGTGATGGTGGTCCGCCAGCACGGCGACCGCACCCAGATCGGCGTCCTTGAGGACAATGTGCTGGTCGAGCACTACGTCAACAAGGAGCAGTCGACGTCGTACGTCGGCAATGTCTACCTCGGCAAGGTGCAGAACGTGCTGCCGTCGATGGAGGCCGCCTTCATCGACATCGGCAAGGGCCGCAACGCCGTGCTGTACGCCGGTGAGGTCAACTTCGAGGCGCTGGGCATGGCCAACGGGCCGCGCCGCATCGAGTCGGCGCTGAAGTCCGGGCAGTCGGTCCTCGTCCAGGTCACCAAGGACCCGATCGGCCACAAGGGCGCCCGGCTCACCAGCCAGGTCTCCCTGCCCGGCCGCTACCTCGTGTACGTGCCCGAGGGCTCGATGACCGGCATCAGCCGCAAGCTGCCCGACACCGAGCGGGCCCGGCTGAAGACCATCCTCAAGAAGATCGTCCCCGAGGACGCCGGTGTCATCGTGCGCACCGCCGCCGAGGGCGCCAGTGAGGACGAGCTGCGCCGCGATGTCGAGCGGCTCCAGGCGCAGTGGACCGACATCCAGAAGAAGGCCAGGAGCGGCAACGCCCCGACCCTGCTGTACGGCGAGCCGGACATGACCGTCCGGGTCGTGCGGGACATCTTCAACGAGGACTTCTCCAAGGTCATCGTCAGCGGTGACGAGGCCTGGGGGACCGTCCACGGCTATGTGGCGCATGTGGCGCCGGACCTCGCCGACCGGCTCTCGAAGTGGACCTCCGAGGTCGATGTCTTCGCCACGTACCGGATCGACGAGCAGCTCGCCAAGGCGCTGGACCGCAAGGTGTGGCTGCCGAGCGGTGGCTCGCTGGTGATCGACAAGACCGAGGCCATGGTCGTGATCGATGTCAACACCGGCAAGTTCACCGGCCAGGGCGGCAACCTCGAAGAGACCGTGACCAGGAACAACCTGGAGGCGGCCGAGGAGATCGTGCGCCAGCTGCGGCTGCGCGACCTGGGCGGCATCGTCGTCATCGACTTCATCGACATGGTCCTTGAGTCCAACCGGGACCTGGTGCTGCGGCGCCTGCTGGAGTGCCTGGGCCGGGACCGTACGAAGCACCAGGTCGCCGAGGTGACCTCGCTGGGCCTGGTCCAGATGACCCGTAAGCGGGTCGGCCAGGGCCTGCTGGAGTCCTTCTCGGAGACCTGCGTCCACTGCAACGGGCGCGGTGTCATCGTGCACATGGAGCAGGCGACCGCCGCCGGTGGCGGTGGCGGCGGCAAGCGCAAGAAGCGCGGGCGGGGCGGGGCCGAGACCCCGGACCACACCCATGAGGCCGAGCCGCTCACCCCGGCGGCCGAGACCGAGGCGGAGGTGGCCGCCGAGGTCGCCGAGCCGGTCGCGCTGACCTCCCCGGCCTTCGAGCCGGACGAGGAGCTGTTCAGCAGCATCGCCGAGGCGGAGGCCGCCGCGTCCCGGGGCGGCCGTTCCCGGCGCCGGGCCGGGCGTCGCGCGTCGGCCCCGGCGGGCGCCCCCCGCACCGAGGCGGCGGCCCAGGCCGTGGCGCCGAGCGAGGCACCGGCCGCCGCACCGGAGCCGCACGCGGAACCGGTCGCCGTGGAGGACCCGGTGGTCGAGGCCCCCGAGGCCGCCGCACCGACCCCCGAGGCCCCCGCCCCCGAGGAGAGCGCGCCGGCCGACGACGCCGCCCCCAAGGGCCGCACCCGGCGCCGGGCGACCCGGCGGGTCTCCGCACCGGCCGGAGCCCCGGAGGGCGCCGAGGCCACCGTCGTCACGGTGACCGAACCGGCCGCGAAGGCACCGGAGGCGACGGAGGCGACGGAGGCGACCACCCCGGTCGAGGCACCTGAGCCGCCCCAGGCACCCGAGGCCGCCCAGGCCCCCGAGCCCGCCGCCCCCGCCCGCCCCCGGCGCCGTGCCGTCCGCAAGGCCACCGCGCCGACCGCGTCCGAGGAGACGGCCGTCGTGGTCGTCCCGTCGGCCGCGCCGGAGGTCACCGGTGACACCCCGGTGGACGAGCCCGACGAGGCGGCGGCCGACGAGGCCCCCGCCAAGAAGACGGCGGCCCGGAAGACGGCGAAGAAGGCCACGGCGAAGAAGGCGGCCACGAAGAAGACGGCCGCCAAGAAGACCACGGCCAAGAAGACCGCCGCGAAGAAGGTCACGGCGAAGAAGGCCGCGACCAAGAAGACCGCCGCGAAGAAGACGGCGGCGGCGGAGCAGACCCTGTCCTCCGTGACCTCGGTGTCCGCGTCGACCGACGACTGAACCGAGGGTCGGAACCCACCGCGGAACCACCGCGGAACCACTGCGGAATCGATGATTCAGTAGCGGTTACAAGCCAGTTGACGGCCCGTCCGGTATTCACCGGGCGGGCCGTCGCCGTACCCCTGAGGCTGGCATGAACGCGATAGCGCCGATGATGCCTGTGAATACCAGGTGAATCTGTGATGGAGTGACAAGGTTATGATGTGGGCACAGACTGACGGTTAATTCAGAGAAAACGAGGAAGCGTGAACCTGGTTCGACCGGGTTCGACGAATCCGCGATTTCCCGCGATCAATGGGGTTTCCAGTGGTGCTAGGGGTGCGTTCGTGAAAGCTCTCGTCCTGTCCGGGGGAGCGGGCACCAGACTGCGCCCGATCACCCACACATCGGCCAAGCAGCTCGTGCCGGTCGCCAACAAGCCCGTGCTGTTCTACGGGCTCGAAGCCATCGCCGACGCCGGGGTCACCGAGGTCGGCATCGTCGTCGGCGACACCGCCGACGAGATCCGCGAGGCCGTCGGCGACGGCTCCCGGTTCGGCGTCGAGATCACCTACATCCCGCAGGAGGCCCCGCTGGGCCTCGCCCACGCGGTGCTGATCGCCCAGGACTTCCTGGGCGACGACGACTTCGTGATGTACCTCGGGGACAACTTCATCGTCGGCGGCATCACCGGGCTCGTGGACGAGTTCCGCGCGGACCGCCCCGACGCCCAGATCCTGCTGACCAAGGTCCCCAACCCCACCGCCTTCGGCGTCGCCGAACTCGACGCGGAGGGCCATGTCGTGGCCCTGGAGGAGAAGCCGCAGCAGCCCAAGAGCGATCTCGCGCTGGTCGGCGTCTATCTCTTCACCCCGGCGATCCATGAGGCCGTGCGGTCGATCAAGCCGTCCTGGCGCGGCGAGCTGGAGATCACCCACGCCATCCAGTGGCTGATCGACGCCGACCGCCGGGTCCGCTCCACCACCATCTCCGGGTACTGGAAGGACACCGGCAATGTCACCGACATGCTGGAGGTCAACCGCTCGGTCCTGGAGAGCCTCCAGCCGCTGAACGAGGGCACGGTCGACGAGGCCAGCGAGCTGATCGGCCGGGTCCGGATCGAGGCCGGTGCCACGGTCACCGGCAGCCGGATCGTCGGCCCCGCGATCGTGGGCGCCGGTTCGGTGGTCAACCAGGCGTACATAGGCCCGTTCACCTCGGTGTCCGAGGACTGCCGGATCGAGGACAGCGAGATCGAGTACTCCATCGTGCTGCGCGGCTCGTCCGTGACCGGGGTGCGCCGGGTGGAGGCATCCCTCATCGGGCGCGATGTCGAGGTCACGCCCGCCCCCCGTCATCCGTCGGCCCACCGGCTCGTCCTCGGTGATCACAGCAAGGTGCAGATCTCCTCATGACCCCGATCGACAGCACCCCCGGCTCCGGGCCCACCACCCGGATCCTGGTGACCGGCGGCGCCGGTTTCATAGGCTCCCACTACGTCCGTACGGTCCTCGGCCCCGGCGGCCCCGGCGATGTCTCGGTCACCGTCCTGGACAAGCTGACCTACGCGGGCAACCCGGCCAATCTGGACGAGGTCCGCGCGCACCCCGGATTCTCCTTCGTGCAGGGCGACATCTGCGACCCCGAGCTGGTCGGCAAGCTGATGGCCGAGCACGACCAGGTGGTGCACTTCGCCGCCGAGTCGCATGTGGACCGCTCGATCGACGGCGGCGCCGAATTCGTCCGCACCAATGTGGTCGGCACCCACACCCTGATCGACGCCGCCCACCGGGCCGGGATCAAGACCTTCGTGCACATCTCCACCGACGAGGTCTACGGCTCCATAGACGAGGGCTCCTGGCCCGAGACCCACCCCCTGGAGCCCAACTCGCCGTACTCCTCGGCGAAGGCGTCCAGCGATCTGATCGCGCTGTCCTACCACCGCACCCACGGCCTGGACGTCCGCGTCACCCGCTGCTCCAACAACTACGGCCACCACCACTTCCCCGAGAAGGTCATCCCGCTGTTCGTGACCAACCTCCTCGACGGGAAGAAGGTCCCCCTCTACGGCGACGGCGGCAACGTCCGCGACTGGCTGCACATCGACGACCACGTCCAGGGCATCGAACTGGTCCGCACCAAGGGCCGGGCCGGCGAGGTCTACAACATCGGCGGCGGCACCGAACTCTCCAACAAGGAGCTGACCGGGCTGCTGCTCGAAGCCTGCGGCGCGGACTGGGACACCAGCGTCGAGTACGTCGAGGACCGCAAGGGCCACGACCGCCGCTACTCCGTGGACTGCGCGAAGATCCGCGACGAACTCGGCTACGAGCCCCGCAAGAGCTTCACCGAGGGCCTCGCGGAGACCGTCGCCTGGTACCGCGAGAACCGCTCCTGGTGGGAGCCGCTGAAGGAGCGGGCCGCCCTGTGAGCGAGAACCGCCCCTGGCTGATCACCGGCGCGGGCGGCATGCTCGCCCATGACCTGCTGCCCGCCCTCGCCGCGGCGGGCGTCCCGGCCGTCGCCCTGGACCGCGCGGCCCTGGACCTCACCGACGACAAGGCCGTGCGCCGGGCCGTCGAGGAGCACCGCCCGGCCCTGGTGGTCAACTGCGCCGCCTGGACCGCCGTCGACGACGCCGAGACCCGGGAGAGCGAGGCCCTCGCGGTCAACGGCGACGGCCCCGCCCATCTGGCCGCCGCCTGCGCCGCCACCGGCGCGATCCTGCTCCAGGTCTCCACCGACTACGTCTTCGCGGGCGACGCCACCACCCCGTACCCCGAGGACGCCCCCACCGCCCCCCGCAGCGCCTACGGCCGCACCAAACTGGCCGGTGAGCAAGCCGTCCTCTCCGCCCTCCCCGAGACCGGCTATGTGATCCGCACGGCCTGGCTGTACGGAGCGGGCGGCCCCAACTTCGTCCGGACGATGATCCGCCTGGCCGGTGAGCGGGACACCGTCTCCGTCGTGGACGACCAGCGCGGCCAGCCCACCTGGACCGCCGATCTGGCCGCGCTGCTGCTCGCCCTCGGCCGCGGCGCCCTGGACGGCACCGCACCGGCCGGGATCTACCACGGCACCAGCGCCGGGGAGACCAGCTGGTACGGCTTCACCCGGGAGATCTTCCGGCTGCTGGGCACCGACCCGGACCGGGTCCGCCCCACCACCAGCGACGCGTTCGTCCGCCCGGCGCCCCGCCCCGCGTACAGCGTGCTCGGCCACGACCGGCTCCGCGCCGCCGGGCTCACCCCGCCCCGCGACTGGCGCGCGGCCCTCACCGAGGCGTTCCCCGCGATCCACGCGGCCCACGAGGCCCACGCGGCCCAGACGAAGGAGCGTCCGGCGTGACGGTCAAGGTCAGTGTCGTCATCGCGGTCTACAACCCGGGCAAGTACTTCGAGGACTGTGTCAACGGGCTGCTCCGGCAGAGCCTCACCCCCGACGAGTTCGAGGTCTGGTTCGTCGACGACGGCTCCACCGACGAGACCCCGGCCCGCCTCGACGAGCTGGCCGCCGAGCACCCGCACTTCCATGTCGTCCACCAGGAGTCCTCCGGCTGGTCCGGCCGCCCCCGCAACACCGGGATCGACGCGGCCCGCGGCGAGTATGTGATGTTCGCCGACCACGACGACTGGCTCGGCGACGAGGCCCTGGAGCGGATGTACGCCTACGGCCGGGCCAACGACGCGGATGTCGTCGTCGGCAAGATGGCCGGTATCGGCCGCCCGGTCCCGCAGGAGCTGTTCCGGGTCAACCGGCCCCGGGTCACCGTGGAGACCGCCCCGCTGATCGACAGCCTCACCCCGCACAAGATGTTCCGCCGGGCGTTCCTGGCCGAGCACGGCATGCGGTTCAAGGAGGGCAGGCGGCGCCTGGAGGACCATGTCTTCGTGGTCGAGGCGTATCTGCGGGCCAAGAGCGTGGCCGTGCTCAGCGACTACCTCTGCTACTACCACATCACCCGCGACGACGGCTCCAACGCCGGTTTCCAGCGCTTCGACCCGGTCGGCTACTTCAAGAACCTCCGCGAGGCGCTCGATGTGGTCGAGGACCTCACCGAGCCCGGCCCGGTCCGCGACCAGCTCTTCTCCCGCTGGCTGCGCAACGAGATGGTCGAGCGGCTGCGCGGCCAGCGACTGCTGAAACTCCCCGAGGACTACGCCGAGGAGCTGTACGGCGAGATCCGCGCGGTCATCACCGAGCGCTTCGGCCCCGGCGTCCTCGCCCGGGTCGCCCCCACCCAGCGGGTGGTCGCCGCTCTGATCACCGCCGACCGCTACGCCGATGTCCGCGCCCTCGCCCAGTGGGAGGCCGGTATCCGCCCCACCGGCCGCCTCACCTCCCTGACCTGGGAGAACGGCTCCCTGGCCATCGGCTTCAGCGCCGAGTACGAGGTCGACGGCACGCCCATGACCTACGGCCGTGACGGCGGGCGCGACCTGCTCGGGCTGCCGCTGTCCGAGGGTGCCCGCGAGGCCCTCGCCGCCCAGGACGTCTCACTGGCGGCCCCCGTGGACCGCAGCGATGTCGACCTGGTGATCCGGCACCGCGAGCAGGCCACCCAGTACTACCTCCCGCTGACCAGCGAGCGGCACCGCATCGACACCGACGGGACCGATGGCGCCTTCCGCCAGGAGATCACCGCGCGGGCGGTGCTCGACCCCGAGACCGCCGCCGCCGGGGGCCCGCTCCCGGCCGGTCTCTGGGATCTGCATCTGCGGATCAAGTCCTGCGGCTGGAGCAAGGAGACCCGGCTCGGCGCGGTCCGCGGCGACGACGTGGAGGCCACCCGGCTGCCCGCGCTCACCGGCGAGCCCCGCCGCCTGGTCCTGCCGTACTGGACCGACGGCCCCGGCAATCTCTCCCTGGACATCGACCAGCGGACCGGCAAGCTGGAGCGCGAGGCCGGGGAACTGCTGGACTGGGCTGAGGCCACCGTCGACGGCGGCACCCTGCGCCTCCCGCTGCCCCTGCACCTGGGCTCCGCCGCCGGTGCGCCGCTCCAGCTCCGCTTCGAGCGCAAGAACGTCGGCAAGTACCCGGCCGAGGCCGCCTCCGACGGCCGGGCGCTCACCGCCGCGCTGCCGCTGGAGCGGCTCACCGGCAAGCGCTGGGCCGTCCGGATGGGCATCCCGTCCCCCGCCCGGGGCGAGGTCCGCTGGACCCGGCTCCCGGTCGACGTGGTGGTGGACGCCCAGGGCCGTCCCCGGGTGATCGACCGCCACACCCCGCCCGCCAAGCCCGCCACCAGGGCCGCCGCCCGCCCGCCGCGCCCGCTGTGGCGCCGGGTGGCCGGCCGGATGAAGCGCGCGCTGGCCGGAGGACGCCGGTAGCCCCCGGCGGCGCCCGAAACCCGCCGCACCCGAAACCCAGCCGCCAGGGCGGC
The DNA here is from genome assembly GCF_040609715.1 of Streptomyces sp. NPDC004610. Classification (NCBI taxonomy): domain Bacteria; kingdom Bacillati; phylum Actinomycetota; class Actinomycetes; order Kitasatosporales; family Streptomycetaceae; genus Streptomyces; species Streptomyces sp. NPDC004610. The sequence continues at coordinate 50,548 of NZ_JBEXLA010000037.1, read as the reverse complement.
CCCGGCCGCCCCCGAAACCCACCCGACCCCGATCCGAGGACCCCGCGATGCGACCCCTCTCCCTTTCCGGCTCCTGGGTGCATGAGCCCAAGGTGTTCCCCGACGGCCGGGGCAGCTTCCACGAGTGGTTCAAGGCACCGCTCTTCACCGAGGCCGCCGGGCACCCGCTCACCCTCGCCCAGGCCAATATGTCCGTCTCCAGCCGGGGCACCCTGCGCGGCATCCACTTCGCGGATGTACCGCCGGGCCAGGCCAAGTACGTCAAGTGCGTGCGCGGCTCGGTACTGGACGTGATCGTGGACATCCGTACCGGCTCGCCCACCTTCGGCGAGTGGGAGGCCGTCCGGCTGGACGACCGGGACCATCACGCGGTCTATCTCTCCGAGGGCCTCGGGCACGGGTTCATGGCGCTCAGCGACGACGCCACCGTCGTCTACCTCTGCTCCGAGGGCTACGCCCCCGAGCGGGAGCACGGCATCCACCCGCTCGACCCGGCCCTCGGCATCGAGTGGCCCACGGAGCTGGCCCCGGTGCTGTCGCCCAAGGACGAGCAGGCGCCGACCCTGGCCGAGGCCCGTGAGCGGGGCATGCTGCCGTCCTACGCGGAGTGCGTGGCGTACCGGGAGAGCCTGGGCCGCTGACCCCTCGGGGCCGCTTGGGGCTCGGTTTGACCAGTCCTGGGGCGCCCCGTAACCTTGACCGTCGGTGTGTCCCTCGATATGGACACGCCACATCCCCGTAAACCTCTTCCTCCGGAAGTCGGCTATGTCCGGTGTTCTGGAGAGGCCGCCCGTGTTCGGGTGGCTGGACTTCGGGGGTGCCGTTCCCGAGCGAGAGAGTGAGATCCGCGTGTACGCCATCGTGCGCAGCGGTGGCCGTCAGCACAAGGTTGCTGTCGGTGACATCGTCGAGGTTGACAAGATTTCCACCGCCCAGGTGGGTGACACGGTAGAGCTCTCCACTCTGCTCGTCGTCGACGGCGACGCCGTGACCAGCGACCCCTGGGTCCTGGCCGGCATCAAGGTCCAGGCCGAGGTCGTGGACCACCACAAGGGCCAGAAGATCGACATTCTGCGCTACAAGAACAAGACCGGCTACCGCCGTCGCCAGGGCCACCGCCAGCAGTACACGGCGATCAAGGTGACCGAGATCCCCGCGGCTGCGAAGTAAGGGACTGAGGAGACATGGCACACAAGAAGGGCGCGTCGTCCACCCGGAACGGCCGCGACTCCAATGCCCAGCGGCTCGGCGTGAAGCGCTTCGGCGGTCAGGTCGTCAACGCGGGCGAGATCCTGGTCCGCCAGCGCGGCACCCACTTCCACCCGGGCTCGGGTGTCGGCCGCGGTGGCGACGACACGCTGTTCGCCCTCCAGGCCGGTTCGGTGCAGTTCGGCACCCACCGTGGCCGCAAGGTTGTGAACATCGTCCCGGTCGCCTGACCGGAACTCTCTGCGCGAGGCGGACCTCACTTCCCGGTCGGGAAGGCGGGTCCGCCTTTCGTGTGTTGACCTGTAGACGTCCTTGGATGCGTCTATCGATGTCATCAACCGATGACATCGACCGATGACGTATACCGATGACGTCTACCGATTCTCTGACTTTGACTTTCCGTACGTTTCTGGAGGCACCACCATGACCACCTTCGTGGACCGCGTCGAACTGCATGTCGGCGCGGGTAACGGGGGCCACGGCTGTGCCTCCGTGCACCGGGAGAAGTTCAAGCCGCTCGGCGGCCCCGACGGCGGCAACGGCGGACGCGGCGGCGATGTGATCCTCACCGTCGACCAGTCCGTGACCACGCTGCTCGACTACCACCACTCCCCGCACCGCAGGGCCACCAACGGCAAGCCCGGTGAGGGCGGCAACCGCTCCGGCAAGGACGGCCAGGACCTGGTCCTGCCGGTCCCGGACGGCACGGTCGTCCTCGACAAGGACGGCAATGTCCTCGCCGACCTGGTCGGACACGGTACGTCCTTCGTGGCCGCGCAGGGCGGCCGGGGCGGGCTCGGCAACGCGGCGCTGGCCTCCGCCCGCCGCAAGGCGCCCGGCTTCGCGCTGCTCGGGGTGCCCGGGGATCTGCGCGATGTCGTCCTCGAACTGAAGACCGTCGCCGATGTGGCGCTGGTCGGCTACCCGAGCGCCGGGAAGTCCTCCCTGATCTCGGTGCTCAGCGCGGCCAAGCCGAAGATCGCCGACTACCCCTTCACCACCCTGGTCCCCAACCTGGGTGTGGTCACGGCCGGCTCCACCGTCTACACCATCGCCGATGTCCCCGGACTGATCCCGGGCGCCAGCCAGGGCAAGGGCCTCGGCCTGGAGTTCCTGCGCCATGTCGAGCGGTGCAGCGTCCTGGTGCACGTCCTGGACACCGCGACCCTGGAGTCCGACCGCGACCCCGCCTCCGACCTCGATGTCATCGAGGAGGAACTGCGGCAGTACGGCGGCCTCGGAGACCGGCCCCGGATCGTGGTCCTCAACAAGATCGACGTCCCGGACGGCAAGGATCTCGCCGAGATCGTCCGCCCCGACCTGGAGGCCCGCGGCTACCGCGTCTTCGAGGTGTCCGCGGTGGCCCACACGGGGCTCAAGGAGCTGTCGTTCGGGCTGGCCGAACTGGTCGGCGAGGCGCGGGCCGCGAAGCCGAAGGAGGAGGCGACCCGGATCGTCATCCGCCCCAAGGCCGTCGACGACAGCGGGTTCACGGTGACCCGCGAGGACGACGGGCTGTACCGGGTGCGCGGCGAGAAGCCCGAACGCTGGGTGCGTCAGACCGACTTCAACAACGACGAGGCCGTCGGCTACCTCGCCGACCGGCTGGGCCGTCTCGGGGTCGAGGAACAGCTGATGAAGGCCGGTGCCCGCGCGGGCGACGGTGTGGCCATCGGGCCCGAGGAGAACGCGGTCGTCTTCGACTGGGAGCCGACGGTCATGGCCGGCGCGGAGATGCTGGGCCGGCGCGGTGAGGACCACCGGATGGATGCGCTGCGGCCCGCGGTCCAGCGACGCCGCGAGCGGCAGGCGGAGCGGGACGAGGCGGAGGAGGAATTCGACGGCTTCGAGCCGTTCTAAGGGGCCGGGTGAGGGTGCGGGGTGCCGGGTGCGGGTGGTGGGGTGGCTGGTCGCGCAGTTCCCCGCGCCCCTAAAAGCCTTGGTTCCGCCCAGCACCGGTCCTAGAGCTGCGGCTCCTTCCGGCGCCGGGCAGGGCCACGTCCCTTAGGGGCGCGGGGAACTGCGCGACCAGCCCCCACCACCCGCACCCGCCCACTCACCACGCCCCCCGTACCCCCAATCGGTCACCGCCCCTCCCCGAGACCGAAATGCTGCGGAATCTTAATGTGGAATTCCGCGGCACCGACCACCCCGAACCCACCCCGAACCCGCCCCGGATCGCACCCACGGCACCCCCACACCCCCCACACCACAATCACCCCTCGTCACCGCCCGGCCTGTGTAGTTACTCACAGCAATTCCGGGCCCCGATCTCACCCCAGAGGGAACTTTTCGTCCTTCACCAGCGTCAAAAGATGAATGAGAGGTTGCGTGCACATATGCGGCGGAGGTCGCTCACCTTGCATCGCGGTAACCACAAGTGGGAGCATTCGCAAGCTCCCGGACGCCCCAAGGTAGGTCACCTGTGTCACAGCACATTGCCAAGCCCCGTACCACCGCAGTGATCCTGGCCGGGGGTACCGGCCAGCGCGTGGGACTCTCGATTCCCAAGCAGCTGCTGAAGATCGCCGGCAAGGCAGTCATCGAACACACGCTGACCACCTTCGAGAAGGCCGACTCGATCGACGACATCATCGTTCTGATGGCGCCGGGCTATGTGCCCGATGTGGAGAAGATCGTCGCCAAGGCGGGCTTCAAGAAGGTCTCCCGGGTCATCGAGGGCGGCGCCACCCGCAACGAGACCACCGAGCGCGCCATCGCCGCCCTCGGTGAGGGCCTGGCCGAGGGCGAGGACCCCAATGTCCTGTTCCACGACGCCGTACGGCCGCTGCTCTCCCGCCGGGTGATCGACGACTGCGTGACCGCCCTGGAGCGCTACCAGGCCGTCGACGTGGCCATTCCCTCCGCGGACACCATCATCGTCACCCGCACCCATGGCGAGGACGGCGAGTTCATCACGGAGATCCCGGACCGCTCCCGGCTGCGCCGCGGCCAGACCCCGCAGGCGTTCAAGCTGTCCACCATCAAGCGGGCCTACGAGGTGGCGGCCGGCGACCCCAACTTCCAGGCCACGGACGACTGCACGGTCGTGCTGAAGTACCTCCCCGACGTCCCCATCCATGTGGTCGCGGGCGACGAGTACAACATGAAGGTCACCCAGCCCGTCGATGTCTTCATCGCCGACAAGCTGTTCCAGCTCGGCTCCACGGCCGCGCCCGAGCACAGCGGCGAGGACGCCTACCGCCGGCTGCTCGACGGCAAGACCCTGGTCGTCTTCGGCGGTTCCTACGGCATCGGCAAGGACATAGGCGAGCTGGCCGAGTCCTACGGCGCCACCGTCTACGCCCTGGGCCGCTCCACCACCGGCACCCATGTGGAGAACCCGGAGGAGGTCGACGACGCGCTGTCCAAGGCGTACGCCGAGACCGGCCGGATCGACTACGTGGTGAACACCGCGGGTGTGCTGCGGATCGGCAAGCTCGCCGAGACCGACAACGCCACGATCCAGGAGGCGCTGAGCGTCAACTACCTGGCGCCGGTGCAGATCGCCCGCTCCTCGTACAAGTATCTCGCCGAGACCAAGGGCCAGTTGCTGCTCTACACCTCCAGCAGCTACACCCGGGGCCGCGCCGAGTACAGCCTCTACTCCTCCACCAAGGCCGCCATGGTCAACCTCACCCAGGCGCTGTCCGACGAGTGGGCCGCCGACGGCATCCGCGTCAACTGCGTCAACCCGGAGCGCACGGCGACGCCGATGCGCACCAAGGCGTTCGGCCAGGAGCCCGCGGGCAGTCTGCTCTCCTCCGAGGCCGTCGCCAGTACCTCCCTCGATGTGCTGCTCTCCGAGCTGACCGGGCATGTGATCGACGTCCGCCAGCAGGACCCGACGGCCAGTGCCGGTCAGGCGTCCGGTTTCGAGCAGGCGCTGGCCGGGGTGCTCGACCGCCAGGACACCGTGGCCTAGCCACCCGCCCGTACCGAGTGGTTCAGCCTCCGGTACGGCGTGGCATAATCGACATCTCCTGGCCTTCTGTCATTCAGGCCCTTGTGGGTTCCGGTTCGCCGAGTATTCACAAGGGCCTGAGTCCGTACATTCCCCGTAAGTTTCCAGAACTCCACACTCTGGCTACACAGAATCTTCAGGAATTTACGGGCCTTGCCGACGCCCGCGGATTGTCGCCGAGGGCACCGCACCCCTCTCAGAGCAGGTTTTCCGTGATAACCACCGCTATTCGCGTCGCCCGGGTGGGCAGCGCCGCCGAGCTGGTCGCGGCGGCCCTGGTGATGCTGGGCTTTCCGGCGCTCATGCTGGCCGCGCTCGTGCCGAGCGTCCCCGCCTTCGCCGCCGCGGCGGCCGTGACCTACCTGGCGGACCACTATCTGCACCGCCGCGGCAGCTATCTGATCAACCGCCTGAGCAAGGTGCGCGCGGGCCTGTCGATCCGCTTCCTCATCCGTGAGCTGCTGCTGGTCCTGCTCCTGGCCCGGCTGTCCCTCTCCGACAATCTGATGTTCTACGGCGCGGTCGCCGGCTTCATCGCCTTCTACGGTCTCCAGGCCCCGCACGGCGCCCTGGTCACCCTGATCCGCAACCGCCGCCGGATGCCGGTCGCCACCCGCAATGTCGACCTCGCCTCCCGTATCCGCATCCCGGACGCCCCGCCCCAGTGGCTGCTGGACCGCTCCGCCGAGAAGATGCTCCACCTCGACCTCGCCGCCGTCGCCGGAATACTGATCTCCGCCCAGATCGACTCGACCGTCGCCGGATTCATCGGCATCGGTATCACCGTCGGCCTCGGCTGTGTCTATGTCCTCTCCCTCGCCCCCTATGTGCGCGGCAACCGCATACCGCCGCGCGCCGAGAAGGTGCTCGACGCGGTCGACGACTGGCTGCGCGGCTACCGGCCGGAGACGGTGCTGTACTTCTCCGGCTCCAAGGAGTCGGCGTACCAGGTCAACATGTGGCTGGAGACCATGGAGCAGCTGGACTCCAGGCCGCTGATCATCCTGCGCGAGCGGGCCATCCTGGAGCGGATGGCGCCCACCACCGCGCCCATCGTCTGCGTCCCCGGCGGGGTGCATCTGATGAACATGGACCTGTCGAACGTCCGGGTCGCCCTCTACGCGGCGAACGTCGGCAAGAACATCCACCTCCTGCGCGTCCCCACCATGAAGCATGTCTTCATCGGCCACGGCGACAGCGACAAGCTCGCCAGCGTCAACCCGTTCAGCAAGGTGTACGACGAGGTGTGGACCGCGGGCCGGGCCGGCCGCGACCGCTACGCCATCGCCGATGTCGGGGTCCGCGACGACGACATCGCCGAGGTCGGCCGCCCCCAGCTCGCCCCGATCCAGCTCTGGCACGGCGTCCCCGAGGACCGCATGCCGACGGTGCTGTACGCGCCGACCTGGGAGGGCTGGGACGACAACCCCGGCAACACCTCCCTCCTGCTGGCCGGCGAGAACATCGTCCGCACCCTGGTCACCACCGACCCCCCGGTCCGCGTCCTCTACAAGCCGCACCCCTTCACCGGCACCCGCAGCGCCGCCGCCAAGGCCGCCCACCAGCGGATCACGGCACTGGTCGGCCGATCCGCCGCCGAGCGCGCCACCGCCCCCGCCTTCACCGCCGACCCGGGCGCCGAGTCCGCCGCGGCGGCCGAGCTGACCCGGATCGAGGCCCGGCTCGCCACCCTGTCCAGCGCCGGTGAGGGCGGCGACGAGGCCGAGTCCACCCGGGACGGCGTGGTCGATGTGGCGAAGTTCCAGGAGATCGCCGCGCTGCGCACCGAGTGGAACGACGCCTACTGGCGCTCCTTCCCGACCTGGCAGCACCGGGTGATCACCGACGCCGAGCCCCGCCTCTACGACTGCTTCAATGTCGCCGACGCGATGGTCTCCGACATCTCCTCGGTGGTCTCCGACTTCATCGCCAGCGGCAAGCCGTACGCGGTGACGGACTCCGCCGGACTGGGCGCGGAGGAGTTCAAGCGGCAGAACACCGCCGTACGGGCCGCCGTGATCCTCGCCAATGACGCCGCCGCGCTGGACGGGCTGCTGGCCGCGGTCCGCGACCCGTCCACCGATCCGCTGGCGGTGGAGCGCGGCGAGCTGAAGCGCTATCTGCTGGGCCCGGACGAGCCGGCCTCGATCGTCCAGTTCAACACGGCGGTCAAGGACCTCGCCGCGAAGGCCGAGACCCGCAACCGGGGGCAGGAGACCCGGACGGCGACGAGCGAACTGACCGGCTGAGCGACGAGACCGCCCGCCTCATGAGCCCCGGAGAACCGAACGGACTCTCCGGGGCCTTCGGCGTTCTTCCGCTGCTTCCCCTCCCGGACCGCCGCCCGGACCGCCTTCTGTGCTTTCCCTCCCGGACCGCCTCCTGGACCGGATGAACCCCGGCCCCCTTTGTGCCGTCTTTGTAGGAGCGAAGGAGTGGACGCGGGGGGAACACCCGTGCCCCGGAGACGGCCCCCATGACCGGGAGGCGCTCGGTCCTCCTGGCCAAGACATAAGGGGAACAGGTGTGACGCAGCCTGATGTGAGCGTGATCATCGGGGCGTACGAGGCGATGCCGTATCTGATCGAGTGCCTGGCGTCCGTCGAGGCGCAGACCCTCGATCCGGGGCGCGTCGAGGTGATCGCCGTCGACGACGGCTCGACCGACGGCACGGGGGAGTACCTGGAGGAGTTCGCCGCGCGCGCCCCCATGCCGGTCACGGTGATCCGGCAGGCCAACTCGGGCGGCCCCAGCGGCCCGCGCAATGTCGGCCTGGACCGGGCGGCCGGGCGGTTCGTGTTCTTCCTGGACGCCGACGACCGGCTGGGCCCCGAGGCCCTGGAGCGCATGGTCGCCATGGCCGACCGCAACGGCACGGATGTGGTGCTCGGACGCGTCGAGGGCATCAACCGCAAGCCGCCCCGCTCGATGTGGCACCAGAGCTTCGACCGTACGGACGTCTACTCCTCCAACATCAAGTACACCCTGAGCGCGCAGAAGCTGTTCCGCCGCGCCCTGCTCACCCGGCACGGCATGCGCTTCGACGAGGCCCTGTGGACCGGCGAGGACGCGCTGTTCACGATGGAGGCGTATCTGCGGGCCGACGGCGTCTCCGTCATCGCCGACCACACCTGCTACTACCTGGTCGGCCGGGACGACGGCAAGCATGTCACCCGCACCGGCGGCTACACCCTGCGCTTCGACTCGGCCCGCGCCCTGATGGACCTGCTCGCGGAGCTGGTGCCGCCCGGTCCGCGCCGGGACGTGCTGATGCTCCGCCCGTTCCTGGTCACCCTGCTGCCCCAGTTCGGCCCGCGCTTCCTCAAGGACGGCGAGGAGGTGCGCCACCACAAACTGGAACTGGCCAAGCCGCTGATGGACGCCCACTGGAACGCGGAGGTGGCCCGCCGGCTGCGCGTCCATGAACGGCTGCGGCTGCATCTGATCGCCGAGCAGCGCGCCGATCTGCTGGTGGACGTGGTGGAGTTCGTCCACCGGAAGAAGAACCCGGCACCGCTGCTGGAGCGCCGGGGCAGCCGGGTCTACCTCCCGTACCCGCACTTCCGGGAGACCACGGCGGGGATACCGGACGCGGTCTATCTGGCCGCACCGCGCGAGGCCCGCAAGGTGCCGGGGTACCGGGAGAGCCGGGTGGGGTTCCTGATGCAGGCGGCAGCGCGGCGGGCCCGGCGGATGGTGGCGACGGACGGACGCCAGCTGACCGGAAACACCCGCTGAGGGGGCTGCGGCTGAGGGCGCCGACGGTTCGGTTCCGAGGCCCCCCGGAGACCGACCGTTCCTCTTCCCCCTGCCGCTGCCGCTGCCGCCGGTGACCGACCGCTACTGCCACGCCCCCGGAACGAACGCCCACCGTCCCTCGGAGAGCGACCGCCGCCGCTACTGCTGCCGCCCCTGGAACGCCCTCCGCAGCGGACGCCCCACCACCCGTCTCGCCCGGCGGTACACCGACCGGTCGCCGGTGCCGCCCGCCTTGCCCGCCGTACCGCGGGTCTTGGCCAGCTCCTTGCGCAGCCCGGCGTTCTCGGCGGCCAGTTCATCCATCCGGCTCTGGAGCCAGCCGAACCGGCTGCTGAGCGCGGTGATGTCGGCGTCGTTCCAGGGCCGGATGCCCGGCGGGAAGGACAGCGACCGCATCCGCTTCTCGAACGCCGCCCCGCCGTCGCCATGGGTGAACGTGTTGTCCAGGCCGTTCCTGGTCAGGAACCCGGTGAAGCGCTCGAACCGCTCCTGGTGACCGTCGATCAGCCCGCTCAGATCGGCCTCGTCGTACAGCTGCGCCGGATCCAGTTCCGGCGAGACCCGGTCGATGGTGCGGTGCGGGATGTCGAAGTAGCGGCACAGCTCCAGCGTCCGGGAGTCGGAGCAGAGCACGGTCGCGGGGGTGCCCGCCAGCAGCGCGGCGATATTGCCGTGGATGCGGGAGCCGAAGGAGTAGTCGAAGGTGCGCAGATCCTCGATCCAGGTGACCGGGTCGACATAGACCCGGACCTTGCCCTCCCGGTACATCGGATGGTCCGGGTGGGTCGGCATCGCGGTCACCCGGGCGTTCGGGCTGGACATGTCCCGCCAGTGCAACTGCCGCGCGTCGCTGAGGTTCTGGCCGATGAAACGCAGATTGGGGTAGCGCTCATGGGCCCGCCGGATCACCTGACCGAGCCCCTGGGAACGCACCGCGCTGTGCGAGCCGTTGACCGAGATGCGGGACACGGCGGTGAGCGCGGGCACCCGCTTGCGTACGGCCAGCTCCTTGCCGTGCAGGAACAGCGAGGGGCAGCCGATCACCTCGACGTCCCGGAAGCCCATGTCCTTGAGATAGCGCTCGGTGAACTCACCGCGCACCCCGATGGAGGCGCTGTGGTCGAGCACCGCCGAGACGAACGCCCGGACGGTGGGCTCCATGGGCTTGAGCCGGGCCGCGTCGTACTTCAGATTGGCCTGTGCGCCCACCCCGAGCACCACCACCGGGATCTTCAGCCGGGTGATGAGCTTGGTCAGCCGGCCGAGGGGCTCCTCGAAGGAGGGCCGGAAGGCGTTGGCGAGCGGGACGACAAAGGCGTCGTACTCCTCGTTGATCCGTGCCGCCTCCGCGATGCTGGTGCGACCGCCGTTGGAGAACACCTCGGTGTGCGGGGTCTGGAGGATCTTGTGCGAGGCGTCGCTGAAGATCAGATTGCCCGCGTTGGTCGCGATGACATCGCGGTGCAGGGCCTCCTCGACGGGGACGACGTCGTACGGGCTCTTCCCCGACCGGAGCAGGATGCGCTTCGCGCGCGGCGCGGGCTGTTCGGTGTGCGGCACAGATGTCAACCTATGTTTACTCGGGCTTTAATTTCCAGATGATCGGCGTACAACCTTTTCACTCTCTGCGGAATGTGGGCGTCCGGTTGCGGGGGCGGCGGGTGGGAGTGGGGATGGTATGGGCGATATCCGGCCAAGTGCCCGGGATCGGGGCCGGGTTGTTCGACGCGGGATCCTGCCGGGCCGTCCGGCGCGGTCCGGTGGGGCGTCCGGTGCGGTCCGGTGGAGTCTGGCGGGGCGTCCGCCGGGGCGTCGGGTGCGGTCCGGCGCGGTCCGGTGGGGCGTCCGACCGGTGAAATCGGTGCGCGGTGCACGATCCCCGTCGCGTAGATTGCCGGACGAGGCAGTGGGAGCTACGCGAGAGGCGAACACCAACGTGGCAGGGGCAAGGCAGGCCGTGCGCGAGGCCCGCAGGATCGTCGTCAAGGTGGGCTCCTCCTCGCTGACCACCGCGGCGGGCGGACTGGACGCCGACCGCGTCGACGCCCTGGTGGACGTCCTGGCGAAGGTCCGCAGCGGGGGCGAGCGGGAGATCGTGCTGGTCTCCTCCGGAGCCATCGCCGCGGGACTGGCCCCGCTCGGACTGCGCCGCCGCCCCCGGGACCTGGCCCGCCAGCAGGCCGCCGCCAGCGTCGGCCAGGGCCTGCTGGTCGCCCGCTACACCGCCTCCTTCGCCCGCTACGGCGTCCGCGTCGGCCAGATCCTGCTCACCTCCGACGACATGAGCCGCCGCGCCCACCACCGCAACGCCGCCCGCACCCTGGACAAACTGCTCGCGATGGGCGCCTTCCCGGTCGTCAACGAGAACGACACCGTCGCCACCGACGAGATCCGCTTCGGCGACAACGACCGGCTCGCCGCCCTCGTCGCCCATCTCGTCCGCGCCGATCTGCTGGTCCTGCTCTCCGATGTCGACGGGGTCTACGACGGCGACCCCAGCAGGCCCGGCACCACCCGGATCGCCGAGGTGGCCGGCCCCGAGGACCTCGCCCATGTCGAGATCGGCAGCACCGGCCGGGCCGGCGTCGGCACCGGGGGCATGGTCACCAAGATCGAGGCCGCCGGGATCGCCACCGGCGCCGGTGTCCCCGTCGTGCTGACCAGCGCGATCCACGCCGCCGACGCCCTCGCCGGACATGACACCGGCACCTACTTCCGTCCCACCGGCAAACGCTCCACCGACCGGCTGCTCTGGCTCCAGCACGCCTCCACCCCCCAGGGCGCGCTGATCCTGGACGACGGGGCGGTCCGTGCGGTCGTCGAACGCCGCACCTCGCTGCTCCCGGCCGGGATCTCCGCCGTCGAGGGCGAGTTCAGCGCCGGCGACCCGGTCGAACTGCGGGACACCGGCGGCCTCGCCGTCGCCCGTGGCCTGGTCAATTTCGACGCCAGGGAGATCCCGAGGCTGATCGGCCACTCCACCCGTGAACTCGCCCGCGAGCTGGGACCGGCGTACGAACGGGAGGTCGTACACAGGGACGACCTGGTGATCCTGCATCCGCAAAAGAGCTGATTCGTCCACCACCGGTGGGGGACGTTCCGTAAAACGGCCCCACGGAGCCTTGCGGCCTGCTCAACTTTGTCTCAGCGACACATTCGCAGGAGCACCGCGCAAGCCGTGCGGCGATGGCGCTGGGGAGCGGGACCGGGACCGGGGACGACAGGACCGAAGCACTGAGGAGGCCGCCGTGAGACGAGTGCGTCCTGCGCCGACGGCGTACCGCGCCGGCGCCACCGGGCCGGGCGCCCGCCCGCCGGGGACCTCCCGTCCCGCGGGCGAGGAACGCGCCCTGACCAGCGTCACGGCCGGCGAGTACCGGCAACCCGACGGTGACCGCGAGGAGGAGCGGCCGGCCGACGCACCCCGGCTGTGGCATGTCACCCTCAGCGTCTCCGGCGAGGCCGCCCCGCTCACCGAGGTCCGCCGCGCCCTCCAGCAGCTCGCCCACGACCACCCCTTCCTGCTGACCAGCCGCTATGCCGTCGACCACGCCGAGATCCGGTACTGGGAGGAGGCCCGCGATCTGCATGACGCGGCGGCGGTCGCCCTGCGGCTGTGGGGCGAGCACCGGCAGACGGCCGGGCTCCCGCCCTGGGAGATCGTGGGCCTGGAGGTCATCGACCGGGGCACGTACCACCAGCGGATCGCCGAGGGCTACGGCCCGCCACCGGCGTCACCGGTGGGGGTGCACCCGTTCTGAGCCGGGTACGCGGCCTCCGGGCGGGGTGCCTGCCCTCCGGGCGGGATGCCTGCCCTCCGGGTGTGGTGCCTGCCCTCCGGGTGTGGTGCGACGCCTCGCGGGCGGGGTGCGACGCCTCGCGGGCGGGGTGTACGCCTGCCGGGCTGGGTGTACGCCTGCCGGGCGAGGCACACACCTTCTGAGCGGGACGGACACCTTCTGAGCGGGACGGACACCTTCTGGGCGGGACGCCGCTGGACCCAGGGGGGCGTCACTCTCCGTGACTGGCACTCCGGGTCCCTTCGGCCATGTCTCGCGGTTCGGAACATCCGGCGAAACGGTCCGGCGGGCGCATTACCCTTCCCTCCATGACCACGCTCTCGCCGTACGACTCCATGTCCCCGGTCACCCGGGCCGCCTACCGGGCGAAGGCCGCCGCCGCCGACCTCGCCCCGCTGCCCCGGGCCGCGAAGGACGACGCGCTGCTCGCCATCGCGGACGCCCTGGAGGTCCGTACGGCGGAGATCGTCGAGGCCAACGCCGAGGACATCGCGAAGGCCCGGGAGGCCGGCACCAGCGAGGCGATCGTCGACCGGCTGACCCTCACCCCGGAGCGGGTGCGGGCCATCGCCGCCGATGTCCGGGACGTCGTCGCACTGCCCGACCCCGTCGGCGAGGTGGTCCGCGGCTCGACCCTGCCCAACGGCATCGACCTGCGCCAGGTCCGCGTCCCGCTCGGCGTCGTCGGGATCATCTACGAGGCCCGCCCCAATGTCACCGTGGACGCCGCCGCCCTCTGCCTGAAGTCGGGCAACGCCGTGCTGCTGCGCGGCTCCGCCTCCGCCTACGCCTCGAACACCGCCCTCGTCCGGGTGATCCGCGACGCGGTCGGCGGTGCCGGGCTGCCGGCCGACGCCGTCCAGCTCGTGCCCGGCGAGAACCGGGAGAGCGTGCGCGAGCTGATGCGCGCCCGCGGCCTGGTCGACGTCCTCATCCCGCGCGGCGGCGCCTCCCTCATCCGCACGGTCGTCGCCGAGTCCACCGTCCCGGTCATCGAGACCGGCACCGGCAACTGCCATGTCTATGTCGACGCCCACGCCGACCTCGACATGGCCGTCGACATCCTGATCAACTCCAAGGCCCAGCGGGTCAGCGTCTGCAACGCCGCCGAGACCCTCCTCGTCCACCAGGACATCGCCGCCGAGTTCCTGCCGCGCGCCCTGGACGCCCTCGCGGAGGCCGGGGTGACCGTGCACGCCGACGACCGGGTGCTCGCCTACGCCAAGGACTCCCGCGCGACCGTCGTCGAGGCCACGGCCGAGGACTGGGAGACCGAGTACCTGTCCTACGACATCGCCGCCGCCGTCGTGGACTCCCTCGACAAGGCCGTCGAGCACATCCGGCTGTGGACCTCCGGACACACCGAGGCGATCGTCACCACCTCCCAGCAGGCGGCCCGCCGATTCACCCAATTGGTCGATTCCACCACCGTCGCCGTGAACGCCTCCACCCGCTTCACCGACGGCGGCCAGTTCGGCTTCGGCGCGGAGATCGGCATCTCCACCCAGAAACTGCACGCCCGGGGCCCGATGGGCCTGCCGGAGCTGACCAGCACCAAGTACATCGTGACCGGCGACGGACACGTACGGCGCTGAAAACACCCGCCGCGCCCCCCGTCTCGGTCGGCGGATGAATTTCCATACCGTCTGCCCAAATTGACCCCCCAGGTCTACTCTGGAAAACGTGCCGGACGACGTGGGGGGCACGCCGTTCCCTGACGGCTGGATGCCCGACGACGACCACGACCGCGGACTGTCGGACGAAGAGTTCGCCGCCGTGGTCTTCGACGAGGACTTCGTGAAGGCGGCTGTCGTCCATGAGCCGACCGCCGTCGAGCGCCTCCTGGCCGCCGCCCAGGCGAGAGCGGAGGCGTCGGAGGCCGAGGCCCGCCGCGCCCACGCCAGAGGCGAGCACTACGACGACCCCTACGGCGACGGCCGCGATTACGGCGCCCCCGAGCTGGACGGGCTGTACGACCCCGACGCCCTGGACGACGACCACGGCCACGCGGGCTACGGCAAGCAGGTCCGCTGGCACCGCCCCGTCGCCTGGCTGCTCGCCCTGGTGATGGGCATCGGCATGGTCGTGCTGGCCTTCGCGGCGGTCTACCGGGGCGCGTCCTCCTCCAACCGCCAGGATCCGGCCCCGCCCCCGGCCACCACCGGGGTCGAACAGGGCGGCGGAGGCCGTGTCGCGGCCCCGTCCGCTTCCGCCGACTACTCCCAGCCGGCGGTCTCGGCGGTCCCCCGGACGCCCTGAGCCGCGTCCCCGGCACCTCGGGCTTTTCTGGTGAGTACCTGTCAGAAGTTGTCGCGTAGCAGGGCGTTTACCGGAGGGCCCGGCGACCTACTCTGAAGATATGGGCGGACCTGGAGACCCACCTGAGGGGACACCCGACGGCGCCCCCGGCGGTGCGGACGACGAGTACCGATCCGTGGTGTTCGACGAGTCGTTCGTCCGGGCTGCCCGGCTCCAGGAGTTCTCCGCGCAGGAGCGGATGGGCGACCACGCCCCCGCCGTCCGCCGCCGCCCCCCGATGCGCAGGGGCCTGTCCCGCCAGGCACTCATCCTCGTCCTCCTGATCGCGGTCGCCTTCGGCACGGCGGTCTACATGGGCGTCCGCACCCCCTACGGCAGCCAGGTCGCGACCGTCCCCGAGACCGTCGAGCCACTGCGGATGACGGTCGTCCCGCTCACCCCGCCCCAGGAGGTGCCCGGCACCACCGACCTCGACCGGCTGTTCGCCGCCAGCCCGGCCGCCCAGTTCCGGATCGGCGCGGAGGGGATACCGCTGCCGGCCGCCCGCAGCACCTCGCACTTCTCGGACAGCCAGGTCGTCACCGCCCTGACCACCGCCAAGGACTACCTCGTGCGCTCCTCGCTCTACCCCGAGGTGCTCACCGGCGGTGAGGTGCGGTCCGTCCGGGTGATGCTCGACCCGGACCAGCTCGACCAGTTCGACGAGAGCTTCGACCACCCCGCGGCGGACGGCCGCCACGCGGCGACCGGCTGGCTGGTCCGCTTCGACCCCGAGGCCGTCGAACTCGCCGACCCGCAGATCCGCGTCCAGGGCACCCTGGAGGCCGCGGAGACGGACTCCACCACACTGGAGGTGGTCTCCGACCACATCTTCGTCTACGCCCTGCGCCCGGCCGGGGGCGGCGCGGGCGCGGAGGCGTCGCTCTTCACCGTCCGCCGCGCGCTGCACTTCCGCTTCGACCGCGACGATCTGCGGCTGCACCAGGCCCGGCTCCAGACGTCGAACGCCCAGGCCGGCCCGCTCTCCTGCGCCGATGACTCGGCGAGCCTGCTCCGCCCCCTGCTCGCCGGCCAGACCGCGAAGGCCGGGGCCCCGGCGGGCACGGACCCATACGCCACGGGGAGCACGGCGGCGCTGTGCGGGACGCTGGCGGAACACACCCAGCCGGAGGTGTGACCGGCCCGCTCTGGGGGGCGAGCCCCTGCCGGTGCCTGCATCTGCGATGCCGCTGCGCGGGCTGGCCGCGCTGCGCGAGGTGCCGCCGCGCAGGTCTTGTCCCCGGCGGGCATGGACCCGTATGCCACGGGGAGCGCGGCGGCGCTGTGCGGGACGCTGGCGGAGCACACTCAGCCGGAGATGTGACCGGGCCCGCTCTGGGGGGCGGGTCCCCGTCGGTGCTCGCATCGTGCGATGCCACCGCCCGGGATAGCCGCTGCGCGAGGTGCCGCCGCGCAGGTTTTCGGCCTGCTGGGCGCTCACCGTGCAATGCCGCCGCCACGCAGGCTTTCAGCCCGCCGGGTGCTGCCCTGCCGGATGCTCCCGCGCCGAGCACGGCCCCGCTGGGCGCTCACCGCGATGCCACCGCCCGGGATGGCCGCTGCGCGGGGTGCATCCGAGGAGGCTCTCGGCCTGCCGGGTGCTGCCCTGCTGAGCATGGGCCCGCAGGGCGCTCACCGTGCGATGCCGCCCCGCAGGTATTCCGCCTGCCAGGTGCTGCCCTGCTGAGCACGGCCCCGCTGGGCGCTCACCGCACGATGCCACCACGCGGCTTGGCCACCACGCAGCTTCGCCGCCGCGCGGGATGCCGCCCCGCAGGCTCTCGGCCCGCTGGGCGCTGCCCCGCCGGGCACGGTCCGCCGGGCGGGGCACCGTCCGACAACGCCCGCCTCGAACGATGCCGCCCCGTCAGCCGCCGCCCCGCAGGGACCGGCCCCACCGAGCACGGCCCCACCGAGCACGACCCCGCCCGGCGCTGCCCGCCTCGAAGGGGTGCCGTCCCGCCAGCCTTCGTCCCACCGGGCGCTGCCCTACCGATCACGACCCCACCGGGCACGCCCCCACCGAGCACGACCCGGCCGAGCACGCCCCCGGCGCTGCCCGCCTCGAAGAGCCGCCCACCCACCGGTCGCCGCCCCGCAGGGACCGGCCCCGCAGGACTAGCCCCTGCGGGGAACCGCCCCGAAGGAACCGCCCTGAAGGGACCGGCCCCGCAGGACTAGCCCCTGCGGGGAACCGCCCCGAAGGAACCGCCCCAAGGCCCCCGCACTCCCGATCAGTCCTCAGGTCGTCAGCCGTCGTCGTGCCCGTTGCCGGAAGGCCGTCAGTCGTCCGTGCGGGTCGTGCCGTTGGCCGGGTTGTCCCGCGGAGCGGAACCGCCACCGGAACCACCGAAGCCGCCGAAGCCGCGCCGCACCCGGCCGCCCAGGTCACCGGCGCCGCCCGCGATGTCGCTGACCAGCTTCATCAGCGGGTCCTTGGATTCCTTCACCTGACTGGCGTAGCTGGACGCCGACTCGCGGAAGGAGTCCGTGACCGAGGTGTCCTTGTCCTCGCCGCGCCGCGGGTAGTGGCCGTCCATGATCCGCTGGTAGTCGCGGGACTCGGCCCACTTCTTCAGCTCGGCCGCGCGGACCGTGGTGAAGGGGTGGGAGCGGGGCAGCACATTCAGAATCTTCAGCACCGAGTCGCGCAGGTCGCCGCCCGCCTCGTACTCCTCGGCCTGCTCCAGGAACGCGTCCACGTTCATCTCGTGCAGATGGTTGCCGCCGGCGATCTTCATCAGGCCGCGCATCGACGCCTGGAGGTCCTGCCCGACCAGCAGCCCGGCCCGGTCGGCGGACAGCTCGGACTTGCGGAACCACTCGCGCAGCGCCGTCACGATCGCCATGATCGCGACATTGCCGAGCGGGATCCACGCCACCTTCAGCGCCAGATTGGTGAGGAACAGCAGGATCGTGCGGTACACCGAGTGGCCGGAGAGGGCGTGGCCCACCTCATGGCCCACGACCGCGCGCATCTCCTCCTCGTCGAGCAGCTCGACCAGGCCGGTGGTGACGACGATGATCGGCTCGTCCAGGCCGATGCACATCGCGTTGGGCTGCGGGTCCTGGTTGACGTACATCGGCGGGACCTTCTCCAGGTCCAGGATGTAACAGGCGTCCCGCAGCATGTCGTTGAGATGGGCGAACTGCCGGTCCGAGACCCGCACGGAGTCGGAGAGGAACAGCAGCCGGAGACTGCGCTCGGGCAGCAAGCCGCTGAGGGCCTTGAACACCGTGTCGAAACCGCTCAGCTTGCGCAGCGCGACCAGCGCCGAGCGGTCCGCCGGATGCTCATAGGCACGCGAGGAGATCCCCGGGAAACGGGTGCGCTGCCTGCTCGGCACGTTCTCGTGCCCGTTCGTCGCGTCGTTCTGGTGGCTGTCGTCGGGCATGTCATCCCCCATGTGCGTCGATTGTCCCTGTGTGCCCCCGAAGCGGAGCCCAGCCTAGGCGGAGTTACCGTGGACGGGCACTACAGCGAAGGAGCCCCCCCGTCATGCACCGCATTCCCGCGACCGCCTGGCTCACCGAGGCCGCGAACGCCGCTGAGCAGCAGGGTGCGGGGAACCTGCTGAGAGTCGTACTGATCGTGATGGTCGTGGGCTGTGTGCTGACTGCCTGGATCCTGTTGCGTGGCTACAAGCGGAAAGACGACTGAGCCGCCGCGAAGGTTCCCCGCACCCGGCCGGACCCGCCCCGGACGGCGGCCGGTGCCCCAACGGCGGAGTCGGCGTGATCGCCGATCGGGTGCCCGCTTACGATGGGCCGACGTCGTTGTCCCGCCCACACCGGATAGGTTCTGCCGAAGATGACTTTCCACAGCGCCGCTGCCCAGTTGGTCACCCTTGCCGCGCCGAGCGAGGAGCACGGCGGCAACCACCAGAGCCTGAACCCCTACTTCGTGGGCGCCAGCGCGCTGGTCATCCTGCTGATCCTGCTCTGGATCACCACCCGCTTCAACCGCGACCGCTGAGCCCACAGACCGGGCCGGTAGGGTCTGCACGCATGGGAGAGCAGGACATGCCTACCGGTCCGGCGCACACCGGCAAGCGCCGCCTGGGCGTCATGGGCGGAACGTTCGACCCGATCCACCACGGGCACCTGGTGGCGGCCAGTGAGGTGGCCGCAGCCTTCCATCTCGACCAGGTGGTCTTCGTACCCACGGGGCAGCCCTGGCAGAAGAGCCACCGCACGGTCTCCCCGGCCGAGGACCGCTATCTGATGACGGTCATCGCCACCGCCGAGAACCCGCAGTTCTCCGTCAGCCGTATCGACATCGACCGCGGCGGGCCCACCTACACCGCGGACACCCTGCGCGATCTGCGCGCCATCAACCCCGACACCGATCTGTTCTTCATCACCGGTGCGGACGCCCTCGGCCAGATCCTCACCTGGCGTGACACCGAGGAGCTGTTCTCCCTGGCACACTTCATCGGGGTCACCCGGCCCGGCCACACCCTCGCCGACCCCGGTCTCCCGGAGGGCGGTGTCTCGCTGGTCGAGGTGCCCGCGCTGGCCATCTCGTCCACGGACTGCCGGGCGAGAGTCGCCAAGGGGGACCCGGTCTGGTATCTGGTGCCGGACGGGGTCGTGCGCTACATCGCGAAACGAGAGCTGTACCGCGGCGAGTGAGCCGAGAGGGGCACCGGTGAACGACCGATTTGACGCGGGGTACGAGGGCCAGTACGAACTCGTCGGCTACGACGCGTACGGGCAGCCCGTGTACCGGCTGGTCACCCCAGAGCAGCCCGCCCAGCAGCCCTACGACCCGTACCAGCAGCAGGGCTACGCCTACGACCCGTACGCGACGGGCCAGCAGCAGACCACCCCCGGCTACGACCCCTACGGCACCGGCCAGCAGCCCCCGGCCCAGCCCCAGGGCACCGGCTACGACGCCACGGGCGCCTATCCCGCGTACGACCAGCCCTATGACCCGTACGGCCAGGCCGCGACCAGTGGGCAGCAGCCGCAGGTCGCCGAGCAGACCGCCTACATCCCGCAGCAGGCCGGACCGCCCGCGCCGCCGGAACCGGCCCCCGAGGAGCAGCGGCCCGCCCAGGACCGCGACTACCGCACCGAGCAGTTCTCCTTCGTGGAGGAGCCCGACGGCGACTCCGAGGACGTCATCGACTGGCTCGCCTTCACCGAGAACCGCACCGAGCGCCGCGAGGAGGCCAAGCGCCGCGCGCGCGGGCGCCTGATCGCCCTGGTCGTCGTCCTGGCGGTGTTCGCGGCCGGCGGCGTCGGCTACCTCTGGTACGCCGGGAAACTCCCGGGCGTGTCGTCCGGCGGGGACACGGAGGGCACCACGGCGGCGGCGGGCGCCCAGAAGCGGGACGTGATCGTCGTCCATCTGCACGACACCCAGGGCGGCGACACCTCCACGGCACTGCTGGTCGACAACACCACCACCAAGCGCGGCACGACCGTCCTGCTGCCCAACGCGCTGGCCCTCTCCGGCGACGACGGATCAGCCACCACACTGACCAAATCCGTCGAGGACGACGGCTCCGCGGGCACCCGGGAGGCCCTCGACACCGCCCTGGGGACCTCCATCCAGGGCACCTGGCGGCTCGACACGCCGTACCTCCAGAACCTGGTCGACCTCGTCGGCAACATCGAGGTCGACACCAACACCGACGTACCCGACCCGGACGCCGAGAAGGGCGAGGCACCCCTGGTCCGCAAGGGCTCCCAGCAGACCCTCGCCGGCAAGAACGCCGTCGCCTATGCCACGTACAAGGCGTCCGGCGAGACGCAGGCCGCCCAGCTGGAGCGGTTCGGGCAGGTCATGCAGGGGGTGCTGCGCAAGATGTCGTCCGACGCGCAGGCGGCGACGACCACCGTGCAGACCCTCGCCCAGATCCTGGATCCGTCCCTCACTGACAAGGACCTGGGCACCTTCCTCGCGGCCCTGTCCGACCTCGCCAAGAGCGGCGACTACAGCACCGAGACGCTGCCCGTGGAGGACGACGGCACCCTGAACGTGCAGGCCAGCGAGCCCGTCGTCAAGGACGTCCTGGGCGGCGCGGCGAAGAACCCCGAGGAGGGCACCGCCGTCCGCGTCTCCGTCCAGAACGCCACCGGCGACAAGGAACGCACCGAGGACGCGCGCGTGACCCTGCTCAACGGCGGCTTCACCTTCCTGGAGGGCGGCAACGCCTCCGCGGCCGAGGCCACCACCGAGATCACCTACGCCGACGATGCCGACAAGGAGAACGCCACCGAGGTCGCCAAGACCCTGGGCCTGAGCACCGAAACCGTCACCAAGGGCGAGGTCTCCGGCAACGCGGACGTGACGGTCGTCCTCGGCCAGGACTACGAACCCGCACAGGCGAGCTAATCGCGTAGGGCCGTGTCGGTGGTCCGTGAGACCCTGGGGGCAAGTGACCACCGACCGAAAGCCGTGTAGTGACCGCTACGGACCGCTCCCTGGAGCTCATCAGCACCGCCGCCCAGGCAGCCGCGGACAAGCTGGCCCATGACGTCATCGCCTACGACGTCAGCGACGTACTGTCGATCACCGACGCGTTCCTGCTGGCCTCCGCGCCCAACGACCGCCAGGTCAAGTCGATCGTCGACGAGATCGAGGAGCGGCTCCAGAAGGAGCTGGGCGCCAAGCCGGTACGCCGTGAGGGCGACCGCGAGGCCCGCTGGATCCTGCTCGACTACGTCGACATCGTCGTCCATGTCCAGCACAGCGAGGAGCGCGTCTTCTACGCTCTGGAGCGGCTGTGGAAGGACTGCCCCGAGATCGAGCTGCCGGCCGACGCCAAGGCGACCCGCGGCAAGGGCGCCGAGCATGACAGGACCAAGGCCGCGGAGGAGGCCGCACAGACGGGTGAGTGGCGGTGAGCGCCGCCGGTGAGGCCGCCGCCGGGTTCTCGTTCGCGGGGAGCCAGCGGGGCCGCCGGGTCATCCTGTGGCGGCACGGCCAGACGTCGTGGAACGTGGAGCGCCGCTTCCAGGGCACCACGGACGTCGACCTGACCGAGACCGGCCTCCAGCAGGCCCGCCGTGCCGCCCGGCTGCTCGCCTCCCTCGGGCCGCACGCGATCGTCGCCTCCGATCTGAAGCGCGCCTCGGACACCGCCGCCGAGCTGGCCGCCCTCACGGGCCTGCCCATCACCCGCGACGAGGCCCTGCGCGAGACCTACGCGGGCGTCTGGCAGGGCCTGACCCACGAGGAGATCATCGACCGCTACGGCGATGAGTACGCGGCCTGGAAGCGCGGCGAGCCGGTGCGCCGGGGCGGGGGCGAACTGGAGACCGAGGTCGCCGACCGCGCCGCCCCCGTGGTGCTGCGGCACGCCGAGAAGCTGCCCCCCGAGGGCACCCTCGTCGTCGTCAGCCACGGCGGCACGATCCGAACCACGATCGGCCGGCTGCTGGGTCTGGAGGCCCGGCACTGGGAGAGCCTGGGCGGGCTGTCCAACTGCTGCTGGTCCGTCCTCGGCGAGGGCGCGCGCGGCTGGCGGCTGCTGGAGCACAACGCCGGCACCCTGCCCGAGCCGGTCCTCGGCGACGACACCTGAGGCCCCGCCCGCGCGCGGGCGGCAGGTCGCAGTGGCGCCGGGCCCGGATTTCACTTTCCGGCAGGTCGCAGGCTAAAGTTCTTCTTGTTCGCCCCGCCCGACGGGGGAACGCGAGGGGCTATAGCTCAGTTGGTAGAGCGCTTGCATGGCATGCAAGAGGTCAGGAGTTCAATTCTCCTTAGCTCCACAGATGAAGATCCCGTCCCAGGCAGGGGCGGGATTTTTCATGTCAGGATTCTCGATCCGTATTGAGTCGGCAGGGGTCCGTGGGGCGTATAGGACGGTGGAGGCGCCCAGGGCGCGGGTCCGCGCGTCCGCCACAAGGGCCGCGCGCTGGTCGTGGCCGTACTGGTACCCGGGCGTCGCTGACCGTATTGGTCCGGCCGTGGCAGAATCAAACGGCCGGAAGGGGGCGCGGCCCGACGGGAGGGAGTAGCGATGCCTGCGAGCATCCCCAGGGAGGTCGGCCACCTCCTTGGCGAAGCGGCGTTGATACGGGACACGACCACTCGGCTCAGCTGCCCTTCCTGCGGTTCCGCGCATGTGGCCCAGGTCCTCGGCGACAACGGCGGGATCTCGTACGTGTGCACGGCCTGCGGCCACAGCTGGAGCTGATCGATGGGTGCACACAGGCGAAAGTGCGACTGGTGCGGCAGTGGTACGCCGATCGTTCGCGACATGGAACCGATCAACCCCGACTACCAGTACTGGTGCGAGGAATGCGCGCGGGCGCTGATCATAAAGGGCGACCCGATCGAGACCTACCGGGAACTTGAGGGCGAGCCGATCTACGGCCGTCTCCTCGAAGAGCACTGCACACTCAAACGGTTCTATTCCTTCGTCACCGCCTGACGCCCCGTAAGGCGCCGATTCGCGGCATTTCCTTACGGGTTGCCATGAGTGCCACCAGGGCGAGGAAGGCGCAGCCGGCCGCCGGGTAGAGGGCGGACAGGATCAATTCCGCCCCGCTCTGCCGCAGTTCGGGCCGGTGCGTGCCGTGCGGCACCCACCACAGGGCGTACGAACAGAACATCAGCGTCAGGGCCGCGGCCCCCGCGCGGCGGGCGCGTGAGCCGGCCAGCAGGACCAGCGGCACGCACCACACCCAGTGGTGCGACCACGACACCGGGCTGACGAGCAGCGCGGTCACCGCCACCGCGCACACCGCGACCGCCTGCCGCCCCCGCGCCTCCGCCACGACCGCCACCGCGAGCCCGCCGAGGCCGGTGAGAACCGCCGCGAGCAGCCACCAGCCGCCCGGGTCGGCGGTGTGCAGCAGCCGCGCCAGAACGCCCCGCAGGGACTGGTTCGCGGTGTCCTCCGCATGCCCGACCCGCCCCGCGCGGAACACCATCACCGACCAGAAGCGCCAGGAGTCGTAGGGCAGCACGGCCGCCGCGAGCAGGGTCGCCCCGCAGAACGCGAGGACCGCCCCGCGCGCGTGGCGCAGCAGTCCCCCGGCCGAGCCGTGCCGCGCCCGCGCGGTGAGACCGGCGGCCAGCAGGAAGACCACGAACAGGGCGGGCGTGAGCTTCACCGCCGCCGCCAGCCCGATGCCGACCCCGGCCCAGCGGGCGTCCGCGCGGCGCGTGAGATCCCCCAGGACCAGCACCGCGAGCAGCAGATTGATCTGCCCGTAGCGCAGGGTCGTCCAGACCGGCTCGCACCACACGGCCACCGCCGCCACCCACCAGACGGCCGATGTCCGGGTGTGCCCGGTCAGCCGCAGCGACAGCCGGACGAACACCACCAGCAGGGCGAGGTTCCCGGCGGTCGCCAGGGCGCGCATGACCGCCGTGTCGAGCAGGGTGAGCGGGGTGAACAGGAGCGCGGCGAACGGCGGATAGGTGGTGGGCAATTGCGCCGCCGTCGCGCGCAGGGCGTACAGATCGCCGCCCGCGCGGACCGTGGCGCCCTCCGCGCGGTACACCATCAGATCGATCATCGACACGTCCGCCGCGCGCTGGGCCAGCCAGAACGCCGTGAACGACAGCAGACAGGTCCCCAGTGCCACCGGGGCTCGGCGAGGGGCTGCGGAGAACGCGATCACGGTCACGGAGGCCGACACTAGCGTCCTTATCGGCACAGAACGGAAATGATTTGGTGCTGCACCCTGTCGAGCGTGTAATGTTGGCGTCGCCGCCGGGGGAACCCGGCCGACTCAAGCGAAAACGCGGTTGGACCGCGTGGCGCGCGGGGCTATAGCTCAGTTGGTAGAGCGCTTGCATGGCATGCAAGAGGTCAGGAGTTCAATTCTCCTTAGCTCCACAGTCTGTATCGAGCAAAGATCCCGCCGGATCCGATGATCCGGCGGGATCTTTGCTTTGTCCGCCCTGTCCCGCCCCCGCCCCCGCGCAGGAGGCGGGCCGGGTCAGCGGCCCAGGGCTCGGCGACCTCGGCCCTGGGAGAGCACCGGGAGGTTGCGGGCGGGCGCCTGCGCGCGGGTGTCCTCCTCGATCCGCAGGGCCAGCGCGGGACAGCGCCGTACCGCCCGCAGGGCCTTGGCCTCCGCGTAGCGCGGCACCTTGGCCTGGGCGACCGTCGGGAAGCCGTCGGCGCCGAGTTCGAAGACCTCCGGGAGGATGTCCGCGCACAGGCCGTGGCCCCGGCACAGGGTCCAGTCCACGAAGATCTTCTGACGGCTGGGGCCGTTCTCCTCGGACTCGCCGCCGCCCGGGATGCCGGTCGGGTTCCTGCCCCCCTCGAAGAGCGGCAGAACGCCTTCCACCGGCCGTCCGCAG
This sequence comes from Streptomyces sp. NPDC004610, assembly GCF_040609715.1. Classification (NCBI taxonomy): domain Bacteria; kingdom Bacillati; phylum Actinomycetota; class Actinomycetes; order Kitasatosporales; family Streptomycetaceae; genus Streptomyces; species Streptomyces sp. NPDC004610. The sequence continues at coordinate 25,239 of NZ_JBEXLA010000037.1, read as the reverse complement.
CCATTGCCGAGGACATGCGCGGCCAGATCGTCGGTGAACGCCTTGACGGTCGACTCCAGGAACATCGCCGAGCCGTCCGGATGCGAGCAGGCGCCGCGCCGCTTGACGTTCCTGGCGACCTGCTTGACGGCCTCAAGGGCGGCCGGGCCGCCGCCGTTGAGGATGTCCTCCAGACCGCGCGCGGCGGCGGGCAGACCGAGGTAGCACGGGCCGCACTGCCCGGCGCTCTCCTCGGCCAGCCACTGGGCGACCCGCAGCGATTCGCCCAGCGGACAGGTCTCCTGACTGATCGGCAGAATGGCACCGGCGCCCAGCGAACCGCCCACCGCGTCCAGCGAGTTGCGCGAGACGATCGCCTCGTTGACGGTCGCCGCGTCGATCCACTTGCCGTGGTAGCCGCCGGTCAGCACCCCCTGCGGCACCGGCGGCGCGCCGGCCAGCTGAAGGACGTAGCGCAGCGGTACCCCGGTGGGGACCTCGATCACCATCGGGCGGGCGACGGCGCCGGAGACCGTGAGCAGGACCGTCCCCGGCTCGTCGTACAGGCCGGTGTTGCCGTAGCGCTCGGGGCCGATGCGGGCCGCGATGGCGAGCTGGGCGAAGGTCTCGGCGTTGGAGAGCAGCGTGGGGGCGCCGCCCACGCCGTTCTGGGAGGCGCTGACCTTGCGGCCGGGCGGGATCGCCGGGCCGCCGTCGATCGAGCGGACCAGGGAGGCCGCCGCGCCGGTGACCATGCGCACCGGGTTGCGCTGGACCCGCGCGCGCAGGACCGAGCGGCGGCCGTTGCTCAGGCCGCGTTCGGCGAGCGCCGCCTCCATGGAGCGCTGGGTGGACTCCCGGGTGACCCCCACCACGAGGGTGCGGGCGCCGAGGGCCTCGGCGCACAGCAGCGCGCCGTCCAGGATGAGGTGCGGGGCCCGGTTGATGAGGACCGTGTCCTTGCGGCAGGCCGGTTCGTCCTCGCTGCCGTTGACGACCACGACCGGGCGGACCCCGCGTTTGATCGCGGCCTCGGCGACCGAGCGCAGCTTCTTGTGGAAGGGGAAGCCCGCGCCGCCGCGGCCCTTCAGACGGATGTTCTCGGCGAGCTTGGCGAGCTGCTCGCCGCCCATGGGTTCGAGCGGCCCGTGCACCTTGAGGTGCATGGGCAGATCAAGTCTTTCGACAAGGTCGAAGCCCGACGTGAGCTGGGGAAGTCCGACCACGCGGACTTCTGGGACGTCGGGCAGGGCCTCGTTCACCTGGTGCCTCCGGACGGCGTGTTCCAAGGTTCGCCCGAACCCGGCCCCTCGAAGTCGTAGAAGCCGGGCGTCGATTCAGTGGCGGGACCGCTGTTGTACGTGTCACCCGGGTTGTACGTGTCATGGACCGTGTTCGACTCACCGGTGTCGTACACATCACGTCCGCCGTACACACCGGCGCCCGGATCGGTGTAGGTGGGGATGGTGTAACCCGTGTCCTGGAGGGGGTCGTACGCCGACGGGGGAGCCTCGCCGACCGGCGGTGGGGACGGGATCGGCCAGGAGCCCGAGGCGGAGCCCCCGGTGTCCGCGCGGGGCAGGGACTCGGTGCTCCGGAGGTCCGGCACCTCCCCGCGCGCGGCGGGCCCGCCGGCAAAAGGCTGGCCGAAGCCCTGGTCGAAGGCAGGCGGGTCGAAGGAGGGACGGTCGAACGAGGTTTGGTCGAACGAGCGCTGGTCGAACGAGCGCTGGTCGAAGGACTGGTCCGGTCGGGCCGGGCGGGAGACGGCCCGGTAGGCGGCGGCGAAACCGGCGGTGGATTCGGCGGCACCCGCGCGCGCAGGGGCGTCGTAGGCGGGGGTCTCCCGGCGTGTCGCGCGCTGCGGCTCATAGCCGGGAAGGGCGCCCGTGGACTCCCCGGCCCGCGCGCGGGCGGCGTCCAGGTCCTCACGGCCGGGCTTGTCGCCGGTCCCGAGCAGGGCGGTGATCCGGTCGGCGACCCTGCGCTTGACGGGGCGGGGGGCCGCGCGCAGGGCGAGGGCGCCCATGACACCGGCCAGGGACAGGCCGTACAGGAAGACGAAGAACGGCTTGGCCTCGCGGCCCGCGTACAGGCCGTGGACCAGGGCGGCGCACCATGCGGGGTACGCCAGCATGTGCATCGCGCGCCAGCGGGCGGCGACCGGGGCGGGGGAGGCGAAGGCGCCGCGCAGCGCACCGGTGATCCCCACGAAGATCATCATCAGGCCGGCCAGCGAGCCGAGGCCGATCAGGCCCGCGGTGCCGGTGAAGCCCAGCGAGAAGGGGATCACCGCGGCGATCGGCTCGGTGTGGTCGAGCACGATCTTGGTGGTGATGTGCAGCAGCAGGAAGGCGAGGGCGGCGACGGCCGTGGAGCGGTGTACGGCCTGTCCGACGATCCGCTGGCGGGCGTTCAGCACGATCCGGTCCTGGGCGACCAGGCCCCAGATCACCGAGCAGCTGAGGCACACCAGGGACAGCACGCCGGCGCCGAAGTTCAGGAACTCGCGGAACCTCTCGCCTCCGACGAGTACGACCACGGGGATGAGGATCAGGACGGCGGCGGAGGCCGCCCCGTAGGCCGAACGCCCTGGCCTGGGGATCGAGCTGGTATTGCGTCGAGGATTCAGTCGAGGGTTCATGGGGGCAACTCCGAGCGGTTCGGGAAAGCGGTCCCGCTGCCGCACTCTAAGTGGAGCCATACCGATGGGTACGAGGTTTGAGTTATTGCGCTGTTATCAAAGGACCATGTGACCGCGTGATGCCCTTTAGGGGTTGTTACGCGAAGTAATCCTTGAACCCTGTTCAGGTTCTGTGGGTTGTTACTGGCGGTAGCGTGTGGATTCGGTGAAGGTGACGTCCGGTGACTGGACGGCTCCGGAAAGCCCGGCGCGGCCCGCTCGGGGGCTGCGGTACCCTAGCGCCATGCGTGCCGTACGCCTTCTGCTTAGCGGGCCGCGCTGATCACTCCCGGTCCACGGTCGTCACCGTGACCGGAATCGGCGCGGCGTCCCCTCCTGTGCGAGGGGATTTTTCGTTTCTTGGGATGTCACAGCCGCAGGCAGAGACGATCGATGGAGCTTTGAGGATCATGAGCGAGACGAACCCCGCTGCCGCCTCCGAGGCGGTAGCGCCGCACCGCTACACGGCGGCCCTGGCCGCCGACATCGAGGCACGCTGGCAGGACTTCTGGGACGCCGAGGGCACCTACGAGACGCCCAACCCGACCGGTGACCTGGCCGGGGACCCGGCCGTGGTCGCCGAGCCCAAGAAGTTCTTCATGGACATGTTCCCCTACCCCTCCGGCGCCGGACTGCACGTCGGCCACCCGCTGGGCTACATCGCCACCGACGTCTACGCCCGCTACCACCGCATGACGGGCCACAACGTCCTGCACACCCTGGGGTTCGACGCCTTCGGCCTGCCCGCCGAGCAGTACGCGGTGCAGACCGGCACGCACCCGCGCGTCTCCACCGAGGCCAACATCGGCAACATGAAGGCCCAGTTGCGCCGGCTGGGCCTGGGCCACGACAAGCGCCGCTCGTTCGCCACGATCGACCCGGACTACTACAAGTGGACCCAGTGGATCTTCGTTCAGATCTTCAACTCCTGGTACGACGACGAGGCCGCCAAGGCCCGCCCCATCGCCGAGCTGATCGCCCAGTTCGAGAGCGGTGAGCGCGCCGTACCCGGCCACACGCGCGCGTGGCCCGCGCTGACCGCCGCCGAACGGGCCGACGTACTGAGCGAGTTCCGGCTGGCCTACGCCTCCGACGCGCCGGTCAACTGGTGTCCGGGCCTGGGCACCGTCCTGGCCAACGAGGAGGTCACCGCCGACGGCCGCTCCGAGCGCGGCAACTTCCCCGTCTTCAAGGCCAAGCTGCGCCAGTGGAACATGCGCATCACCGCCTACGCCGACCGCCTGCTGGACGACCTGACCGCACTGGACTGGCCCGACGCCATCAAGCTGGCCCAGCGCAACTGGATCGGCCGCTCAGAGGGCGCCCGCGTCGACTTCCCCGTCGACGGCGAGCACATCACCGTCTTCACCACCCGCCAGGACACCCTGTTCGGCGCCACCTACATGGTGCTGGCCCCCGAACACCCCCTGGTCGACAAGTTCACCCCGGCCACCTGGCCCGAGGGCACCCGCGCGGTGTGGACCGGCGGCCATGACACGCCCGCCGAGGCCGTCGCCGCCTACCGCGCGCAGGCCGCCGCCAAGTCCGATGTCGAGCGCCAGGCCGACGCCAAGGACAAGACCGGCGTCTTCACCGGGGCGTACGCCGTCAACCCGGTCAACGGCGAGCGCGTCCCCGTCTTCATCGCCGACTACGTCCTGATGGGCTACGGCACCGGCGCGATCATGGCCGTCCCCGCCCATGACACGCGCGACTTCGCCTTCGCCCGCGCCTTCGAACTGCCCATGCGCTGTGTGGTCGAGCCCTCCGACGACCGCGGCACCGACCCGTCGACCTGGGACGACGCCTTCTCCTCGTACGATGCCAAGATCGTCAACTCGGCCGGTGAGGGCATCTCCCTGGACGGACTGGGCGTGGTCGACGCCAAGGCCCGCATCACCGAGTGGCTGGCCCGCAAGGGCATCGGCGAGGGCACCGTCAACTACCGGCTGCGCGACTGGCTGTTCAGCCGCCAGCGCTACTGGGGCGAGCCCTTCCCCATCGTCTACGACGAGGACGGCACCGCCCACGCGCTGCCCGAGTCGATGCTGCCGCTGGAACTGCCCGAGGTCGACGACTACTCGCCGCGCACCTTCGACCCCGACGACGCCGACACCCAGCCCGAGACCCCGCTGTCGCGCAACGAGGACTGGGTGCACGTCACCCTGGACCTGGGCGACGGCCCGAAGAAGTACCGCCGCGAGACCAACACCATGCCCAACTGGGCCGGTTCCTGCTGGTACGAACTGCGCTACCTGGACCCGCACAACGACCAGAAGCTGGTCGACCCCGAGATCGAGCGCTACTGGATGGGCCCGCGCGCGGGCATGCCGCACGGCGGCGTCGACCTGTACGTCGGCGGCCAGGAACACGCCGTCCTGCACCTGCTGTACGCCCGCTTCTGGTCCAAGGTGCTGTACGACCTGGGACATGTCTCCTCCGCCGAGCCGTTCCACCGGCTGTTCAACCAGGGCATGATCCAGGCGTACGTCTACCGCGACAGTCGCGGTATCGCGGTGCCCGCGGCCGAGGTCGAGGAGCGCGACGGCGCCTACTTCTACCAGGGCGAGCAGGTCTCCCGGCTGCTGGGCAAGATGGGCAAGTCCCTGAAGAACGCCGTCACCCCGGACGAGATCTTCGCCGAGTACGGCGCCGACACCCTGCGGCTGTACGAGATGGCCATGGGCCCGCTGGACGTGTCCAGGCCCTGGGACACCCGCGCGGTCGTCGGCCAGTTCCGGCTGTTGCAGCGGCTGTGGCGCAATGTCGTCGACGAGGAGACCGGCGCGGTCACCGTCAGTGACGCCGAGCCCGACCAGGACACACTGCGCGCCCTGCACAAGGCGATCGACGGGGTCCGCGGCGATCTGGCGGGCCTGCGGTTCAACACCGCCATCGCCAAGGTCACCGAGCTGAACAACCAGCTGACCAAGGCGGGCGGCGCGGTGCCGCGCCCGGTCGCCGAGTCCCTGGTCCTGCTGATCGCCCCGCTGGCCCCGCACATCGCCGAGGAACTGTGGCGCAAGCTGGGCCACACCGACACGGTCGTCCACCAGGGCTACCCGGTCGCCGACCCCGCGTACGTGGTCGACGACACGGTCACCTGTGTGGTGCAGGTCAAGGGCAAGGTCAAGGCCCGGCTGGAGGTGCCGCCGGGCATCTCCGACGACGAACTGGAGAAGGTCGCCCTGGCCGACGAGAAGGTCGTCGCGGCGCTGGGCGGGGCCGGGATCCGGAAGGTGATCGTGCGGGCGCCGAAGCTGGTGAACATCGTTCCGGAGTAGTGGGGGCGGGAGTGGTGGAGCGGGGGGTGGGGTGGGGTTCCCCTGGCTAGGGGTGGGGGAGTGGTGGGTTTGTGGTTCCCGGGCTAGGGGTGCGGTGGGTCCGGGGCTCGGGCTCAGGGGTGCGGTGAGTCCGGGGCTTGGGCTCAGAAGTGCGGCGAGTGTGGCGGGTGCGGCCGGTGTGGTGGGTGCGGTTGGCGGGGGCGGTAGCCGCCCGTAGGGGAGCCCACGGGGGTGGCCGCGCCCGCTGCCGGAGATCCCCTACGGGATCCGTCGGGGGCGAGTGCGGGGTGGTTCCGGGTTCCGGTGGAACTCGCGGACCGTCCGCAGCGTTTACCGTGGAAGAGCGGCGCGTGCTGTGCCGCCGCCCGCTTGAGGAGGAGCGTCGTGGAAGCCGTGATCGCAGTGTTCGCCCTGCTCTTCGTGCTCTTCCTCGCGGTGGGCGCCTGGGCCACGGTGAAGGCGGTCGGCGCCGCCAAGCGCGGTGTGAACCGCACGGTCACCCAGGCCCGTCGTACCGTCGAGGACCACACCCTGCGTGCCAAGTCCTTCGCTCAGCCCGGCCCCGTCGGTGAGATCGCCCAGCTCAGACTGAAGCTGCGCACCTCGATGCGCGCCACCCAGGACGCGCTGCACGCGGGCGTCGGCGAGGACGAGTCGCTGAAGGAGTCCCTGTCCCTGTTCGAGCGCCTCAGCGCCCACGGCCATGAGCTGGACGCCGAGCTGCGCCGGATGGAGTCCGAGCCCGACCGGGAGACCCTCGCCGAGCGGCTGCCGGGACTGCGGGAGCGCACCGAGCGCATCACCGGCTCGGCCGACTCCCTGCGCTGGGCCGCCCGGGACCGCGCCCGCCGGTTCGCCGACGACGATCTGGACTCGCTCAGCACCCAGATCGACATGGAGGCCGGCGCCCTGCGGCACTGGGACACGGTCGCGCCGGACCCCGGTACCTCCACCCCGTCCGCTTCCGCCTCCGACGCCTCCAAAGCCACCCCGCCGCCCTGGCCCGAGGCCCCGGCCACCGCCGCCGCGACCGACGACCAGACCTGGCCGGACGACACCCGCTCACGGACCGCGGAGGAGCCCACCCGGCCCGCGATCACCCCACCCGCCCCGAGCCCGACCTACCCGTGGCAGAAGAACACCCGCCCCGAGAGCACCACCTGATCACGCCACCCCCGCGAAGGGCTCACCCGGCCGGGCTGCCGACCCGGCACTACGGCAGGTAACCTCCAGCTCATGTCCCGCCATGTCGCGATCGTCACCGATTCAACGGCCTACCTGCCGCCCCGGGCGATGGAGCGTCACGGCATCACCGCGGTACCGCTGACGGTGGTTCTCGGCGACCGCGCGCTCGAAGAGGGCACGGAGATCTCCACCCGTTCCCTCGCCCAGGCGCTACAGAAACGACGTCCCGTCACCACCTCCCGGCCCAGCCCGCGGATGTTCGCCGAGACCTACCGCCGGGTCGCGGAGTCCGGCGCGGACGGCATCGTCTCGCTCCATCTCTCCGCCGAACTCTCCGGCACCTACGACGCGGCGGTGGTCGCGGCCCGCGAGGCGCCGGTGCCGGTGCGGGTGGTCGACACCGGGATGATCGCGATGGCCCTCGGCTTCTGCGCGCTCGCGGCGGCCGAGGCGGCGGAGGCGGGCGGCACGGTGGACGAGGCCGTCACCGCCGCCGAGAAACGCGCGGCGGGCACCTCCGCCTACTTCTATGTCGACACCCTCGACTATCTGCGCCGGGGCGGCCGGATCGGCGCAGCCCAGGCCCTGCTGGGCTCCGCGCTTGCCGTGAAACCTCTGCTTCAGCTCCAAGGCGGCCGGATCGAGCCGCTGGAGAAGGTCCGTACGGCGTCCAAGGCGATTGCCCGGCTGGAGGAGCTGGCCGCCGAGCGGGCCGGCGCCGGTCAGGTCGATATCGCCGTCCACCATCTCTCCGCCCCCGACCGGGCGTCGGCGCTCGCGGACCGGTTGCGGGAGCGGGTGCCGGGGATCGCGGAGCTGCATGTCAGTGAGGTCGGGGCGGTCATCGGGGCGCACACCGGGCCGGGGTTGCTGGGGGTCGTGGTCTCCGCGCGCTGAGGGTCGGCGGGTTTCATCGAGGCGGCGGCGGGCCAGGTGAAGTTCCCTGGCGTTGCTGGGCGTTGGGCGGTTCCTCTCCCTGGGTAGGGGGCGCGGATTCACTCGTGCGGGTGACGGAGTTATCCACAATCGGTGGGTCGTCCCCGGGAATTGAGCAAGATCATCGCGGTTCGGGTGAGGTGATCCATCCTCGCCGTATGGCACTTCGAGCACGTTCACACAGCAGGTCCGCGACCAGTGGGCCCGGTCGTCGTCCGGGTTCCGACAGCCGGAGCCGTCAGCGCCGTTCGCCCGTGCGGGGCAGGGCTCGGCACGGGCATGCCTCGGCGCGGGAGCTGCGCCGCCGGGCCGATCTGATCTTCGGGGAGACGGGTGGGGTCGAGGAGGGGGCGGGGGTGGGGGTGGGGCCTCCAGGGGTTGAGGCGCCTGTGGCTGACCTGGAGTGGAGGGTGGGTCCCTCCGGGAGGGGCGGTGGAGTGTCGGCCGGGAGCCGGTGGGGGCGGGTCTCGGCGGCGGTGCGGGAGCGGATGCCGGTGTGGTTGCAGACCAGGGTGGGGCTGGAGCGCCGGAGCGTGGTGGCGCTGACGGTGGTCCTGGTGCTGGCCGCCGGGTTCGCCGTGCATCACTTCTGGACGGGGCGACCGCAGGGCGTACGGGCGCCGGAGATCGTCGAGGCCGCGGAGCCGTTCGGGAAGCGGGAGGGGGAGGCCAAGGCCGGGGCCGGGGCGGCGGCTGGGGCGGTGCCGGGTGCCGGTGAGGCGACGGGGGCGGCCGGTGGGGTCGTCGTGGTCGATGTCGGTGGCAAGGTGCGGGAGCCCGGGGTGCATCGGCTTCCGGTGGGGTCGCGGGTCGAGGACGCGTTGTCGGCGGCGGGCGGGGTGCGGCCGGGGGCGAAGCTCGACGGGCTCAACCGGGCGCGGGTGCTGGTCGACGGTGAACAGGTGGTCGTGGGGGAGCCCGCACCGCCGGGGGCGCCGGTGGGTACGGGTATGGGTACGGGTGCGGCCGAAGGTGTGCCCGGTGCGGGTGCCGCCGGGCCCGTCTCCCTCAACACGGCCACCCTGGAGCAGCTCGACAGCCTGCCCGGCGTCGGTCCGGTGCTGGCGCAGCACATCCTCGACCACCGCACACAGCAGGGCGGATTCCGGTCGGTGGACGAGTTGCGGGACGTCAAGGGGATCGGGGAGCGGCGGTTCGCCGATCTGCGGGATCTGGTCCGGCCATGACGGGGACGCGGACGGCGGGGATGCGCGGGTCCCTGGGACGCAGGGCGGTCCACGCGGACGCGGACAGTCGGCTCGGCCACGCCCATCCCCGGCAGGAGGGGCCCACGGACCTGCGGCTCGTCCCGCCCGCGCTGGCGGCCTGGGCGATGGCGGCGGTGGCGCTGGACCTTCCGCCCGGGTGGGTCGTCGGGGTGAGCGCGGGGTGCCTGGTGGGCGCCGGTCTGCTGCTGGTGCCGTGGCGGAGAGGGCACCGGGAAGGGGCGGGGGCGGGGGCGCGGGCGCGGCTGCGGGTCACGGTCGGGGCGGTGCTGCTGTGCGTCGCAGCGGCGGCGGCGACGGCCGGGATGCACGGGGCGGATCTGCGCAGAGGGCCGGTGCCGGAGCTGGCGGGCCGGTTCGCCTCGGTGACCGCGGAGGTGACGGTGACCGCCGATCCACGGCTGTCCCGGCCGAGGATCAGCGGGGATCGCGCCGTACCGGCGTCGGTGCTGGTGCCCGCCGAGGTGGTGGCCGTGGAGGCGGGGGGTGGTGGTGCGGGGGTGGCGGGCACGCGGACGCTGACCCGGACGCCGGTGCTGGTGATCGTGGACTCTGGGGAGCGGGGTGGTGGTGGGGCGGGATCCGGGGCGCGTGAGGGTGGTGCGGTGGGTTCTGGGGGGCGGAGTGGGGGCCTGGTGGGTTCCGGGGAGGGGAGTGGTGGAGGGGCGGAGTTCGGGGCTCGCGGGGATCGGGCTGATCGGGCTGCGGCTGACGGGGCCGGGCGTGAGGGTGTGGCGGTCGTGGAATCGGCCGGGCGTGGGGGCGTGGCGGTCGTGGGTGGGGCCGGGCGTGAGGGTGTGGCGGTCGAGGAAGGGGCCGTACCGGAAAGCGGGGCGGTCGTGCGGTCGCCGTGGCTCGGGTTGTTGCCCTCGACGCGGGTGCGGGTGGAAGGGCGGCTGGCGCCGGTGACGGCGGAGGGCGGGCGGCTGGCGGCGGTGCTGCGGGTGCGGGAGCCGGCGTCGTTCGAGGTGGTGGCGGGGCCCAGTGCCAGCCAGCGGTTCGCGGGGAGACTGCGGGCCGGGCTGCGGGAGGCGACCGACGGGCTGCCGGCCGACGCGCGGGCGCTGCTGCCGGGGCTGGTCGTCGGGGACACCTCGCGCATCACTCCGGAACTGGACGAGGCGTTCAAGGAGACGGATCTCACGCATCTGCTGGCGGTGTCCGGGAGCAATCTCACCATTGTCCTGGCCCTGCTGCTGGGGCCGCCGGGGCTGGCGCAACGGGCGGAACGGCGGGGCGCCGCGGCCCGGTTCGGGCTGTCGCTGCGGGCGACGGCGGTGTGCGGCGGGGTGCTCACGCTGGCCTTCGTCGTGGTGTGCCGACCGGATCCGAGTGTGCTGCGGGCGGCTGCCTGCGGGGCGGTCGTCCTGCTGGCGCTGGCCACCGGGCGACGCCGGTCACTGATCCCGGCACTGGCCACGGCCGTGCTGCTGCTGGTGCTGTACGACCCGTGGCTGGCCCGGAGTTACGGCTTCCTGCTGTCGGTGCTGGCGACCGGGGCGTTGCTGACGCTGGCGCCTCGGTGGAGCGTGGCGCTGCGGCGGCGCGGGGTGCCGTCCGGGCTCGCGGAGGCGCTGGCGGCGGCGGGCGCGGCGCAGGCGCTGTGCGCTCCGGTGGTGACGGTGCTGTCGGCGCGGGTCAGCCTGGTGGCGGTGCCGTGCAATCTGCTGGCGGAGTTCGCGGTGGCACCGGCGACGGTGCTGGGGTTCGCGGCGCTGGCGGTGGCCCCGCTGGCGCTGCCCGTGGCCGAGGCGCTGGCGTGGTGCGCGGGCTGGCCCACCGGCTGGATCGCCGGGATCGCGCGGACCGGGGCGGCGCTGCCGGGCGCCGGGATCGACTGGCCGGGGAGCTGGGCGGGGGCGGCGCTGCTGGCGCTGGTGACGGCGGGGGCGCTGTACGCCGGGCGGCGGATGGTGGCGAGGCCGTGGCTGTGCGCGGTGTGCGCGCTGCTGCTGGCCCTGATCGTGGTGCGGCCGGCGCCGCTGACCCGGGTGATCACGGGGTGGCCGCCGCCGGGGTGGCGGTTGGCGATGTGCGATGTGGGGCAGGGCGACGCGACCGTGCTGGCGGCCGGGGAGGGCAGCGGGGTGGTGGTGGACGCCGGGCCGGACCCGGGCGCGGTGGACCGCTGTCTGCGCGCGCTCGGCATCACCCGGGTGCCGCTGGTCGTCCTCACCCACTTCCACGCCGACCATGTGGCGGGGCTGCCGGGGGTGCTGCGGGGCCGTGCCGTGGCGGCGATCGAGACGACCGGGCACGAGGAACCGGCCGATCAGGCGGCGTTCGTGCGGCGGGAGGCGGCGGCCCGGGGCGTTCCGGTGCGGCGGGCGGTCGCGGGGGAGGTGCGCGGCGCGGGCGGCGGGCTCGGCTGGCAGGTGCTGTGGCCGCCGCGCGAGCCGGTGCCGCCTCCGGAGGGGCCGAACGACGCGAGTGTGACGATGCTGGTCCGCTCCGGCGGACTGCGGATGCTGCTCCTCGGGGACCTCGAACCCCCGGCCCAGCAGGCGCTGCTGAGATCTCCGGCGGCGGCCCTGCTGCGCCGGGTGGATGTCCTGAAGGTGGCCCATCACGGCTCGGCGTACCAGGATCCCGGGCTGCTGCGCGCGGTGGCGCCGAGGGTGGCGTTGATCAGCTGCGGCCGGGACAACCGCTACGGGCATCCCGCGCCGAGCACGGTCGCGGCGCTCAGATCGGCCGGGGCGCGGGTGCTGCGCACGGACCAGGAAGGGTCGCTCGCGGTGACGGGTGGAGACGGGACGCTTCGGGTGGCGGGAGACTGATGGCATGAATTCCGCACAGGTTGATGCATATCTCCGCCGACTGGGCGTCGAGCACCCGGCGTGGCCCACCGTCGACGTCCTGCGTGAGCTGCATCTGCGCCACCTCCAGAGCGTCCCCTTCGAGAACCTCTCGCTGCATCTGGGCGAGCCGATCGTCCTGGAGGAGAAACAGCTGGTGGACAAGTTGGTCGGGGCCCGCAGGGGAGGCTTCTGCTACGAACTCAACGGGGCGTTCGCCGCGCTGCTGAAGGCGCTGGGCTTCGATGTCACCCTGCTCGCCGGGCGGGTGTACGGGGACGAGGGGCGCACCGGGATTCCGTACGACCATCTGGCGCTGCGGGTGCGGACGGTGGACGGGGGCGAGTGGCTGGCGGACGTCGGGTACGGGTCGCTGAGCCACTGGCCCCTGACCTTCGGGGACCGGGGCGAACAGACCGATTCCGCCGGGGTGTTCCGGATCATCGAGGCGGGGCCGGACCGGGCCGGGGTGCGGGGTGGATCGGCGTCGGCGGACGGCGACCTGGATGTTCTCAAGAACGGCAGGCCGGAGTACCGGCTGGAGGTACGGCCGCGCGTGCTCGCCGACTTCACCGCCGGGGCCTGGTGGCACAGCACCTCGCCGGAGTCGCATTTCCGGCGGTCACTGGTGTGTTCACGGGTCACCGAGGAGGGCGGGCGGATCACACTCGGCGGGCGCAGGCTGACGGCGACGGCCCCCGACGGGACGCGCGAGGTACGGGAACTGGAGTCGGATGCGGAGGTGCTGGAGGCGTACCGGGAGCGGTTCGGGGTGGTACTGGAGGAGGTGCCGAGGGTGCGGGAGGGTTGACCTGGGGGCTGCTGAGCTGGGGACCGCCAGCCGCTCACGCGAGGACCGCCCGCTCACGCGAGGACCGCCCGCTCACTCGGGGACCGTCCGCTCACTCGGGGACCAGTAGCTCACCCGGGGACCCGATCACCCGGGACCCGCCGACCCGTGGGATCACTGACCGGCGGGCACCCCGGGGTGGTCACGAGGGAGCCTGGGGCAAGGGGGGCGGTCCGGGGTGGTCCGGGATGGTCCGAGGCGGTCCGGAGGCGGCCCGCAGTGGCTCGGGGACGGCGGGTGGCCAGCGTCGGTCGGATGCCGGATGTCCGGCCGGAATACCGTCGCTTTCTGTGTAATACCTGTGCGAAGCGTGTGTATGGGGCTACTCGGTCGTAGTACCAGCACACGTGCTGGTTTCCGGCGATGTGGACTCGTGTTGCCTCTAAAGCCCCATCGGTGGTCGAATGTTTCTTCGGTAACGGGGATGTCGAGTGGTGCAGAGGTGTCGCAGATGATCGGCCGCTGGCTCGGGAGCCGGACGAAGCGGGTGCAACGGAACAGTCCGCTGGCGGCGGTTCAGATGCCGCCACAGGCCGGGGTGCTCAGCTGCCGGGTGATCGACCCGGTCAACGAACCCGTGCGCAACGCGGAGTTCGTGGTCAGTGACGCCATGGGGCGCGCGGTGGTGAGCGGGAGAACGGACCCCTACGGGTCGTTCGTCACCGCGGTACCGGCCGGGGAGTACCGGCTGGCGGTGTCGGCCGAGGGGTTCACCCCGTTCCGGGCCAGCGTAACCGTCACCCCGGACGCGCTCGCCTCGCTGGGCGATGTGACGCTCCAGGTCGCCGCGCCGCCCCAGCTGCCGGGCTCCGGCGACTGGGAGGTGGAGCCGATGCACTCCTCCATCGCCTTCACCGCCCGGCACATCGGACTGGCCCGGATCCACGGCCGGTTCAACGCGTTCGCCGGGGCGGTGCGGATCGCGGACCAGATGGACCAGTCCGCGATGCATGTGGTGATCGACGCGGCCTCCATCGACACCAATGTCCGGATGCGGGACGACCATCTGCGGTCGGCGGACTTCCTGGATGTGGCGCGGTTCCCGACGATCGAGTTCTACAGTGACCGGTTCGTCCACCGGGGCGGGAACAAGTGGGCCGTCACGGGGGCGCTGTCGCTGCACGGCGTGACCCGTACGGTCACCCTGGAGACCGAGTACCTGGGTCTGGGCAACGGCATGGAGGGCGAGACGCGTGCCGCGTGCCGTGCCACGACCGAACTGCACCGCGATGACTTCACGGTGAGCTGGCAGACCATGCTGGCCCGGGGGATCGCGGTCGTCGGCCCGAGTATCCGGATCGAACTGGATGTGCAGATCGTGCCCAAGCAGATGGCGGCCACTGGCTGAGCCGGTCGATTCGGCGGCCGAATTGGCTGATTCGGCTGATTCGGCTGATTCGTTCGATTTGGGTGATTCGGCCGAGCGGCGACATCGGGATCCCGGCCTGGCCTGGCCAGGCCAGGCCGTGCATGGCGAGGTCGGCCGTGGCGGAAAATGGTGCCGTGAGTGATGTGAGACATGTGCTGGTGCTGCCCGACCGTGATGCCGCGGAGGAGGCCGCCGAGGCACTTCGGGAGCGGTTCGGCACCGATGAGGAACCCCGGCCGGTGCGGGACGCGCTGGCCGGTGAGGACGACGCCGAGGACGCCCAGTGGCTGCTGGTGCTGAGCGACCCGGAGGGGCGGCTGGACGCCGCCGCGCTGGACGCGTTCGCGGGGGAGTGGGACGGGTGGCGGGAGGAACCCTAGGGCCGGTCGCCGCCGCCCGGGGGCGGTGGGCCCGCGGCGTTGTCAGTGCCGCGTGCCATGCTTGTCGTGATGGCCAGGAAGACTGCTGACAACGACCCGCTCGCCCCGGTGACCATTGCCGTGGGCCAGGAGGACCTGCTGCTCGACCGCGCCGTGCAGGAGGTGGTGGCCGCCGCGCGGGCCGCCGACGCCGACACGGACGTACGGGATCTGACCCCGGACCAGTTGCAGCCCGGCACGCTGGCCGAGCTGACCAGTCCCTCGCTCTTCGCCGAGCGCAAGGTCGTGGTGGTGCGCAACGCGCAGGATCTCTCGGCCGACACGATCAAGGACGTCAAGGCGTATCTCGGGGCGCCCGCCGAGGAGATCACGCTCGTCCTGCTGCACGCCGGCGCGGCCAAGGGCAAGGCCCTGCTGGACGCCGCGCGCAAGGCGGGGGCGCGGGAGGTGGCGTGCCCGAAGATGACCAAACCGGCGGACCGGCTGGCGTTCGTCAGAGCGGAGTTCCGGGCGCTGGGGCGGTCGGCGACACCGGAGGCGTGCCAGGCGCTGGTCGACGCCATCGGGAGCGATCTGCGGGAGCTGGCGTCGGCGGTGGCGCAGCTGGTCGCGGATGTCGAGGGCACGATCGACGAGGCCGTCGTCGGGCGGTACTACACGGGCCGGGCGGAGGCGTCCAGCTTCACCGTCGCCGACCGGGCGGTGGAGGGCCGGGCCGCCGAGGCGCTGGAGGCACTGCGCTGGTCCCTCTCGACGGGCGTGGCGCCGGTCCTCATCACCAGCGCGCTGGCCCAGGGGGTGCGGGCGATCGGGAAGCTGTCGTCCGCCCGGGGCGGTCGGCCCGGGGATCTCGCCCGGGAGCTGGGAATGCCGCCCTGGAAGATCGACCGGGTGCGGCAGCAGATGCGGGGCTGGACACCGGACGGGGTGTCGACGGCACTACGGGCCATCGCGGAGGCGGACGCGGGCGTGAAGGGGGGCGGGGACGATCCCGGGTACGCGTTGGAGAAGGCGGTGGTGGCGGTGGCGCGGGCCGCGCGGATGCGGGGGCGGTGACGAGGGGGTCTCGGCGGTGGAGGGGGCGCCGCCTCGGGCGCCCGTGACCGGTCGCCGTTGCCGGTCGCTTGGCGCTGCTGCCGGTCGCGTGGTGTTGTCGCTGGTCATCCGGTGCCGCTGCTGGTTGCCGGTCGCAGGTCGCCTGGCACCCGTCGCCCGATGCCGCTGCTGGTCGCCCGGCCCCCCCTCGCCCGGCATCCGTCGCCTGACGCCGGTCACTCGACGCCGTTGCCACTCGCCGGCCGCCCGACCCCCGTCGCCGTACGCCCATTGCTCGATGCCCGATGCCCGATGCCTGCTGGCTGACCCCCGTCGTCCGACGCCGTGGGCCCGCCCCCGCCGCACCCCGCCCATGTCACACCCACCCCACCCCACCCCGTCAAAGGTGTGTGATGGACGCATCTGATGTAGCTATCGACGCATCCGAGGAGTTCGAGGAGCTGCGACCGCTGCTCTTCTCCCTCGCCTACCGGATCCTCGGCAGCGTGGCGGAGGCCGAGGACGCGGTCCAGGAGACCTGGCTGCGGTTCCAGGGCCCCGAAACCCGCCCCAGATCGGTCAGGGCCTACCTCTCGACCGTCGTCACCCGTATCTCCATCGACGTCCTGCGCTCGGCGCGGGTGCGCCGGGAGGCGTATGTCGGGCCCTGGTTCCCCGAGCCGCTGCTGAGCGATCCGTACGAGGATCCGGAGCGGTCGGCGGAGCTGGCCGACTCCCTGTCGATGGCGGCGTTGCTGCTGCTGGAGCGGCTCAGTCCGCTGGAGCGGGCGGTGTTCGTCCTGCGGGAGGCGTTCGGGTTCGGCTTCCCGGAGATCGCGTCGGCCGTGGGGCGTTCCGAGGCCGCCTGCCGTCAGCTGGCGGTGCGGGCGCGACGGCACATGGCGGCCGGGAGACCCCGTTTCGACGCCGGGCGGGAGGAGCGGGAGGCGCTGGCGGGGCGGTTCTTCGACGCCTTCCGGGAGGGGGATGTGGACGGGCTGCGGGACCTGCTCGCCGGGGATGCCACGGTGGTGGGCGACGGAGGGGGCAAGGCGCCGCAGTTCGCCCGGCCGGTCGTCGGCGCCGACAACGCGGCGCGGGTGCTGGCCGCGTTCGCCCCGCTGCTGGCCCCGGTCGGTGTGCGGATCGAGTCACGGACGGTGAACGCGGGGCCGGGAGCCGTGCTGCGGACGGCGGACGGCAAGGTGTTCGGGGTGATGGCGCTGGAGATCGCGGACGGGCGGATCCACACCGTCCGCTCGGTGATCAACCCCGACAAGCTGGCCCATCTGGGCCCGCCGGCCGACCCCTGGGAGATCAAGCGCGCGGCGACCCGGGCCCGCCGCGACCTGCCCGGGAAACCCGAGAAACCCGAGAAAAAGGAGTAGTGGACAGAGCGCGCAACGCGAAAGTCCCGCGCCCGCGCGCAACGCAAAAGCTCCCCCAGCCCGCGCGCAACACAAATGCCCCCCGCCCGCCCTCAACGCAAAAGCCCCGCCCCACCCCCTGGGGAAGGGTGGTGAGGCGGGGCCTTCGGATGATGCGGAAGGGACCGCGCCCGCGTGGCGAACGCAGGCCGCGCGCGGTCCTCGGGGTGCCGGTCGGGGGCGGATGAGAGAGGGCCCGCCCTGATCCTCCCGGCGGCCGGATCCCGCGGAGCGAAGCGAACCGCGTGGAACCGGTCGGACCCCAGCGGGGGCCCGTCAGATCATCGGGCCCCGACGGGGGCCTGTCAGATCAAGAGAGGGATCAGCCCTTGAGGGACTCGACCTTCGACGCCAGCGCCGACTTCTTGTTGGCGGCCTGGTTCTTGTGGATGACGCCCTTGGAGACGGCCTTGTCGAGCTGACGCGCGGCGGCGCGCTGGTACTCGGTGGCCTTCTCGACGTCACCCGCGGCAGCGGCCTCACGGGCCTTGCGGACCGCGGTCTTCAGGGAGGACTTGACGGCCTTGTTCCGCAGCCGGGCCTTCTCGTTGGTCTTGATCCGCTTGATCTGGGACTTGATGTTCGCCACGAATGAGCCTTTGCAGGTTCTGGTGCGGGGCCGCGGGGGTCCCGTACCGATGATGATTACCGACGATCACCGGTCGACGACCGATGATTTCTGCTGGAGTGCCTCGCGCAGAGAGGGCATGAGACACAGCGGCCCACGATACCAGCGGCTCCAGGGGCGGCCCAAACCGGCCGCCGGTCGCCGCCCATGGGACCATGGACGCGGACCATAGCGGACCATAGAAGCTACGTGTCGATACGTGTCGATCCGAGTGTCGATCCGACCCGAGGCATAAGGCGCCTCAAGAGACAGGACCCTGCGTGCCCGCGACCCCTAACCATGCGCCCGAGCCGAGCCGTACCGCCCCGGCTCTGATCCGCAATTTCTGCATCATCGCGCACATCGACCACGGCAAGTCCACGCTCGCCGACCGGATGCTCCAGCTGACCGGCGTGGTCGAGCAGCGGCAGATGCGTGCTCAGTACCTCGACCGGATGGACATCGAGCGCGAGCGCGGCATCACGATCAAGTCCCAGGCGGTGCGGCTGCCGTGGGCCCCGACCCACGACAAGACCAACACGCACATCCTCAACATGATCGACACCCCCGGGCACGTCGACTTCACCTATGAGGTCTCGCGGTCCCTCGCCGCCTGCGAGGGCACGGTCCTCCTGGTCGACGCCGCCCAGGGCATCGAGGCCCAGACCCTCGCCAATCTCTATCTGGCGATGGAGAACGACCTCACGATCATCCCCGTGCTCAACAAGATCGACCTGCCGGCCGCGCAGCCCGAGAAGTTCTCGGAGGAGCTGGCGAATCTGGTCGGGTGCGACCCGGACGACGTGCTGAAGGTCTCCGCCAAGACCGGGCTCGGTGTGGAGGCGCTGCTGGACAAGGTGGTCGCCGAGGTCCCGCCGCCGGTCGGCGTCAAGGACGCGCCCGCCCGCGCCATGATCTTCGACTCGGTCTATGACTCGTATCGCGGTGTGGTGACGTACGTCAGGGTCATCGACGGCCAGCTCAACCGGCGTGAGCGGATCCGGATGATGTCCACCGGCGCCACGCACGAGCTGCTGGAGATCGGCACCAACTCGCCCGAGATGCTCCCGGCCGACGGGCTCGGCGTCGGCGAGGTGGGCTATCTGATCACCGGGGTGAAGGACGTCCGCCAGTCCAAGGTCGGTGACACCGTCACCAGCCAGCACAAGGGCGCCACGGAGGTGCTCGGCGGCTACAAGGACCCGAAGCCGATGGTCTTCTCGGGCCTGTATCCGCTGGACGGCTCCGACTACCCCGAGCTGCGCGAGGCCCTCGACAAGCTCCAGCTCAACGATGCCGCCCTGGTCTACGAGCCGGAGACCTCCGCCGCGCTCGGCTTCGGCTTCCGCGTCGGTTTCCTCGGGCTGCTCCACCTCGATGTGATCCGGGAGCGGCTGGAGCGCGAGTTCGGCCTCGACCTGATCGCGACGGCGCCCAACGTGGTCTACCGGGTGATCATGGAGGATGGCGTCGAGCACATCGTCACCAACCCGAGCGAGTTCCCCGAGGGCAAGATCGAGGAGGTCTACGAGCCGGTCGTGCGGGCCACCGTCCTCGCGCCGACCGAGTTCATCGGCGCGATCATGGAGCTGTGCCAGACGCGGCGCGGCACCCTGCTCGGGATGGACTACCTCTCCGAGGACCGGGTCGAGATCCGCTACACGCTGCCGCTCGCGGAGATCGTCTTCGACTTCTTCGACCAGCTGAAGTCCAAGACCCGCGGTTACGCCTCGCTGGATTACGAGCCCACCGGCGAGCAGGCGTCGTCCCTGGTCAAGGTCGACATCCTGCTGCACGGCGACAAGGTCGACGCGTTCTCCGCGATCACCCACAAGGACCAGGCGTACGCGTACGGGGTCCGGTTGGTCGCCAAGCTGAAGGAACTGATCCCGCGGCAGAACTTCGAGGTGCCGGTGCAGGCCGCCATCGGCTCCCGGGTGATCGCCCGCGAGACCATCCGCGCCATCCGCAAGGACGTCCTCGCCAAGTGCTACGGCGGTGACATCTCCCGTAAGCGGAAGCTGCTGGAGAAGCAGAAGGAGGGCAAGAAGCGGATGAAGATGGTGGGCGCGGTGGAGGTACCGCAGGAGGCGTTCATCGCGGTGCTCTCCAGCGACGACGGGTCTTCGGCGAAGGCGAAGAAGTAGAGAGGTAGCGGGGGCGCTCCGCTGATCTTGCCGGGGGCCTGTCGCACGCCTGTGCGGTGGGCCTCCGGCCGGTTGCGGGGGTGGTGGCCTTGGCCTGTTCTGGGCGTGGTGGCCCTGGTCTGTTGCGGGGGTGCCCCCGGTTTATTCCGGAGGTGCCGACCTGGGAGCGTCCGTTCTGGGGCCGTCCCCGGGGCGATTCCTCTCCGTTCGTCGTGCAGGTGGTAGTCCCTTGTCCCGTCCCAGCGGGGTGGTGGCCTTGGCCCGTGACGGGCGTGGCGGCCCCGGTCTGTTGCAGGTGTGGCCTGGTCCGTGGCGGCGCCCACCTGGCTCGTTTACGGGAGCGTTCGTCCTCGGCTTGTCCCGGGGGCGGTACCTCTCCGTCCGTCCCGGGGCGATACGCCTCCGTCCGTCCTGGGAGCGCCCTCTCTCGGCCCGTCCCGGTGCAACCGCCCTCGGCCCGGCTCCGGAGGTGAAGGCCCCTCCCCGCCCCGGGAGCGAAGCCCCCCCGCCCCGGGCGGTGAAAGCCCTCCTCGCCCCGACAAGACAAGGCCCTCGCCCGCCCCGAAAGCCACGGCCGTCGGCCTACCCGGGAGCGAACGCCCCGGCCCGCGGGCGTGGGGTGCCCGCCCCCGGTGCGGGAGCGGGCACCCCACCCTCCCCGAGCGTGGACGCCTCACCGCCCGGCACTGGAGGCCCGGCACTCGGCAGTGGAGGCCCCGCCCCAGGCATGGACGCCCCGTCCCTCCCCCCCCCGGCCATGGACGCCCCACACCCCGGCCATGGTGGACCCCTGTCTTCGACGGCGCTGGCCCCCGGCACTCCCCCCGGCGCTGCCCCCCGGCACTGACCCCCCTCCCCCCAGCGCCCCCAGCCCTGGCCCCCCCGCCAAGACCACCCCCCCACCAACTCACCCAACGCGGAGCCTTACGCGCTGGCCGGTCGACCTCTACTCTGTCCCTGCCCGCTAGTTACTCGCGAGTTAAACAAGAGCGCGTGGGTAGGAACGGGTGAGCGATGACAACAGCCGCCCCGGAGGACGTCGTGACCGACACACAGACCTTGATCGAGAACCGGCCGCCGTCCGTCGCGGGCCTCTTCCTGGAGCGGGTCTCGGCCACGCCGGACGCCGAGGCGTACCGCCACCCCGTGCCCGCCGCCTCCGGTCAGGGTCCGGACGACTGGAAGTCGCTGACCTGGGCGCAGACCGCCGAGCGGGTCTACGCCATCGCCGCCGGACTGATCGAACTCGGCGTCGAGCCCGAACAACGCGTCGCGCTCGCCGCCGCCACCCGGATCGAGTGGATCCTCGCCGACCTCGGCATCATGTGCGCCGGCGCCGCCACCACCACCGTCTACCCGCAGACCAACGCCGGTGAATCGGCGTTCATCCTGGCCGACTCCGGCAGCCGGGTGCTGATCGCGGAGAACGCCGAGCAACTCGCCAAGGCGGTCGAGAAGCGCGCCGAGTTGCCCGAGCTGACCCATGTCGTGGTGATCGACGCCGAGGGCGTGGACACCGCCGACGACCATGTGCTCACCCTCGCCGATCTGGAGGCGCGCGGCGCCGCCCGGCTGGAGAAGGACCCCGACCTGGTCACCAAGCGCGTCGGCGCCATCACCAAGGACCAGCTCGCCACCCTGATCTACACCTCCGGCACCACCGGCCGCCCCAAGGGCGTCCGCCTGCCGCACGACAACTGGTCCTATATGGCGAAGGCCATCGCCGCCACCGGACTGACCGACAAGGACGACGTCCAGTACCTGTGGCTGCCGCTCGCGCATGTCTTCGGCAAGGTGCTCACCTCGGGACATATCGAGGTCGGGCACGTCACCGCCGTCGACGGCCGGGTCGACAAGATCATCGAGAATCTGCCCGTGGTGCGGCCGACGTACATGGCCGCCGTGCCCCGGATCTTCGAGAAGGTCTACAACGGGGTCGCCGCGAAGGCCCGTGCGGGCGGGCCCGCCAAGTTCAAGATCTTCCAGTGGGCGGCCGGGATCGCCCGGGAGTACGCCAAGGTCTCCCAGGACAACTTCCGGCGCACCGGGTCGGCGAGCGTGCCGTTCGGGCTCGCCGCCAAGCACAAGGTCGCCGACAGGCTCGTCTACGCCAAGCTGCGGGACGCCTTCGGCGGGCGGCTGCGCGCCTGTGTGTCGGGGTCGGTGGCGCTGGCCCCGGAGATCGGCTACTTCTTCGCCGGCGCGGGCATCCACATCCTGGAGGGCTACGGGCTGACCGAGTCCTCCGCCGCGTCCTTCGTGAACCCCGGTGAGGCGTACCGCACCGGCACGGTCGGCAAGCCGCTGCCCGGCACCGAGGTCCGGATCGCCGAGGACGGCGAGATCCTGCTGCGCGGCCCCGGCATCATGGAGGGCTACCACGGGCTGCCCGAGCAGACCGCCGAGGTGCTGGAGCCGGACGGCTGGTTCCACACCGGCGACATCG
Source organism: Streptomyces sp. NPDC004610 (assembly GCF_040609715.1). Taxonomy (NCBI): domain Bacteria; kingdom Bacillati; phylum Actinomycetota; class Actinomycetes; order Kitasatosporales; family Streptomycetaceae; genus Streptomyces; species Streptomyces sp. NPDC004610. The sequence goes on along the minus strand of NZ_JBEXLA010000037.1, from coordinate 2,887 downwards.
GGGAACTGTCGCCCGACGGCTATCTGCGGATCACCGACCGCAAGAAGGACCTCTTCAAGACCTCCGGCGGCAAATACATCGCGCCGACCGAGATCGAGGGCTCCTTCAAGTCGGTGTGCCCCTACGTCTCCAACATCCTGGTCCACGGCGCCGACCGGAACTACTGCACCGCCCTGATCGCCCTCGACGAGGTCTCCCTCCTCCAGTGGGCCAAGGAGAACGGCCTGGAGGGCCGCTCCTACGCCGAGGTGGTGGCCGCCCCCGCCACCGTGGCGATGGTCGAGGGGTACGTCCAGCAGCTCAACGCCGGGCTCCAGCGCTGGCAGACGATCAAGAAGTTCCGGCTGCTGCCGAGGGATCTGGACATCGAGCACGGCGAGATCACCCCGAGCCTGAAGCTGAAGCGGCCGGTGGTGGAGCGGGAGTACCGGCATCTGCTGGAGGAGATGTACGAGGGGGCGCGCGAGAAGTAGCCGGCCGGTCGCCCGAGCCGACCCCTGCCGACCCCTGCCGACCCCCATCGATCCCGTCGCCCCCCCCGTCGCCCTCTGCCGCCCCCTGTCGGTCCCCCGTCGGCCCCTTTCGACGCGGGGCACGAACTTGACCGGAGGACACCCCTTCCGCAGTCGAATCCGGCCGCTTTCATGCACCCCCTCGCCCGGGAACTCACTCAACCCGGCCCACTTCGGTAACTCGGCGCTTATGAACGGGATCGGTCTGTCACCCTGTCGGCATCGATCGCGGGGATTCGTCCGAGCTGTTCGGGGAGCTGCCCATGGGGGCCATTCCGGCGCAACGGGAGAGCGTGGGGCCGGGGAGCGGGGGGTACGGGGGGTGCGGAGGGTGCGGAGACGCGCCCGTACCGCCCCCGCGCGACCCCGGTTTCCCCGCCGCCCCCGCGAACCCGTCCCTGTCCGACCCCACGAATCCGTCCCTGCCCGATCCCGCCAACCCATCCCCGTCCGATCCCGCCACCCCATCCCCGTCCGATCCCGCGAATCCGAACCCGTCCGATCTCACCCTGCGGGCCACCCTGTGCGGCGGTCCGCTCGCCCCCGGGGCCGCTCGGGGTCTCGTCCGGGCCGCGCTCACCGAGTGGGGTGCGCGGGAGCTGCGCGGGGGAGGGCCGCGGCAGGTCGACGACACCCTCGCCGTGGTGAGCGAGCTGGTGACGAACGCCGTCATCCACGCCGGGACGGACATCGAGCTGGCCTGCCGTCTCGACATCGTCTCCGGCGACCTCCATGTCGAGGTCAGCGACCACCACCCGTCCCGCGCCCCGCGCGAGGGCCCCGCCGACGACACCCCCGAGTACGGCCGTGGCCTGCGCATGGTCGCCGCGCTCTCCGAGGAGTGGGGCGTCACCTACCGCCGGGGCGGCAAGACCGTCTGGTCCCGCCTCCCCGCCGAGGAGATCGAGCCGTACGACGATCCGCGCGGACCCGGTCTCGCCGCGCTGCTCGCGCCCGAGCCCCGCCGGGGCGACGGCGACCGCGACTGGCTCGGCCGGGGCGCGCTGACGTTTCTCGCCGAGGCGTCCGATCTGCTCGCCGGACAGCTCGACGAGGATCTCGTTGCCGCGCTCACCGGACAGCTCCTGGTCCCCCGCCTCGCCGACTGGTGCGCGATCTGGCTGGAGGACGAGGCCATGGGCCGCGGCTGGGGCGACACCCCGCCCGGCGCCCGGCTGGCCCGCGTCTGGCACGGCAGCGAGGACCGGATCGAGGAACTCCGCCGGGCCCTGGAGAAGGAACCGCCGCTGGCCGGCACCGGGATGCCGGGCGGCCCCGAGCCCTACCCCTGGCCCGGCCAGAACCTCGGCGGGCCCGGCGTGCAGGGCACCCAGGGCACGGCACTGGCGTACCGGCTGGTCGCGGGCGGACGGCCGCTCGGGACGCTGGTGATCGGGCGGTGCGGCGGCCCCCGCTTCCCCGACGAGGTCGTCGGACTGGTCGAGGATCTCGGCCGCCGGGTCGCGCTCGCCATCGGCGCCGCCCGCCAGTACGCCCGGCAGGCCACCATCAGTGCCGTGCTCCAGCGCGGACTGCTGCCCGGCGCGGTCGCCGAGATCCCCGGCGTGCGCAGCGCCCTCGTCTACGAGCCGTGCGACAAGGGCGGCCCCAGCGGTGACTTCTACGACCTCTTCCCGGCCGGTGACGGCCGCTGGTGCTTCGCGGTCGGCGACGTGCAGGGCAAGGGGCCCGAGGCGGCCGTCGTCATCGGGCTGGCCCGGCCCTGGCTGCGGCTGCTGGCCCGCGAGGGCTACCGGGTCGCCGATGTCCTGGACCGCCTCAACCAGCTCCTCCTGGACGACGCCACCGAGGCCGCCGACGCCGCGGCCCGCGCCCTCGCCGGTCCGGTCGCCCCCTTCGACGGCCCCCAGACCCGGTTCCTGTCCCTCCTCTACGGCGAGCTGACGCCGTTCGACGGCGGGGTCCGCTGCACCCTCGCCTCCGCCGGGCATCCGCTGCCGCTGCTGCTGGGGCCCGACGGCAGCGTCCGCACCGCCGCCGTGCCGCAGACCCTGCTCGGGGTGGTGGAGGACGAGACGTACACCAGCGAGACCTTCGCGCTGCGGCCCGGGGACACGCTGCTGTGCGTCACCGACGGGGTCACCGAGCGGCGCAGCGGCTCCCGCCAGTTCGACGACGGCGACGGACTGGCCACCGCGCTGTCCGGCTGCGCCGGGCTGAACGCGGAACTGATCGCCGAGCGGATCAGGCGCCTGGTCCACGATTTCGGCGGCGGCGCCCCGGAGGACGACCTCGCCCTCCTGGTCCTCCAGGCGGAATGACGGGGGGGTGCCCCTATGGGTTTGGTCAAGGTGATGGGGCAGGTTGGGGATCGTAGTAGGTGCCGTCTCGGAGCATGGCGAAGAGGACGTCGG